>DZAL01000022.1:13025-35538 GCA_022729575.1 Thiomargarita sp.
ATTTAGATTTAAGTAAATCCGTAGCAGTGCGTCAGATGCGCGAGATGGCTCTAGCCAAGGGACGCGCCGAAGGACGATCCGAGGGACGATCCGAAGGACACGCTGAAGGACTCCTTGAAGATGCTCAAGAGATGATTCTGGAAGCGCTTGACGAGCGTTTCGGTCCGGTACCAAAACGATTGTCCGACCAACTCCGGCAAATTCAGCAACACGAGGTGTTGAAAACTCTACATCGACAAACGTTGCGTTGTCAAACTCTCAGTCAGTTTAAGCAGGAGTTAGTCACTCAAGTAAAATTGCTGAAGTGAATCAGGTCATGACGAAGAAACCACAGAAGAAATTACGCTACCCCAAATTAGGCACCGACGAAGCCTTTTTCCAATTGATGACTGTTAGTGGAAGTAGCCTCTTGAAATTGTTGGGAATGCCGGCGAAGCAAGCGGACAATTATCGCTTCCGGGCGATCGTGCTCAAAGACAAGAAATTACAACCCGATATTGAAGGGATTCCGATTCTGCAAAGCGACCAAGGTCGAGTCATTATCGAATTTCAAGGCTATGAAGATAAATTCATTCGCTATCGGCTGGCGACCCAAATTTTTTGGAGTTGCTTGCAGGAGGAGTACGACGGTGAGGTTACTGCGGCCATTGTCTTTACCGACCAAAAGTATCAAACCGTAGCGTTACCGTTGGCCCCCTTGCCGTCCAAAAGACACTGCCAATGGAAAGATTGTTGGCAAGAAATCGTACTCACGGATTACACCGAAGCGGAATTGTTAGCGATTGACCCTAAATTGGTAGTCTTAGCCCCGTTTACCGTGGCCAAAGACACTGACAAGACCGTGTTGTTAGAAAAAGGTGCTGACTGGCAAGCTCAAGTCAAACAAGTATTTCCCGCCAGTCAACAGCCCAAAATTTTAAATATTCTCGGGTTATTGGTGCTCGATCGATTTTCGAAATTAACTTATCAGGAGGTTCGAACTATGTTAAATTTAGATTTAAGTAAATCCGTAGCAGTGCGTCAGATGCGCGAGATGGCTCTAGCGAAGGGGCGGACCCAAGGGCGGACCGAGGGTCGCGCCGAAGGTCGCGCCGAAGGACACGCTGAAGGACTCCTTGAAGAAGCTCAAGAGATGGTTCTGGAAGCGCTCGATGAACGTTTTGGCCCGGTACCGAAACGGCTGTCTGACCAATTGCGGCAAATTCAGCAACGCGAGGTGTTGAAAACTTTACACCGACAGGCGTTGCGTTGTCAAACTCTCAGTCAGTTTAAGCGGGAGTTAGTCACTCAAGTGAAACTGCTGAAGTGAATTAGGTGCGGACTGGCAAGCTCAAGTCAAACAAGTATTTCCCGCCAGTCAACAGCCCAAAATTTTAAATATTCTCGGGTTATTGGTGCTCGATCGATTTTCGAAATTAACTTATCAGGAGGTTCGAACTATGTTAAATTTAGATTTAAGTAAATCCGTAGCAGTGCGTCAGATGCGCGAGATGGCTCTAGCGAAGGGGCGGACCCAAGGGCGGACCGAGGGTCGCGCCGAAGGTCGCGCCGAAGGACACGCTGAAGGACTCCTTGAAGAAGCTCAAGAGATGGTTCTGGAAGCGCTCGATGAACGTTTTGGCCCGGTACCGAAACGGCTGTCTGACCAATTGCGGCAAATTCAGCAACACGAAGTGTTGAAAATACTGTTTCGACAAACGTTGCGTTGTCAAACTCTCAGTCAATTTAAGCAGGAGTTAGTCACTCAAGTGAAACTGCTGAAGTAGTGAAATGGTGGTAAATTAACCGTTGAGAGTTTCAAACTTTCAACGGTTTTGGGTAAATAAAGGTTATCACTTTAACTCATTCCACTTTTATTCCTTGCCAAAATGACCAATCACATTGGGCATTATCCGCAGGTCCTGGTTGTGTCAGTAACAACAACATGGCCTCTTTGCCTGGCGCCGTAAACGAGAGGTCTGGGAGTTTTTGAAATCCTCTATCGGTGATTACCGTTTGCGGATTTAGGAAGCGGTTAAACAGAATCTGCGGTGCTCCCTCCAGTGGTTGAAGAACCACTTTAAATTCTATCCCATCACTAAGATAAGGACATATTTGCTTATTCTGGTAAGCATTCTCGATCAGACCAAATTGGCCTTTCAGAGTATGCGTCCCCGCCATCACCCGAAATTGTATTTCTCCTGGCGCATGTACCATTAAAACACTTTGTCCCCCTTCTAACATATCCTGATGCGGCATACTCACTTGATACGGTTTACTCTGTAGCATCGGATAAAGTTTTCGTGGTATTTTCTGTTCTATAGTGCTCTCTAACACGGGTGGAGTAATGGTGAACTCGTGAGCAGTCACCGTCACTGCGGGTTGGAAAAAACGATGCAACCAAGTTGGCATGACCACTACGCGAAGTTTCGCTACTCGTTTTAGGCCCAATTGATCGTACCATCTAATAACATCATGTTGGTCAAGTATCAACGGATTAAGCAAAAAACTATTTTGCACCATTTGCGGAATAATACGATAAGACAATTGCTCACCTGCTGTCGTTTCCAGTTCCAAGCGCACCATGGGGAGCCGATAGAACAATTTGGCTAACCGTCCTAGCCACGATTGGCGAAGGTCGATACTGACTAAATACGATGATTTACTCTCACCTTGCTGATTGACTGCCAATTCTTCATTTAATTTTACGGAATGAGTCCAGAGTACCCGACCATTCGTTACTCGTCCTTGACCTCGTGGCGCCCGTTGCAATAACAGGTAACCTTTTTCCACTAATACGGGCTGATAATCACGAAATAAAATTTTCAACACTTCGCTATCGCTGGCCATTGGAAATCGTGAATCAATTTCTGGCAATTTGAATATCACAAAAGCCGGGGCCCGTGATTGAGCAAAAAAATTACCGTTGAGAGCGAGTAAACTAGGTGTGTAAGCGAGATAACTTTGGAACACCGGCCGCGGCTGCCAATTGAAACCGTTTAGTAATAACACACCTTGTTCATACGAAAAAGTATCCACTGTGGCGTTTCCAACTTGAACACGGATTTTCGGTAAGTCATGTTGCTGTTTTGACGCAACCACGAATTTATCTTGATTTTGTTTATACTGAGTCAAGTGAGTAAGCATTTTATAATTGTCGACTAAGCGTTGATTCCAGTTGCCAATAAAAGTTCGGGGAGTATAGTCAATCGCTAATCCTGTAAATAACAGTCCGCCTAACGCCAGCACTACAGTCAAATAACGTAAGGTATAGAAAATCCATTGTGCAACCGCAGTTCTTTCTTTATCTATTTGAATTAAAAAAGGAATTACCGTAGTTACGGTAAAGAAAATGAGAGAATGGGTATCATGTCGGACAAATCCTGCTTTCCAGACTAAAAATAAGTCCAGCAGAATGAGACTACTAATGAGTCCTCGTTCTAATTGAAATGGCTTGCTCCAGGCAAAGGTTATGGTTAGGCCGGTGATTAACAAGCTAATACCGATAGCCAATTTAATCTCAGTTAGGTTATAGCCAATGACCATCGCTTCACTATAACCGTTAGTAATGGCTAGGGAAGTTTGAAGAAAGGTGGGCAAATTAGTTAAAGATTGTCCTGCCATCAGCCAAATTCCGATGACCATTGCCCCAAAAGTTATCGGAATGAGGAGAGCGGCCAGTCGTGAAGAGCGCCAACCGACTACCACGCTGACACTAAAAATGGCGGCCAGAATCAATATAAAATAGGAGAATTTGGTGAGCGAAATAGTGGCTAAAAATAAGAGCCAGGCCACGACTGATAAGTCGCGAAAAAAGGGCTGTGTGTTTAAAACGGACCACCGTGAAATAAGTAAGAGGGTGATGGCGACCATTCCCAAATGATAGCGTGCGTCGTAGGCGAAGGCTGAAAGTAAAATCACCACTAAACTGAAATAAATAAATTTATCGATTTTACTGGGTAACGTTGAAGCCATGAGAAGAAAAATCAGGGCAAAGCAGAAGCCGCTGATAATTTGCCAACTGACCACGAGATAAAACAAGTCACTGTCATAAGGTGTGGTGGGATGAGACAAGTAACCCAAAGGGCCAAAGGTAAATACATAATCTATGCCGGCTTGCCAGTGCTGTTTAAACGCATATCCCAACCCCTGGAGCCAAGATTGGTCTAACTCGGTACTGGATACTGGGGCGCCAAAGTAAAGTGAGGATAGCCAAATTAAAATGAACAGACTGACTGTGATGATAATTGATTCAAGTTTAAGGAAATAGGTTTGGTTGTTATTCATGGAAATATTGTTAGTGGCGCTTATTAAAAAAAGTAGTGTAATCTAAAGATTTGGACTTTTATCATATTTTATTGATTAAATCAACTACTCCGCCAGAGTTGTAGGTTGGAGTGAGCGCCAACGTTGCGGGAAAGGGACGCTGGTGCGTCCAGCCAGCATTTCCATGCTAACACTTCAATGCCATTAAATTAAGCCTGGAGTCCAAATCTTCAGATTTGGCAAACCCATGTCCAAAGCTGAAGATTTGGACTCCAGCCGGCGGTGCTGAAGATTTGGACTCTAGCCGCAATGCCATTAAGTTAAGCCTGCCAAAGACACCTTGAAGGTCTAAAACCAGACCTTCAAGGTTAAAACCTGACCGGGGGATTCCTTAACTTAATGGCAGTGGGACTCTAGCCGGCTGTGAAATTCCTTAACTTAATAGCAGTGGGCCAATGCCTGGAAACGAGAAGAAATGAAATTCAGATAGTCGATCTAAGCTAATAGAGGTATTGAAATTCAATGGGTTATCAAAGGTCAAAGTTTCCTAAGCCTGGAAGGCTTAGGAAACTTAGGTTGACCAATGCTCTTTACATTCAACCCGATTCCGACCTTTTTGTTGTGCTTCCAGCAAGGCTTCTTCGGCCGCTGTGATTAGTTCTTCTGGGGAACTGTTTGACGACGGTATGACACTCGATACCCCAACGCTTAAAGTGACATAATGGTTAATAGGAGAATGTTCATGTAGTAATTTGAGCATTTTTACCTCCCAGCGCATTCCAGCCGCCACTTGCACTGCGCCATCTGCATTAGTATTGGGTAACACCGCCGCAAATCCTTTATTATAACGTGCTACTAAATCTGAAGGTCGTTTCGTCGCACGTCTAATCGATTGAGCAACCTCTTTTAAACATTTTTCGGTCGCTGGTAGACCATAGTAGTGAGTATAGTTATCTAAATAGTCAATGCTACAAATTATTAAAGATAACGGGAATTTATCGCGGATAAGTCGTCGCCATTCTTGTTGGAAATATTGATTTAATCGACATTGGTTGGGCAATTGGGTTAACGGATCCACAATGACCAATTTTTCCAACTCTTGATTAACCTTTTGTAAAGCCATTTCGGCCAATTCACGCTCTCGAATTTCTCGCTGTAACTGAGTTTGCATTTTTAACAAAGTGGCTTGCGCTTCTTCTTGTATCAGTTGCAGTCGCTCGGTTTCAGCACGCTTTCGTGAAGTCATATCTTGAAACAGGGCCACTGCATATTGCGTATGTGGTGGCTGGCTCACCGGTGCCGCCCACATTTCTAGTAACGTGATTTGATTGGCGTGGTGTATTTCTAAGTCATGCGCATACACCCTGTCACCGTTTAAGGCCCGAATCAGCGGGTGACGCTCCACCGGATAGGTTTGAGTGGTGCCAGCCAGATATAAATGTGGCCATCCTAGCCATTCCGCAATGCTCATGGCGGTGTCAATCGGTGGCTGTGGGTCGGGATGGGAATAATTGTCAATTTTTCGCCCCATCAGTTGCTGTGCTAACGAATTAGCGTAATAAGGGGTACCATTGGTTTTGGCGATTAAAATTCCTATGGGTAACGCTTCCAATAATTTCTCACAGTAATACGGCTCCTCAAAAACATTGGAAGGGAGGTCACCAGAGGAAGAAGAATGAGAGAGCAAATTTTCCAGCCGTACTTTCGCTTGCTGTAGCTCTTCCACTTGTCTGCGTAATTGGGTAATTTCTGATTGAAGTTGAAGTGATTCTGCTGCTAACATAATGGCATTGTTCGCAAAAAAGGTTGTCAAACTTAATTTAGGATTTAGTAGGATTTAGAATGATAGTGCCTGCTAGTTATAATTTCACCTTACGCACGGTTGAATTAAAAGTGCGTAAGGTAAGTCAGTGAATTACTCTGCAAATAATTGGCCATTAAAATCATTAAAAAATTATGTTTTACTATAATCTAAGTCAGTTTTTGCGATTATTTAATGTAAAAATAACAACTTATATTAAAACGTAACGGATTGATTAAATCAAGGTATAATAAATATTAGGTAAACCGAGTATAATAAAGACTTAGGTATCTCCAATGAATCTTAGAATACTGAAAAGATATTATTATTTAATGAGATAGCTTGGTTATTAGATTTTATTATGGAAATAATGGCATGATACATGCTGTCATTGAAGAAAAAGGGCATTTTTAATTTTAATTTTTTGAATTTATATGATTTTCAACTAAAAAGGAGTCATTTTTCGCAATATGTTAAATATATCTCAGTCTTCCTGGCGTAGTGTCAGTTTAAGCGTATTAATGATGATAACGACCTCAGTTTCTTCTCAAATCAATTCGGCATTGACAACAGAAATTGATGAGGCACTGAAATCACGATGCTTAAATTCTAATCAAACCGCAGTGAGTGTGGTACAAGTACCTGAAGGTAAAGTCATTTATTCTCGTAATGTGCAGACACCTTTGTTACCTGCTTCCATCATGAAAATTATTACTACCGCTACCGCTTTGCATTATTTGGGGCCAGAGTATCGCTTTACCACTCAATTTTTATATACTGGAAAAAGGATAGGTCGAGTCATTCAAGGTGATTTAGTGGTGCGTGGTGGAGGCGACCCAAAATTGTCGTCCGAGCAATTATGGTCCATTGCGACCCGAATTAAAGCCAGTGGGGTGAATGAAATCACCGGTAATTTAGTGATTGATACCCATTTTTTTGACGGTTATGACCGAGCTCCGGCTTGGGATGATGAGGGGACTACTCAACGTGCTTATGATGCTAAGTTAAGTCCGTTTTCTATTAACTTTAATACGATTGCGGTCTATGTTTCCCCTGGCGTTGCCGTGGGGGCACCCTTAAACATATCGCTAGATCCAGCTCAAACTTATATTCAAGCGCAAAATTTGGGCAAAACGACACGAGGCGGTAGATATACCATATCGGTAAGCCGAAATCACGAGAGCCTGGCTAATCAAGCGAGTGCTATGAGTGACGGGGTGGCAGAAGAAATTTATGTACGTGGCAGCTTACCGGTGGGCGCTAAAGAACAAGTAGTATATTTAAGCGTGAACAATCCGACTCGTTATGCGGCCGAAACTTTCCGGGCTTTTTTGCAACAAGCCGGGGTGAAAATGAATGGTAGCATTCAAATAACCTCTACCCCAGTCGTTGGGACTGAATTATATAATCATACTTCCTCTTCTTTATCTTTGATTTTAAAAGATTTAAATACTTATTCTAATAATTTTACCGCCGAACAAATTATTAAGACCATAGCCGCCGACCGTTATGGGGCACCAGGGTCTCATGCGGAAGGTTTGAGATTAAGTATGGATTTTCTCCGGTTATTACGGATTGATACTCAAAATCTTACTTTAGTGGATGGCTCTGGGTTATCCAGAAAGAATCGGTTTACCGCCAAAGCCATGACTGATTTGTTAGCCGCCATGTATCCGCGTTTTGATACAGGTCCAGATTTTCTAGCATCATTACGAGTGATGGGAGCTTATGGCGTATTGTCTAATCGATTATCTAATTCGCCGGCGCACGGTCAAATTCGCGCTAAAACTGGCAGTTTGAGTGGTGTGAGCACCTTAGCGGGCTACGTAGCCAGTCACACGGGTCAATTATTTGCGTATGCACTGTTTGAGAATCAAAATCAGTGCGGCTACACAGGTGCCGATAGAATTGAGGACCGAATTATCACCGCCATTCATAATTATGGTGGCACCAGTGCCGGCAGTGTGGCACAGAAGTAGATTTAGATTTGACAACTTTCAAAAAGTTGTCAAATCTGGGGTCAAATCGCTCAGTGTGGCACAGAAGTAGATTTAGATTTGACAACTTTCAAAAAGTGGTCAAATCTGGGGTCAAATCGCTCTGTCCCCTCATTCCGTTAATAATTCCACACTCAACAGTAACATTTCATCACCACTAAGTAATTGAGTGTGCCAATCACCACAAACGCCACAAATTAGTTGATTGGGCGTGGCTTCGCTATCAGCGCCACAAATTTGACAATGGACACGAATCGGTAAAGTTTCTAAAATCAATTCCGCCGAAGCCGCCAACGTGTCAGCGCAAGCTATCTGGAAAGCGTGAGCCAATAATTCGGGAACGACTCCAGACAGTGGACCGATTTGGACTTTAATGCTGGCTACTTGATGCGCTTGATGCTGGCGGGCTAATTTTTCTACTTGATTGAGGAGAGATTGGCATACGGATAGTTCGTGCATATACTTGATTTGAATGAAGGAAGAGGGTCAATTTCTTTAACGGTAGGACTTAAACCACTTTCCTAAACCTTCAAGGTTTAGGAAAGTTAAACGGCACAGTTTTGTATAGCAAATCTCACTTGATTGAAATTAACAATTAAAATTTAACTTTGATTCCTGCTTAGAGATACCTTATGTTGTTTTAACACAATAAATTTAACTGTTTAAAGGCATTTCTCAGGTTTTTTTTAAACTCTTGATAAGAAGAGATTCCCTCTAACTTGCTTAACTCTAGTTTTTGACCAATGATTTGATATAACTCCGAAATATCTAAACCTTTCCTACGTTTCCTTTTAGTTGAGCTTTCTTTAGCAATGCGAATAGCATTTTTTATAGTATCTTTGGGGTCCGCAATAGTTTCAGATTCTCGCTGAATGCCTAAATCACTATTTGATTTGTTAGTACCAAGTTCGTTTTTTAATAACTCTTTGTCTGCTAACATCCAGGCTTCGGTCATTTGAACCGGCACGATGGGTACAGCGATTTTGCAATATTCCTGTTCATTTTTTCCTCTTAAAGCATTTTCGGCAGGAATTATTTTAGTCTCAAACGCCCTTTGGTGAGTGGCATCATCGGCATCCGTATGTAAACAAATCAGGGTAATACCATATTCATGTTTTCCTTTCTTGGAAGCCTCCAGCACTTGTTCAACAAATCCTAAACCGATTTTGTCAATCTGGATGACCTTAAGTTCAGTTTCTATTTGTCCCTTACAGTCAACAGCCAGTGCGTCAAGTGTTTTCTTGACAATACTTTCTAAAAAACGAACATCTGTGCTACCTTCCGTAAACAACCCTGCCAATACGAATGTCATCGTTAATGGCCTAAATGGAGTTTTTCAAAATCGATCGTTTGTAGATATTCTTTCACTGTGGCTAAAGTAAGTTTTCGTTCTTGTTCAGAAAATTCCAATGCCATTTGTTGTGGTGGACCTTTGGTAACTGGACTGATTTTAGTAATATTCATTTTAAGCCTCTCACCATTAATATCTGAAATAATCGTTCTCATTTGCGCGTACCAAATGCTGACATTAAGGTCGTTTTGCCATTGTAACAGATTGCCGACCAAGACTGGGGAGTGGGTGTTGATGATGACTTGACGTAAAGGCATCTCAGCCTCGTTGAAATCCGTGCTTAAATCTTTGAGTAATTCAGTCATCGCTTTGATACGAAATGGATGTATGCCATTTTCCGGTTCTTCAAAACATAACAAACCAGTGTGTTTATCATCTTGTTCCAGAATGCATAATGCCAATATCCGCAAGGTCCCTTCGGACAATACCCTTGAAGAAAACTCCTTCTTATCCGCATCTTGGAGTTTTATCACATATTGTTTATTTTCGTTATCTTCGATGACGGAAACCTCGGTAAAACTAGGCAGGAAACTATTTAATTTCCTAGAAATTTCTACCAAACTGTATGAATCGGTCTGCTGGATTCGATACAAAGTCGCTGCTAAATTCTTGCCACTGGGCGTGATGGTATCTCCACCACTGCGTTTGCTGGTAGGTTGACGCAAATCTTCAGGATTCAGTTGTAAAAATTTCCAGCTTTTCATCTCCTCTTTGGCCGCCAATACATGCGGAAAATCAATAGTATCAAAACTACTTAATACGGTCCGGGTGGCGTTATTAAGAGGAAAATGTCTTTTGTTCCCACCTTGTACACCATCTTGAGGCACCAACACCGTGAGGACATCGTGTTCAGTGGTGGTTTGTATATAGGGTATACCTCTTTTGCCAGTGACTACTTTGGGTCGCCACAGGCCAATATTCTGCTTGGGAATGAGTTTGATCCACTTATCCTCCTGATGATTTAATTTCTCTAATTGTTCATAGGTGACGGCTAAATCCTCAAGACCCGAGGAATTGGTATATCGCTTAATTTTTAGTTCATATCTCAATCTGGTATATTTCAATTCGGCTTCATTACCCCAAGCATCTTTGACTTTGCGATTGACCAACATATCAATCAAAAAGTGTATTTCAGGCGCATAGCTATTATCACCATACTGGGTGAATAGTTCTATAAACTCTCCACGCTGTTCGGTAAACGCTCTTTTCAGATTATCGGTTTCGGCTAACCGCGCTAACAGTTGTAAAGCATCAAACAAATTACTTTTTCCAGAAGCATTGGCACCGGCAATCACCGTAAACGGTGTAAACTCCATTTCAAAGTTATGAAAAGACTTAAACCCATTGATTTTAATGTAAGTTATCATAATTATCTTTAAAGGAATAACACGTAGAGGGGAGGTATCCCTCGGGCCTCTCAATAGGAGGTACTGATGAAATGCGGGTGACATACCCTCCTCATGGAAGAAGATTTGACCACTGTTCGAAAGTTGTCAAATCTGCCTTTCGGTTGCTTCAGCGGCCAATAACTGGTCAAACAACTCCCAAGTAGAATGCGCTTCTTGAGGAGACATCTGTTCAATCGCATAACCAACATGTACCATCACAAAATCACCTATTTCAACCACTTCATGTTGCAACATAAATAAATTAACCTCTCTTTCTACTCCTTTAGCCGTGCAACGTGCATTGAAGCCGTTGATTTCAACAATTTGCATAGGAATGCCTAAACACATGAAAGTCGTCCTTTGTTCAATAGGGTATCCGCGAAAAATGAGAATTTTTTTAATGTAAAGTATGAGGTAAAGACAGACTAAAGGGGGGAATTTCGGCGTTAAATGAATGTCCTTCATCGGTCATCATCTGATAACTACCTTGCATAATCGCCACCGGAGTCGTAATCATAGCCGCCTCGGTGGACTGAAAGCCTTCGCCAGGTCGTAAATAAGGAGGACGCTTCGTGGTAGAGACTTGACCGCTCACTTCATGTATTTTGCCATGACCATCGGTAATACGCCAAAGGCGACTCACTAATTTAGCGGATTGAGTGCCAGTATTATGGATAGTAATAGTATAGGCAAACACATAGCGATTATGTTCAGGGCTAGATTGCTCACTGACATATTGTGTTCTAATGTCAACTCGAAAATTATAAGGGGATGATGAGACAGACATCGTTGCTAAATTTCTCCAATGGGCAATGAAACCAGGAGCCACCCTAACTAGTCAGCCCTAAGTTTTGCGATTTTTTAAGAGTGTAGCAACTATCAGTGAAAATAATAAAGGAATGGGGTGAACAGTGGGACTTGAACCCACGACCACCGGAACCACAATCCGGAGCTCTACCACCTGAGCTATGCCCACCACTTAAGGAATTGGTACGCCCGGCAGGACTTGAACCTGCTACCCTCGGCTTCATCCCACTATAGCTTTCGCTACCAACCGTATTCAGTTGTTTGTGGTCTGGACTATATCTTAGCCTTCTCAGGCTTGGTGCGTATAGTCTCTACGGAGCCCTTCCTCTTTAGTGATTTAGGAGAATAGTTACCGGTCAATCCGCTAGTGATTTACCCCTTCACTATTCATTAGGTTCCCTCGGTATTGCCAGTTGAAAGGTTTCACCGATATAGCACCATGCACCCTCGCGATTCCTGTTTACCGGGAGGGGTCCAAAAACTTAGAAGGCCGATGCTCTATCCTAATGAGCTACGGGCGCAGAGTTAAGCGTGCAGAAGAATGGAAATTGGTCGGGGTGGAGGGATTCGAACCCCCGACAGCCTGCTCCCAAAGCAGGTGCGCTACCAGGCTGCGCTACACCCCGTTAAGTCTAACTTTTTTAGATTTGACAACTTTTCTAAAAGTTGTCAAAATCTTCGTTTCAGACTTGACAACTTTTTCGAAAGTTGTCAAAATCTTTAGCAAGATTTTTTTAGATTTAATCTTTGCAATGTTTTTTAGATTATACAGAATTTTTTTCTAATGTCAACCATTATTGAAATAAAAAATTTGTATTCGCTCTTCAATGCTTTTAAATAATAGCGGAATCTAAATAATAAAGCAAGGGGGTAATTAATTATTTTCTATATTTTAAATATTTTCAGAGAGTTTGGCATAAATTCTAAAAATTACAAATAATTAATAGATTTCAATGGATAGATTTGACAACTTTTCCAAAGTTGTCAAATCTTTTGTGTTACAATAAATACCTGAATATTTTAAATACTTATCAAACCAGAGGTCAATGAATGAATAAATTACTTAAAATTAGTATAGTTGCTTCATTAGTATTGGGATTTAGTAGTACGGTGACGGCTGGCAAAGAACCATCTTTAGCCGAAAAGGCCGTTAAGTATCGTCAAGCAGGATTTGAGGTGATGGCATGGAATTTTGGTGCCATGGGCGCGATGGTCAAAGGAGAAATGCCGTTTGATGCTAAAGTGTTTGCCGATAAAGCCGACAAAGTCAGTTTTTCCAGTAAACTGGTGATGGAAGGTTTTGAAGTGAAAGGCTCGGAGAAAGGTTATCATACCGAAGCCAAACCAGCGGTTTGGAAAGAATGGGACAAGTTTAAGGAAGGTATGGATAAACTGCAAGAGCAAACCACTAAATTGGCTGAAATAGCGAAAACCGCTACCACGGTGGAAGAAGTGAAAGCGCAATTTGCGGAAACTGGCAAGGCGTGCAAAAGCTGCCACGAAGATTATAAGCAAGATTAAGAATCTAAGATTTGACAACTTTTTTAAAGTTGTCAAATCTAGTTCTAACTGTTTTAAAGTTGTCAAATCTAAATCTAACCGTTACCACTGCACAAATACCAATAAATAAACCATTCCCGCCGCTATTTCTAATACTATCAATGCTTGGCATAAACTGGCCACAGGTGGCGTGGAAACTTCTGGGGGTAGCCATTTATATCCTGTCACCATTGGTCTCACCAAATTCTCTCGTTTCACTATCAAATAAAATAAAATAGCCGTAATATGTAAAGTGATCAGCGGCAGTAGTACCCAAAAAAAACCTAATCGATGAATAGTCGTCAAAACTCTGGCAACTTCTGATGCTACCCAACTATATAGCGGACCTTCGGTAATAATATCATCAGTAGCAAATAAGCCGGTGCCAGTCTCTATTAATAAGACAGTGAGCAAGAATAACACCGACCATCCACCTAATGGGTTATGACCCAAATAATTTGGCGTGTCTCCAGTCTGAGGATGCGAAAATAATCCTTGTACATAAGATATTGACGACCGAATGCCGCACACGAAATTGTTAAAACAAGCGTGGTGACTACCAACCACTCCCCACATTAAGCGAAACAGCAGTAACGTTAACACTGCATAGCCGCCATAAATATGTAAATCAATATCGTAGTAAATATTTGATTGACTGGTCGCCCACAGCACAATCACTAACGCTACCAGACTCCAATGAAATATTCGAATTGGCCAATCCCAGATCAGCACTGGTGTTAAATTGGATTTCAGTAGAGACGGTTGGTTGTTAAATAGGTTCATAAAATTTCCTTTAGTAATCCAGAGTTGATCCCAGATTTGACAACTTTCCAAAAGTTGTCAACTCTAAATTTAAATTTACCCCCCCAGAGTTGACAACTTTCGAAAAGTTGTCAACTCTAAGTTGTCAACTCTAAATTTAAATTTACCCCCCCCAGAGTTGACAACTTTCGAGAAGTTGTCAACTCTAAGTTGTCAACTCTAAATTTAAATTTACCACCCCCAGAGTTGACAACTTTCGAAAAGTTGTCAAGTCTAAGTTGTCAACTCTAAATTTAAATTTACCACCCCCAGAGTTGACAACTTTCGAAAAGTTGTCAACTCTAAGTTGTCAACTCTAAGTTCAATCTAATTTGCCATGGCAATGTTTAAACTTCTTGCCAGAGCCACAGGGACAAAGCTCATTGCGGCCAACTTTTCGTTCTGGACGCACATACGGACGTGGCGCTACTGGAGTGGCATCCCCACGGTCCTGCGGCATATTTTCAGCCGCTCCTCCAAAGACCCCCAAACTGCTATGTTGATATTGCAATGCTTGCGCTTGCCGTCGTTGCTCTTCTTGCGCCTCCACGGCTGCCACTTCCTCTTGAGTACGAATTTCTACTTTATGCAAAGTTTCAATCACTTCTTGTTTAATCTGCTCCAATAAAGTTTGGAACATTTGAAACGCTTCGCGTTTAAACTCATACTTGGGATTCTTTTGGGCAATACCGCGCAAATGAATCCCCTGGCGCAAATAATCCATCGCCGCCAGATGCTCTTTCCAATGCGTATCAAGCACCTGTAGCATCACCACTTTTTCTAAGTGACGCACCACTTTGTCACCAAATTTTTTCTCCTTAAGTTCATAACTCTCAGTTAAAATTTCAAGGATTTTTTGGCGTAACAATTGTTCATGTAGACTGCTATCTTCTTGCAACCACTGTGCAATCGGTAACTTGACCGAAAATTTTTCGGCCACCGCGGTTTCTAAATTAGGAATATTCCATAACTCTTCCAGACTATTGGGAGAAATGTAAGCATTAATGATGTCGTTGACCACATCTTGGCGAATCACTTTAATGGTATCCGCAATCGATTCACTCTCCATTAACTCGCTACGTTGCTCATAAATAATCTTGCGTTGGTCATTGGCAATGTCATCATATTCCAATAACTGTTTACGAATATCAAAATTACGCCCTTCCACTTTACGTTGTGCATTTTCAATGGCTTTCGTCACCCAACGATGCTCAATCGCTTCTCCTTCTGGCATCCCCAATTTCTGCATTAATCCCGATACCCGCTCGGAGGCAAAAATGCGCATGAGGCTGTCTTCCAAGGACAAATAAAACCGACTAGACCCAGGGTCACCTTGACGGCCCGACCGACCGCGTAACTGGTTGTCAATTCGCCGGGATTCATGTCGCTCCGTACCAATGATATGCAAACCGCCGCTCTTAATCACTGCTTCATGGCGACGTTGCCATTCCTCTCGCAAGCGAGCCGCTTCGGCCGCCGGTAAATCAGGACCCAGTTGTTTAATTTCACCTTCCACATTGCCGCCTAAGACAATATCAGTGCCACGACCCGCCATATTGGTAGCAATGGTCACTGCACCAGGACGACCGGCTTGCGCAATAATCATCGCCTCATGCTCATGGAATTTGGCGTTCAACACTTGATGGAGAATATTTTCTTGTTGCAACATGGTGGCGAGCGTTTCCGAATTTTCAATCGAAGCGGTCCCCACTAATACCGGTTGACCGCGGGCCCGACAGTCTCGTATGTCTTCCAGGATGGCACGATACTTTTCCTTAGCAGTTAAAAAGACCAAATCCGCTTTGTCATCGCGAATCATCGGATGATGGGTGGGAATGACCACCACTTCTAAACCATAAATTTGTTGAAATTCATAAGCCTCAGTATCCGCGGTGCCGGTCATCCCAGACAGTTTTTTATACAGCCGGAACAGATTTTGGAAAGTAATTCCCGCCAAGGTTTGATTTTCATTTTGAATGGCTACTCCTTCACGCGCTTCAATCGCTTGATGTAAGCCCTCAGACCAACGTCGCCCCGGCATCGTGCGCCCGGTAAATTCATCGACAATGACAATTTGGTTATTAGTGACAATATAATCGACGTTGCGTTGGAATAGCTTATGCGCCCGTAAAGCAGCACTGATATGGTGCATTAACATAATATTGGCCGGGTCATATAAGCTGCTGTTGGGTTTTAAAATACCGGCCTTAGTCAGTAACTCCTCAACGTGTTGATGACCTTCGTCACTTAGGACTACCTGACGACCTTTTTCGTCGACATAGAAATCGCCAGGCACTTCTACTTCATCGTCGGTTTTAGGGGCCCGGGCCTGGGGTTTGAGGTTAGGTACAATTTCATCGATGAGACGATATAAATCGGAATTGTCATCGGTAGGCCCGGAAATAATTAGCGGAGTCCGCGCTTCGTCAATCAGGATGGAATCCACTTCGTCGACGATGGCATAATGTAAGGGGCGTTGCATCCGGTCTTGCACCCCAAAGGCCATGTTATCGCGGAGGTAGTCAAAGCCAAATTCATTGTTGGTGCCGTAGGAGACATCGGAGCTATAGGAGGCACGTTTTTGCTCATTAGACAGCCCGGCGATGGTGACACCCACGGTTAGACCTAAAAAGTGATAGATTTGACCCATCCATTCCGCATCCCGACGCGCCAGATAGTCGTTGACGGTGATGACATGGACTCCTTTACCGGGAAGCGCGTTAAGATAGACCGGTAACGTGGCGACTAGGGTTTTACCTTCGCCGGTGCGCATTTCCGCGATTTGGCCTTGATGTAACACTATGCCACCAATCAGTTGGACATCAAAATGGCGCATATTGAGGGTGCGGCGGGCCGCTTCACGCACCGTGGCAAAGGCTTCTGGTAAGAGATTATCTAGGGGTTCTTCGCGATCTAGTCGTTCACGATACTCTATGGTTTTGGCAGCCAGAGCCTGGTCACTCAGGGATTGCATAGAGGATTCTAAGGAGTTAATCAGGTTAACCGATTTAGACATGCGTTTAATCAGTCGGTCATTGCGGCTACCGAAGATTTTCTTTATAATGTTGATATTCATGGTGGTCGGAGTTATACTTTAAGTAAGAACACTGGAGGCAGTAAAATTGAAAGAACAGGAACCACTCCCCTCCTTAACAAGGGGAGGGGCAGGGGGTGGTTGACAAAGATTTGACAACATTGATTTTAATGTTGTCAAATCTCTAGGTAGCCCACGATGATTGAGGGTGGTTAACGATTGGCTAGTCTGATGTTATCAGATAATTTTAGTCGGCCAATGACACTTAGATAAGTGGTGGGGTTAATTGCAACTTCGAGTTGTCTGATTTCAAAGTGAATATGTACACCCGTAGCTCGGCCGGTGGCACCGGCTAGACTGACCGGTGCACCTTTTTTTACGAAGTCACCCACCGAAACTAAGTTTTTGGAATTATGCGCATAACGAGTGGAATAGGTATCGCTATGCTTAACTATGACGATATTGCCATAACCCCGCTTCATACCAGCATAAGTAACGGTACCATCTTCAACGGCTAACACTTGGGAGCCATGCTTAACGGCAATATCAATCCCTTTGTGCATACGACGGCCCCGCCAGCCATAGTTGGAAGATACATAGCCAACTTTCGCTGGCCACCCTGCTGGAAATCGCTGGAGTCCTGAACGATGATTCAGGACTATATTTTCTATCAGCGAGTCTTCCTCGTCGCTTAAATCGTCTTCGGAGACCGAAGTTAAACTGCTGTTAGGAGATAGTTTCACCACCTGTCTGATAGGGGCTGATTTAGCCAAACGTTGGGAGATGGCTTGCTTTTGTTTGGAGCTAGCGCCGCTATCTTGGGCAATAATTTCTTCCCAACTTAAACTGTCACCCCGTTGTCGGGAAAGTAATTGCTTACCGCGAATATTTAAGCGCGAGGCTTGCGATTGCAGTTGAGCGGAGATGGTATCTAAATTTACTTCAGATGAACGGCCCGTGAGCGAGGGACGGTTAGCAACCTCATTGACACCACGTCGCATATTCATCCATCTCTCCGCATTACGAGTGGATTTAGCTTGATGGCTTTTGCTATAGTCGTAGGCCGCGTAAGGTACACCTGCTAACAATAGCAGAAACGCGGCTATGCTTGGTACGACAATGGTGCGAGCTACGTGTTGATAACAAGTCTTTATAAAATTTTGCTTTACAACGATAATATACATGATAGTTCTCTCTCTCTTATATAGTAATAAAATATTAACACCTATGAAAAATTTCAGCCAACTGATGTCCCACCCAACTAACGTATTATATCAACTACATCAACATGGTCAATTTATTCAACAGCTTCAGCAGGTGTTGCAGGGTGATTTACCCGCTCCATTGAATCAACATTGTTACATAGCTAACCTCCGCGATAAAATTCTGGTGATACATACTGACAGTGCATTATGGGCCACTCGCTTACGGTATCTAGTACCGGATTTGCTCACTCAGTGGCAACGTGATAGTAAAATACCTCCTTTTGAAAAAATTGTGGTTAAAGTTCGTCCTCAGCGTTAAGTGGTCTTACCCAGCTTGGCCAAGGAGGGGAGTCTATTTTCTTTACACACTAGGCACTAGGACCGGTTGTTGTAAGTTCCCAAAAGAGGGAAGATTGATGGCGTGGTCTTCGGCACTGACTAATTCCCAAGCTGATTGATTAGCTAAGAGTTTTCGTAGTAGTAAGTTATTTAGTTCATGTCCTGATTTGTGGCCACTAAAAGCGCCGATTAATCCATATCCTAGCAGGTATAAATCACCAATGGCATCCAGCACTTTGTGTTTAACAAATTCGTCTTCGTACCGGAGACCGTCCTCGTTAAGAATACGGTAATCATCCATGACGATGGCATTATCTAGGTTGCCTCCCAGTGCTAAATTATTTTCTCGTAACAATTCTAAGTCGCGCATAAAGCCAAAAGTACGGGCCCGACTAACTTCTTTGACGAATGAAGTTTTCGAGAAATCAATTTCCGCAAATTGACTGTGCCGTTTAAATACTGGGTGGTCAAATTCGATTTTGAAACTCACTTTGAAGCCGTTAAATGGTTCAAATCGTGCCCATTTATCTCCTTGTTGTACCTGAACGAAACGTTTAATTCGGATATAACGTTTAGGTGCAGATTGTTCCTCAATGCCCGCTGATTGAATTAGAAAAACGAAAGGTCCTGCACTACCATCCATAATGGGTACTTCCGGTGCACTTACATCAATATAAGCATTATCAATGCCTAATCCTGCTAAAGCTGACAGCAAATGTTCAACCGTGGAGATTTTTACTTGGTCTTTAACTAGAGAAGTTGATAAGCGAGTGTCCCCAACGTTTTCAGCCAGCGCTTTAATGGCTACTGGTATGGTCAAATCGATGCGTCTGAAAATGATGCCAGTGTTTATAGACGCAGGTCTTAAGGTTAAATAAACTTTTTCACCAGAGTGCAAGCCAACACCTGTGGCTTTAATTACATTTTTTAAGGTACGTTGTTTTATCATTCTTTACGGTCTCTCTGTTATGGTTTCGCAGTTTGTCGTTATGAGAGAAATGAAATCTTAAACGATTATGAAATTAACATGTTAGCACTGCTTAACAGCTTACTGAAAATTAGTCTCTGTGGACGTACCCCAGGTGTACTCCCTTTAGCCGAGCCTTTGTTGGAGTTCGCTGGCGCTCACTCCAACCTACAACTACTACTAACTTTACTGATTACATTTAGCATTTTCGCAGTTATTCCACTAAAACGACAAAGGTTTGATTGAAAGATAAGGCAAATCATATACCACTTGTCTAATGTCATTTGACAATTTTTTGATTTTCTTCTATTAGTTGGGGGCCTTATTATCAAAAGTATCACACGGGACCTCATTGCCGATGGTATGATAGATTAATTAAGCTAATTAAGCTAATTAAGAAAATTAAGATTAATCGGCCTGTCGCCGCAGAAAAGCGGGAATATCCAAATAATCCCCACTATGTGAATCATGGTGGTCGTTGACATTTAAACTACGGTCAGGAAGGTCTTTACTACTCCCCTGATGTAACCGTGTCACCGTGGGTTTATCAAAATCTTTATAATCACTAAGTTTAGTCGGTTTAACCGCCACTGGCTTTGGCACCACTTTCATCGTCGGCTGACGCTCTCGTTCTGGTTGTGATTGCTCTTTCGCCTTATTGGTGGTTAAACCTACGCCGGTCGCGATGACCGTCACTCTTAGCTCTTCCGCCATCTCTGGATCCAGCACCGTACCTACCACCACGGTCGCATTCTCTGAAGAAAATTCTTCAATCACGTCTCCCATTTCTTCAAATTCACCGATACTTAAATCAGTACCAGCCGTCATATTAACCAAAATACCACGCGCCCCAGACAAATCGATGTCTTCCAACAACGGACTAGAAATGGCCTCTAACGCCGCTTTCCGCGCACGTCCTTCCCCCTTAGCATAGCCAGTGCCCATCATCGCCATGCCCATTTCTTGCATCACGGTTTTGACATCAGCAAAATCTACATTTATCAAACCTGGACGAGTAATTAATTCACAAATACCTTGAACCGCGCGATAAAGAATATCGTTGGCCGCCTTGAAGGCATCCAACAAAGTAGTATCTCGTCCCAATACTGGTAATAACTTCTCATTGGGTATGATAATCAGTGAATCCACATGTTGAGATAACTCTTTAATACCCTGCTCGGCCATGGCACTACGTTTTCTACCTTCAAACGGAAACGGACGAGTGACTACCGCGACGGTTAACACGCCTAATTCTTTAGCGACTTGAGCCACGACCGGAGCGGCACCGGTACCGGTACCACCGCCCATCCCGGCGGTAATAAAGACCATATCGGTGCCTTCCAAAACGCTCATAATTCGTTCACGGTCTTCCAAGGCGGATTGTTGACCGACTTCAGGATTAGCTCCCGCGCCCAATCCTTTAGTAATATCAGTACCCAGTTGTAAAATAGTTTTGGCGGAGGAATTTTTGAGGGCTTGGGCATCGGTATTAGCACAAATAAATTCCACTCCCTCAATATTTCCTTTGAGCATGTGTTCAACGGCATTACCGCCGCCGCCACCGACTCCGATAACCTTAATAACTGCATTTTGACTATAAGTGTCCATTAATTCAAATGGCATTGGTAATTCTCCCTAAGTAAATTAAGAACTTAAGAATTAATTGCTATTAAAACCCTTGAAACCAATTCTTTACTCGTCCGACTAGACCCTTGACCGGGCCACTTCCCGCGCCTAGGTCCGACATTCGCTCATGCCGATGTTTATTCCCAAATAATAACAACCCAACCCCGGTGGCATGTATCGGATTACGCACTACATCTATTAACCCCGTCACCCGTTTAGGATAACCGACCCGTACTGGCATTTTGAATACTCGCTCGGCTAACTCAACGACCCCCTCCATTTTGGCACTGCCACCTGTCAACACCACTCCAGCCGCTATCAAATCCTCATAACCACTGCGTCGTAACACCGCCTGTACTAACGTGAATAACTCCTCATAACGCGGCTCTACCACTTCGGCTAAAGTCTCCCGTGCCAAATATCGCGGTGGCCTGGCCCCAACACTAGGCACTTCTATCATCTCATCCTCATTAGTCAGTTGCGCTAACGCACAGGCATACTTTATCTTTATCTCTTCCGCATATTGCGTCGGGGTGCGCATCGCCACCGCAATATCATTCGTCACCTGGTCCCCGGCTATCGGTATCACCGCCGTGTGACGAATCGAACCTTCCGTAAATATCGCTATATCCGTAGTACCCCCACCAATATCTAATAAGCATACCCCTAAATCTTTCTCATCATCAGTAAGCACCGCCTCACTGGAGGCCAATTGCTCTAATATCATGTCATCAACTTCCAAATTACACGACCGTATACATTTCACAATATTCTGGGAGGCACTGACGGCCCCAGTGACCAAATGCACTTTGGCCTCCAACCGTACCCCCGACATCCCAATCGGCTCCCGTATCCCTTCTTGATTATCTATAATAAACTCTTGCGGCAATATATGAATAATGCGCTGATCAGCGGGGATAGCCACGGCGCGGGCGGCATCAATGACGCGGTCAATATCGTCTTGGGTGACTTCCTTATCCCGGATGGCGACTATGCCATGAGAATTCATGCTTCGAATATGACTGCCGGCAATACCGGTGTAGGCGGAGTGTATTTCACAACCGGACATTAATTCGGCTTCTTCAACGGCGCGTTGGATAGAATGAATGGTGGATTCTATATTAACCACGACTCCTTTCTTTAAGCCACGCGAGGGGTGTTGTCCGATGCCGACAATTTCTACTTCATTATGGTCTGGTATGGCTTCGCCGACGATGGCAACAACTTTTGAAGTCCCAATATCTAAGCCGACTATTAAGTTTTTATCTCTGGTTGTCATAATTGTTCTCGGTCACCTCGATTTTCGACCCCAGATTTGACAACTTTCGAAAAGTTGTCAAATCTAACATTTTTTGTGGCGACCCCAGATTTGACAACTTTCGAAAAGTTGTCAAATCTAACATTTTTTGTGGC
>DZAL01000022.1:35638-37452 GCA_022729575.1 Thiomargarita sp.
GACCCCGCCGTTGGTATAGCGTAAATCTAGGTTTATAGTGGTTTTTGTTGGTAAATTGGTGAATTGCTGGGTAACTTTTAAAAGTTTTAGGGTTCGTTGTAGGCGTGGTGCTAGGTTTCCGCGTCCTAAGAGGAGTTTGAGGCCATGATTTAAGGTGATAGTGGTGGCTTGTCGGGCATTGGTTCTAAATTCAGTTATTTGATAACCGGTGTTTTGAAAAATAGAGGTGTATGTGCGATAATGGTTTAAAATTTCAGGGAGTTGCTGAACGGGCCCAACGATAGTAGGTAGCTCCATCGGGACGGTGGGGACCGTGAAGAGTTGACCGTCGGTAGCGACTAGGGTAGTGTCCAAGGTTATTGAGTCGGTTGGAATGTGGTCTGGTTGCCAGTGGGCCAAAGGTTGGTGTTCTTGCAAGGTAATTTGTAGAGTGTTGGGCCAGCGTAGTTGTATGTTGGCGGCTTTGACCCAGGGGGTAGCGAGTAGGCGACGGCGGGTGTCGCTGAAATTGAGAATGAGTAAGTTTTTGCCTCTGCTTAGGTCCTGGAGCGTGGTGGTTAATTGTTTTAGGGAGGCGTGTTGAATGCCGCTGACTTGGATTTTGGTCAAGGGGAGGGAGTGAGGATCGAGTAGTATCAGCAGGATGCCACTGAATAGGGTGAGAGTAAGGGTGCCGGCGGAATAAATTCCGTACTCCTTCCAGTTTGGCAAACGTGGGGCCAGGGGGGAGTGCCAACGGAATAAATTCCGTACTCCTTCTTGGTTCAGTTTGGTGATTTCTTCTTTCATGCGGTGGCGAGTATGGTGAGCACTAATTGGTCAAAACTAATTCCGGCGGCTTTGGCGGCCATGGGTACTAGGCTATGGTCGGTCATGCCGGGGATAGTATTGACTTCTAATAGTGAGGGCATTCCTTGGGCATCACATCGTAGGTCTATGCGTCCCCAGCCGTGACCGTTGACGGCGGTGAAGGCCTGGCGGGCGAGGTCTTGTAGTGATTGCTCGGCGGTGGAGGTAAGCCCGCAGGGGCAGATATAGGAGGTGCGGTGGTCGGTGTACTTGGCCTCGTAGTCGTAGAAGTCGCGGGGGGTTTCTAGGCGTATCACGGGTAAGGCGCGGTCTTCTAGGATGGCAACGGTGTATTCGTGGCCACTGAGGTAATATTCTGCGAGGACCGGGCTGCCGTTTTGGGCGGCTTGGCGCCAGGCCATGGGTAGGTCTTCTGGGCGTGTGACTTTGGTGATGCCGACGCTAGAGCCTTCCAAGGCGGGTTTGACCATGAGGGGCAGGCCCAGTTGGGTGATGATTTGGTTAAAGTCGCTATCGGCGGTGAGTAGGGTAGCTTTGGCGGTAGGTAGGCCGAGGGCTTGCCAGACTAATTTGGTGCGATATTTGTCCATGGCGAGTGCGGAGCCTAGCACTTTGCTACCGGTGTAGGGGAGGTTAAGGCTTTCTAGTAGCCCTTGGATGGTGCCGTCTTCGCCGCCGCGGCCGTGTAGGGCGATGAATATTCGGTCATATTGTCCCTCTAGGAGTTGATTAAGCGGTTGGGCGGTGTCAATGCCGACCGCGTCTATTTTACTGCGTAATAGTGAGTTTAGTACGGCTTGGCCGCTGCGGAGGGAAATTTCTCGCTCTGAAGATTTTCCCCCGTATAGGACTGCTACTTTGCCGAAGTTGTTGTTCATGTTTCTTTATAAGTTAAGATTTATGAGTTAAGATTTGACAACTTTTCGAAAGTTGTCAAATCTGGAGTTCAAGTTAAGATTTGACAACTTTTCGAAAGTTGTCAAATCTGGAGTTCAAGTTAAGAT
>DZAL01000022.1:37552-38662 GCA_022729575.1 Thiomargarita sp.
TTGACAACTTTTCGAAAGTTGTCAAATCTGGGGTTAAGTTATTATTATTAAATTCCAACTATATGTACTTCTGGTATTAGATTGATACCGTATTTAGTTTGTATAGATTCTCTAATATTTTCAATTAAGGTTTCAATGTCTTTAGCGGTAGCATGTTTTTGACTGATAATAAAATTAGCGTGTTTTTCGGATACATAAGCTCCTCCGAGATGTCGTCCTTTCCAGCCGGCTTGTTCAATTA
Organism: Thiomargarita sp.; assembly: GCA_022729575.1. Classification (GTDB taxonomy): domain Bacteria; phylum Pseudomonadota; class Gammaproteobacteria; order Beggiatoales; family Beggiatoaceae; genus JAABRD01. The sequence goes on from DZAL01000022.1 coordinate 37,794, forward strand.
AGCGTCCTGCGTAGTCACCTGGGGGGTTGCGAAATACGGAGCCGCCACTGGGTAACCCTATCGGTTGCGTTTCGTTGCGTTTCTGTAGGAGTGCTTTAATTTTAGCTTGATTTTCTGCCACTGCGGTATTTGGGGTTAGTTGCAGGGTGGCGGCAGTAAACCATTCACTTGCCAAATCTGAAGATTTGGACTCCAGTTGTAGTAATTTGCTTTCCTTTTGGTGTACTTGACGATAACCTATTTCATAATCTTGTGGAGTGCGTTGTTGTTTTTGTCCTTGGCGGTTTAAAGTTTCTACTTGGGTGACGAGAGTCCAGATATTTTGGCCCCAGGCTCCGGCGTTGAGTTTTAAGGCGCCGCCGATGGTGCCGGGGATGCCGGCTAGAAATTCGCTGCCACTTAGTCCTTGTCGGGCCGCAAAGCGGGCTAGTTTGGCGCAACTCACTCCTGCCTCAAGGTAAATTTGAGTTCCCTTATTGGTGTTTTCTAGTAATTTCAAAGTGTTTAATAGTCCTGCGGTGTGTATAACTACGCCAGGGATTCCGCCGTCTCGTATCAGTAAGTTACTCCCTAAACCCATCCAAAATACTGGGATGTTTGAGGGTACTTGTGGTAGAAAATGGGCTAAGTCTAACACATCTGCGGGTTGATAAAACCATTCTGATAACCCGCCTATTCGCCAGGTGGTGTGTTTGGCCAGTGGTTCGTTTTGGCGAAGTTTGCCACGTAATCCTTGTAAGTTGTGCATAATTAATTTAAATTAACCTAAGCTCAAGATTTGACAACTTTCGAAAAGTTGTCAAATCTCAAGGGTTCAAGATTTGACAACTTTCGAAAAGTTGTCAAATCTCAAGGGTTCAAGATTTGAC
>DZAL01000022.1:38762-45643 GCA_022729575.1 Thiomargarita sp.
AACTTTCGAAAAGTTGTCAAATCTCAAGATTTGACAACTTTCGAAAAGTTGTCAAATCTCAATTTTGGAAAAGTTGTCAAATCTCAAGAGTTCTCCAGTTGGTTCGGTAAAGTGGTTGCTAGATTGCCTATATTACCAGCGCCGAGTAAAAGTACAATGTCATGGCTTTGTAATAGGGGTGTTAGCGTTTCTGGCACTTGTGATATTTGTGGTACAAATAGGGTATCAGTAGCCCTGCGTTGAGCGCAAATAGCTTCATATAAAGTTTGCCCGTCGGCGCCTGGTATAGGAGCTTCACCGGCGGCATATACTTCCAGTAGTATTAAGACATCGGTCTGGGACAACACTTCTACAAAATCCCCAAACAAGTCTCGGGTTCGCGTATAGCGGTGTGGTTGAAAGAGGGTGATTAGCCGTCGGTCGGGCCAGCCGTCTCGTATAGCTTGAAATACTGCGGCTATTTCACGGGGATGATGGCCGTAGTCATCAATGAGTAAAATTGGGCCCTTGGGGGTGTTGAGTTCTTGTGTTTGAAAGCGGCGGTCCACACCATGAAAAGCGGCCAGGGCGCGGCGAATGGCGGCATCGGAAATACCGACTTCATGGGCGACGGCAATGGCTGCTAAGGCGTTGCATACATTGTGTTTGCCGGGTAAATTCAGGGTGATGTCTAGCCAGGGAGTGTTGTCGTTTAACACCTTAAAGCGTGTTTGACTTCGCACTTGTTTAATCGCAGTGGCGCGAATATTAGCTTCGTCCGACAAACCGTAAGTTAGTAGTGGTTTAGTGAGTTGCGGTAAAATATTTTTTACTTCGGCATCATCAATGCAAACGATAGCTAGTCCGTAAAAGGGCAGTTGTTGGAGAAACTGAATAAACGTTTGCCGCAATTGGTTAAAATCATGGTGATAGGTTTCCATGTGGTCGGCATCGATATTGGTGACTACCGCCATGACTGGTTTTAGGTATAAAAAAGAGGCATCACTTTCATCGGCTTCGGCAACCAAGTATTCTCCTGCACCTAAACTGGCATGGGTGCCGGCACTGTTTAAGCGGCCACCGATGACAAAGGTCGGGTCTAGTCCCCCTTCGGCTAGTAAACTGGCGGTTAAACTGGTCGTGGTGGTTTTCCCATGGGTGCCCGCAATGGCTATGCCTTGGCGGAAGCGCATTAATTCGCCTAACATTTCCGCACGGGGCATGACCGGGATATGTTGTGCTCTGGCGGCTTGAACTTCTGGGTTATTGTTGGTCACGGCGCTGGAAATGACGCAGACATCACAGCCATAGACGTGCTCGGCGGTGTGGCCAATGAAGATTTTTATTCCTAAACTGGCCAACCGTTGAGTCATGCTATTTTTTTGCAGGTCGGAGCCACTGATGGCGTAACCGATATGGTGCATAACTTCGGCAATGCCGCCCATGCCGGCACCTCCAATTCCGATAAAATGTATACGCCGTCCTCGCTTAGGTAGAGGATTTTTGCGGTAGCCGTTAGTATTTATAGTCATGGTTTATCTAGGTCCCCAGAATGGCCGAGATTTGACAACTCTCGAAGAGTTGTCAAATCTAAGATTCAACTCTAAAATTTCAATTATTTTTGATAATGCTTGAGGGGTTGCACATTGCCGTGCGGCTTGACTCATTTTGATAATTTTCTCTGGTGCTTGTATTAATCCACTGATTATTTTAGCGAGTTTGTCCGCGGTCAATTCGGTTTGTGGCAACAACATGGCTGCACCTTGTTGGACTAAATATTCTCCATTGCGCGTTTGATGGTCATCGACGGCGTGTGGATAGGGTATGAGTATACTGGCGACTCCGGCTTGTGCCAATTCACTGATGGTGAGGGCGCCGGCTCGGCATATCACTAGGTCCGCCCATTGATAAGCCTCGGCCATGTTTTCAATGAAGGCGACGATTTTGGCGCTATATGGTGCATTAGTGTAAGCATTTTGCATTGTTGTCAAGTGCGCCTCGCCGGTTTGATGCCAGATTTCAATTTCCAGATTTGACCCCAGATTTGACAACTTTCGAAAAGTTGTCAAATCTAATAAGGCTTGCGGTATGGTTTCATTGAGTACTTGTGCGCCTAAACTGCCTCCAATCACTAAAATATGTAATGGCTGATGTAACTCGAGTTTTTCCGGTATAGCCATGATGTCAGCACGTAACGGATTTCCCGTATGCACCGCTTGGTAGTGCGTTGGAAAAGTCCGAGGATATGCGGTCATGACTACATCCGCAATTCGTGCTAACCAACGATTGGTTAAGCCGGCGATGGCATTTTGCTCATGGATTAGTAGTGGAGTCCGCGTTAACCAAGTGGCCACACCGCCAGGTCCAGTGACAAAGCCGCCCATTCCAATCACCGCGGTTGGTTGTAAAGTCCATAATAGTCGTAGCGATTGCCATAGCGCTATAGCGATTTTAAATGGGGCGGTGACTAGGTTTAACCGGCGCTTGCCGCGGAGGCCATTAATACTAATATAACGGAGGTCAAATCCCTTATTGGGCACTACCCGTGCTTCCAAACCGCGTGAAGTGCCTAACCAATACACGGTTATTCCTCGTCGTCTCAATTCTTCGGCGATGGCTAAAGCCGGGAAGACATGTCCCCCGGTGCCGCCTGCCATTAGGAGGATTTTGGGATTAACAGTAGGTGTGCTAATGGTTGTATTTGTCATCATGTTTAATTATTGATTTTTGGTTTCATAGTCGACGCGCAACAATAATGCCAACATAACTCCAGTAATTATCAAACTAGATCCGCCATAACTCATTAATGGTAAGGTCAAGCCTTTAGTCGGCAGTAACCCCATATTAACTCCCAAATTAATACTAGCTTGTATTCCTATTTCTAGTCCAATGCCATAAGCCATATAAGCGGCATAATCTAACCCTTGTCTTTCGGCTCGAATGGCGATAGCAAAGGCCGAGAGCACTAACCAGGTAAATAATCCAATGACGGTCACTACTCCTATTAATCCTAATTCTTCAGCTAAAATAGCAAATAAAAAATCGGTATGTGCTTCTGGTAAGTAACTCAATTTTTGCACACTATTCCCTAACCCCACGCCAAACCATTCGCCGCGCCCAATAGCAATTAATGCTTGAGTTAATTGAAAGCCACTATTAAAGGGGTCCGCCCAGGGATCCATAAAGGCGGTCAATCGCGTCAATCGATAGGGGGCCAATATCATCAGTCCGCTCAATGCTATCAGGATGATGGTAATCCATGACCAAAATTGGCGCATGGGGACTCCCGCTAAAAATAGCATCCCTAACACGGTGCTAAATAATACCACAACGGCACCATAGTCTGGCTCTAATAACAATAAACTGGTCATTAAACAAACCACGGCGATAGGTTTGATAAATCCTTTGACAGTTTCACGGATTTCTTTGGGACGACGGACTAAGTATCCCGCTAAATACCATATAGTCAATAATTTTACCCATTCCGATGGCTGAAATTGTATTCCCCCTATTTTTAACCAGCGCATACTCCCATTAACTTCATGGCCTATACCGGGAATTAGGACTATAAATAACATTATTATTCCGCTTAACAATAGACGTACACTCCAACTCTGCCATAAAACGATTGGGATTTGCCAGACTATTAATGCCAGTAGGAGTCCTATACTGGCAGTGCCTAATTGTCGCCAAAAGTAATATAATGGCTCACCAAAGTGGGTTTGTGCTATATTTGCCGATGCGGAAGCCATCATCACTAATCCTAACAATAGTAAGGCTAAACTACTGACTACTAAACCCCAATCATAACCGACAGGCATGGCCTTAGCAAGTGGGGCATCCGCTTTCGAGGGTATAGAAGACGCATTAATTAAGATAGGTGCTGATTTTCCCTCATGGTGAAAATACAAATGAGTATATTTTAACCAGGTATTAAAGCAATAAACAAGCATGATTATATATATAATTGTTCATAAGTATTACGATTCTGTAATATCCTAAATTTATCTCAAATATTGTACCGCAAAAGATTTGACAACTTTAAAAAAGTTGTCAAATCTATTGTAAAAGATTTGACAACTTTAAAAAAGTTGTCAAATCTAGTTTGTGTAGGGTGGGCAACAGGTTTATCGTTGCCCACCACCTTTAAAAAAGTTTGTGTAGTTCGGTGGGCAAATAAACACTTGCCCACCCTACACTTACTTTAGGTTAAATCTAGGTAATCTATGATGTCTTCTCAATTTCAATCCATAAATTTTTCGCAACAATTACAGCAAGCGGTGCAATATCACCAACAGGGTCAATTAGCGCTGGCGGAGACTCTTTATCGTACACTCTTGCAAATCGACCCACGTAACAGTGAGATTCATCATTTGTTGGGTCTGATTGCTCAGGCTCGTCATGATTATGCGTTGGCAGTAAAACTGATTAAAAAAGCGATTCGCCTCAATCCCAAAATCGCTAATTATCATAGCAACTTGGGAATGGTCTGGCTTGACCAAGGAGAATTTATTGCGGCCTACCAAACGTTACAAACAGCGGCTAAACTCGCGCCTCAAGATGCCAATATTTGGCATAATCTCGGCAACGTTTGCTATCAGCAAGGTCAATTAACCCAGGCGTTACCACATTATCAACGTGCGCTAAAATTAGCCCCTAATGTTGCCAAATTTCATAATAATTTAGGTAATATTTTCAGCGAATTAACACGTTTCGATGAAGCCATAGCGTGCTTTCAACAAGCGATTAAATTACAGCCGCAATTTGCCGAGGCTTACAATAATTGGGGAGCCACGCTGAAGGAGATGGGAAAGTTATCCGAGGCCGTGGCGTGCTTTCAAACCGCCTTGCAATGGCAACCCCATTTTGTAGCGGCTTATCATAATTTGGGATTGACTTTAAACTTGGAGTCCAAATCTTCAGATTTGGACCAATCCAAAGACCGTGCCCAACTGATTTCAGCGGCCAGAGCTTGTTGGCAACAAATCTTAACTTTTCAGCCCAACCATGCCGAGTCCTATCAGAATTTAGGCGATATTTGTCGTGACCAGAAACAATTCGCCGAAGCCGTAAATTACTACCAACGCGCGTTGGCACTCAATCCGCAATTATCTCAAGTTTATAACAATTTAGGGATGACTTGGTATCAGCAACATCAATTGGAATCCGCTACCGTATGCTATCAACAAGCCCTAGCGTTAAATCCCTCCCAGGTAGAGACGCACTATAATTTAGGTAATCTGTTAGTCAGCCGAGGTCAGTTTACTCAAGCACTCGCTAGTTTTCAACGCGCTTTGGCGTTAGATTCCAATTTTGTCAAAGCGTATAATAATTTGGGAATGGCATATCTAATTATTGGGGAAGTCGAAGCCGGACTAAAGTGTTTTGACCGGGCCCTCACCATCGACCCCTCCTTTGTAATTGCCTTCAGTAACCTACTCTTTGCCCTACATTACTCGAATCAATATGATAACGCCACTATTTTTGCCAAACATCAACAATTTAATCAACAATATGTGGTCCCTCTAACCGCCACTCTGACTACCCCCACTAACGACCCAACCCCGCAACGTCGCTTAAAAATTGGCTACCTCTCAGGGGATTTTCATAGACACTCGGTCGCCTATTTTATTGAAGCCATACTGGCTCACCATGACCAGTCACAGTTTGAAATATGCTGTTACCACAATAACAGCTTGACCGACGAAGTCACCCAACGATTACAAAGCTATGCTCACCAATTTACGCCTTGTGAAGACCTCACTGAAGCACAGTTAGTCGCCCAGATTCGTCAAGATGGCATTGATATTTTAATTGACCTCGCCGGCCATTTTAGCAAAAATCGTCTCCTCACGTTGGCTCGCCAACCCGCACCGATTCAAATCAGCTATTTAGGCTACTCTGATACTACGGGCGTGGCGACCATAGACTATCGTATCACCGATAATTATGTCGAGCCAGTTGGAATAGCCGAAGCCTTTAGCAGTGAGACTTTATTGCGAATGTCCCCCAGTTATTTCTGCTATCGTCCTTACGAGTCGGCACCGCCGGTCAATGACCTACCCGCTAAAACTAATGGCTATCTCACCTTTGGTAGCTTTAACCACCTGGGCAAATTAAGTCCCGAAATTGTTTCCCTCTGGGGACAACTCTTGCGGGCTTTGCCCCAAGCCAAATTACTGATAAAAACCCAAGCCTTAGACGACTTGCCTATTCGTATTCGACTCCAACAACAATTCGCCGACTTGGGAATTTCACCCGACCGCTTGATATTATCCCCTTATATTCCCAACACCGAATCACACCTGCAACTTTATCACCAAATAGATATAGCCCTCGACAGTTTTCCTTATAATGGCGCAACCACCACCTGTGAAGCAATATGGATGGGAATCCCCGTCATCACTTTAGTCGGCACCAGACATACTTCCCGGATGGGACTCAGTATTTTAAGTACAGTGGGATTGACTGACTGGATTGCCTACACCCCAACCGAATATATCCAAATCGCAGTCCAACGCTCCTCGCAATTGGATTCTTTACAAGAATTACGACAAACTCTGCGTACTCGACTACAATCCTCACCATTACTGGACGGTGTTACGTTTACCCATCAGTTAGAAACGATTTATCGTCAAGTTTGGACTCGTTGGTGTGAATTAAGATTTGACAACTTTCAAAAAGTTGTCAAATCTGACGTTTTGACCCCAAGATTTGACAACTTTCAAAAAGTTGTCAAATCTGAGCCCCCAGTAAGATTTGACAACTTTCAAAAAGTTGTCAAATCTGACGTTTTGACCCCAAGATTTGACCACTTTCAAAAAGTTGTCAAATCTGAGCCCCCAGTAAGATTTGACCACTTTCAAAAAGTTGTCAAATCTGAGCCCCCAGTAAGATTTGAC
>DZAL01000022.1:45743-47459 GCA_022729575.1 Thiomargarita sp.
CACTTTCAAAAAGTTGTCAAATCTGAATCTCACCACTGGATTAACCGAGCCTGGCAATACCACCAAGCCGGTAATTTCGCCGCCGCCGAGGCGATTTGCACACAAGTGCTCACCACGCAACCGCAACACAGTGGGGCATTACATTTAAAAGGACTGATAACCTACCAAATCGGGCAACCTTCGGCGGGAATTGAATTACTCCAACAAGCCAGGCAGATGAATCCGGCGGAACCCTATTTGCATAGCAATTTAGGCATCATGTTGAGCACACAAAATCGCATTACGGAAACCATTGCCTGCTACCAACAAGCCCTTACCCTCTTTCCAGACGACCACCTGAGTCACAATAACTTAGGCAAAGAGCTTTATTTGCAACATCGCCTGGCCGAAGCCCTGACCCATTTTCAACAAGCCCTGCGGATTCAACCACGTTATCCCAAAGCTCACAGCAACTTATTGATGTGCTTAAATTATTTACCCGATGACGACCCCGTAAAATTATTTGCCGCCCATCGCCAATTTGAATCAACAGTTGAAGCACGAAATTCACTCCGTGAGGTGACGCCACGAAATAAATTCCGTACTCCAACGGCTAGGCTAAAAATTGGCTACGTCTCCCCCGATTTCAAACGTCACTCGGTCGCCTATTTCATTGAAGCTATACTGACTCACCATGACCGTCAACAATTTGAAATATTCTGCTATTACAACCACTCGCAATTTGACGAAGTGACCAATCGACTACAAACTTACGTTGACCACTTTCTACCTTGTGAATCACTCTCGGATGAACAATTAGTCGCCCAGATTCAACAAGACCAGATTGACCTTCTGATTGACTTAGCAGGACATACTGCCGGCAATCGACTGCCCGTGTTTATCCAACAACCAGCGCCCGTGCAAATAACTTACTTAGGCTACTCTGGCACCACCGGTTTATCCACCATCGATTATCGAATCACCGATGCTTATGCCGACCCGATAGGTACTGCTGAGTCAGTCAGTTCCGAACAATTAATAAGAATGTCAATGAGTTACTTTTGCTATTCCCCAGAGCCCACCAGCCCACCGGTCAGTGCAGAGCCACCGGCATTGCGTCACGGTTATATTACTTTTGGCTCATTTAACAATTACGCTAAATTAAGTTCACCGCTGATTGAATTATGGGTACAACTCCTCAACGCGCTACCGACAGCGCATTTACTGATTAAAGCCAAAAGTTTAAATGATGCCGGCACTCGTTCACTCGCCAAAGACCGTCTAATAAACTTGGGGATACCCGCAACACGATTGACTTTGATTGGTCATGCTGATACCGTCACTGAGCATTTCCATAGCTATAGTCAAGTTGATATTGCCCTAGACAGTTTTCCCTACAATGGAGCCACCACCACTTGTGAAACTTTATGGATGGGGGTGCCGGTAGTAACCTTGGTTGGAAAGACGCATGTAGCCCGAATGGGACTCAGTATTTTAACGACGGTTGGACTACCAGAATTAATCGCTCACACGCCCGCCGAATACCTTCAGATTAGTTTACAGTTAGCGAATAATTGGTCACGCTTACAAACTTGGCGCCAGAGTTTACGAGCTAAAATGCAACAGTCTCCGTTAATGCAAGGAGAATCGTTCACCCGTGAATTGGAAAGTCGGTATCGAGATTTTATCTCGTTCCCACGCGCCAGCGTGGGAATGCCGTGAGCAACGCGCCAGCGT
>DZAL01000170.1:0-2311 GCA_022729575.1 Thiomargarita sp.
AGACCTTCAAGGTTAAAACCTGACCGGGGGATTCCTTAACTTAATGGCAGTGAGGTTTAGCCGTTGCTCTACTAACTGGTAACTCCAATTCAAACAATTCACTTAACCAACTACTACCATGATGACTCAACCAGAATTTGACACTCTCGTCAAACAATTAGAACCCATCGCTCTGCTGCATCCCCAAAGCTACAAATTGCGGGTGCTGCTACTGGCCATTTTAGGCTATCTCTATCTCTTTTTCATGGTCATTTTTCTACTGCTGGCTAATGGACTACTGATTTATGCGTTTATCGTCGTTCACAACATTTTCATTATCAAAGCGGGAATTGCTATTTTAGCCTTAACCTACTTTGTTATTCGTTCCCTCTGGGTCAAACTAACTCCTCCCGAAGGTATTCGTTTGCTCCCACACCAAGCGCCAGCATTGTTTCAACAGTTAGACCTCCTTCGGCGACAACTTAAAGCACCAAACATTCACACCGTCCTCTTAAATAACGAATTTAACGCGGCGATTGTCCAACATCCGCGATTGGGTATTTTCGGTTGGCAAAAAAATTATTTAATTCTCGGCTTACCACTGATGCAAGCCCTATCGGTGCCTCAATTTACGGCCGCCTTGGCTCACGAATATGGTCATTTATCCGGGGCGCATGGTCATTTTGGGGCCTGGATTTACCGTATTCGAAAAACTTGGTGGCAACTGGTCACTATTTTGGAGCAAAAACACAGTTGGGGCAGTGCATTATTTAATAAATTTCTCCTTTGGTATATTCCTTTTTTTAATGCCTACTCTTTTGTCTTAGCTCGCTTAAATGAATATGAGGCGGACCGTTGTGCGGCTCAAATTGCTGGGGCTCACGAAGCCGCTCAAGCCTTAGTCAATGTGACTTTGAAAGCACAATTTTTAGCTACCAATTTTTGGCCCAAACTCTATGCGGAAGCGGATAAACGCGCCACGCCACCGTATCAACCGTACACTGCGTTATCGTTAGCATTCTCCTCCAAATTAGCGACGGAAAATAATGACCACTGGTTACCACAAGCCTTACAAGAGCAGACTAATACGGCGGATACTCACCCCAGTTTAAGTGACCGATTAGCCGCTTTAGGCGAAACCGCGCAACTGCCAACACCGGTTACGGAGACGGCGGCGCAACAATTTTTGGGGGAACATTTAACGGAATTAGCGCAAACCCTGAATCAACAATGGTACTCGCAAATTCAAACGCAATGGCAACAGCGTTATGAATATGTTCAAACCGCTAAACTAAAATTGCAAGAATTAGAAACCAGAGCCAGCAACACCCAGTTAACACCACAAGAAGCTTGGCACCGGGCCAGTTTAACCGAGGAATTAATTGACCGTGCCACCGCTTTACCGCTGTATCAATCTCTCCTCGAAACGAATTTGCAGCAGGTGTCGGCAGCTTATGCCGTGGGCCGAATTTTATTGGCTCAAGAGAATGAACAAGGGATTGAATTTATTCAACGTGCTATGCGTCAAGATAGTCGTAGCATAGTGTCAGGATGTGAAGAAATTTACAATTTTTTACAGCGACATCATCGTGCCGAAGAAGCACAAGTTTATCTGGAGCAAGCGCGACAAAAAATACAGCTTGACCAAATGGCACAAGCCGAGCACGAGCATCTAAATTTGAATGATAGTTTTATCGTCACCACACTTTCTCCGGAGCACCGAGCATTGATGATGAGTCAATTGCAGGTACACCAGAATATTAAGCGTGCTTATTTGGTGCAAAAAGAGCTAAAATATCTGCCGGAACATCCATTGTATGTGCTGGGTATCGTGCGTACTTTTAAGTTATTCCGAATGAGGGATGATAAAGTCGAATTTGCGCAAAATGTGGCGAAAACGTTATCGATGCCTGGTGACTTCTTTGTAGTCGTATTGGATAGTGAGGTCAAACCGTTATTTAAAAAGATGCAAAAATTAGCCGGTGCTTTAATTTATGAAAAGGGCAAATCTTGAAATTTTCGAGTATCTGCTCGTTTCCACGCTCCGCGTGGGAATGCCGCCTAAAGAAACCTTGAAGGTCTAAAACCAGACCTTTAAGGTTAAAACCTGACCGGTGGATTCCTTAACTTAATAGCATTGATGCCGAGCGTGGGAACTAGAAAACACCCAACCATCCCCGCCTTGGCTAGGCAGGAAGTTTAACCGTAGTCGGTTCTTTCTCCCCTCCTTACCAAGGAGGGGCCGGGGGTGGTTAACCTATTTCACTCATCCAAACCTCTTTCTCCCCTCCTTACCAAGGAGGGGCCGGGGGTGGTTAACCTATTTCACTCA
>DZAL01000170.1:2411-15063 GCA_022729575.1 Thiomargarita sp.
GGGGGTGGTTAACCTATTTCACTCATCCAAACCTCTTTCTCCCCTCCTTACCAAGAAGGGGCCGGGGTGGTTAACCTATTTCACTCATCCAAACCTCTTTCTCCCCTCCTTACCAAGGAGGGGCCGGGGGGGGTGGTTAACCCATTTCACTCATCCAATTTTCTGAAAGTTTAACACTGGTGGAAAGTTAATCTGACCACTCCTTATCCATTACCGAGAACTTTTTTATGACCGAAACCCAACAGCGCGATAATTTAAGAGCCGAAGAGATTATGGCATTATATAGCGGCATTGCCGCCTTTGAAGGGAAACACTTTGTCCGGGCTTATCAACTACTGCAACCACTCGCCGTCGCGGGTCATCCCGAAGCCCAATACCGTCTAGCCGTGATGTACCAAAATGGGTTAGGCATGGTCAAAAACGAAGCTCATGCGTTTCAATATATGAAAGCTGCCGCCGAGCAAGGACTGGGATTAGCGCAACATGGACTAGGTTTTATGTACTTACAAGGTGAATGTGTGGCCGTCGATGAAGCACAAGGCATTGCCTGGTTTCGTCAAGCCGCCGCTCAAGACTTGGCCGGTGCGCAAGCCATGTTGGCTAGTTGTTACGAAGACGGCCGTGGGGTCCCTCAAGATTTAGAAGAGGCTAAACGTTGGTATGCCAAAGCTGGTTTCTAGTAAAATTCACGTGGTCTGTTTTGATTTAGATGACACGTTATGGCCGATTGAGCCAGTTATTCAACGTACTGACCAAATTCTCCATGAGTGGCTACTCTCTTATTACCCACGCCTGGCGTTACAATTTGGGATTGAGGACCTGAAACAACTCCGGAGCCGTTTATTGGCAGAGCAACCAGAATTGCAACATGATTTAGGTCGATTACGTAAACTCAGTTTGGCTTATGCGGCGGCGCAAGTCGGTTATGACGAGAGTTTGGTGGCCCCAGCTTATGAAATTTTCCAACAAGCACGCCATCAAGTCACTTGTTATGACGACGTGTTACCCGTGTTAACACAACTCCACTCCCGTTATCTCCTCTGTGCATTGACCAATGGCACTGCGGACGTGCGGCGGGTAGGATTAGGTCATTTATTTGACTTTGCCATCTCCGCCAGCGAGGTTGGGGCCGCTAAACCTCATCCCGCCATGTTTCAAGCCGTCTGCGACCATACGCAAACGACACCAGCGCAAGTAGTACATGTCGGTGATGACCCACACAATGATATAGCAGGCGCGTTAGCGGTAGGAATGAAAACAGTTTGGCTGAATCGTGAGCATAAACCATGGCCGGCAATACTTCCGCCCCAAATGACTATTACCCGGTTGACCGAATTGGAAGAGGTCTTCAGAGGCTGGGAAGTCGAGTAGGAAAGGTCGCGGGATAGTCCCTTTCAAGCAATGAAAGTGTTAACTGTTAAGGTATGGTGGTAGCGCTGAAATCCGGGTGAGATAAAACAGTTAAGATGGATTAGCTTTCCTAAGCCTCCGAAGCTTAGGAAAGCTAGTTTCACCCAGATTTCATCACTACCAAGCAATGGAACATTTTTTGCTCATCAAATTACCGATTAGTTTTTTCTGGAGAGTGATTGCTTTTTAAAACTATCTCCGTCATAATTGTTCAACTTTGCTTTTCAACTCATATATCAAAAATTTTTCGGGATAATCTGTTATGACCCCACAACAAAACCCTTGGGTAAACAACCTCTTATCACTTTACCAACATAGCCGCACTGGCAATTCTGAAAATCGTGGTCTTACTTCGGAGTTTGCTCGCCAAACTTATATTGAGACTCGCCTAGATACCAATCTCTTGCCTGAAGTTATTAACGGTAAATATCAAGTGGTATTTTTGACGGGCAACGGCTGATAGATTTGATATAATTTATGTGTAGTTTCATCAAGATAAAACACTGGCTTTAACGCAGGCTTTATAGAATACCACGAATGGTAACAGGCTATAAAACACCGATATATAAAAATTTCTTGACAGTATTGGAGTTTTATTTTGTAATTATAGTCAATGAATTTATCATTCTCAGGACAACAAAGCTGATGGTATAATTTCCTATCAACAATTACTACTATATTTAAAAATTTCTCATGGGACAACTTTCCTCTCTTAAGCGTTATTCCAAGACGGGTCAATGGCTTGAACTCACCATAATGAGTAATACTGGCGAAAATAAGGTAGAAGGTTTTTTGCTGGAGTTGGATGACTCTGCGGTAGTCTTAAAGAATAATGGGCGAATCGTTTACCAACCTGCGGAACTTATACGAAGTTTTGTCGTGGACGAAAATAAAACTATGGCAACCATTGATGAAAATTCTTCTAATATTCAGAAGGGTTTCCTTGCCACTGAATCTTTCGTAGCGCAAAAGGTGACTGCTGATCTCCAGGTATCTCCTGTGTCAGAAGAGCATATTTCTGGCCCCGAAACGACAATATCTCAAGATATTACCACGGAGACTTTTCAACAACCTACCGTTGTGGAATCAATTGTTATTGAATCTCCAAAAATTCAAAATTCTGATAACCAAACGACCATCATTCCAAACAGTGTTACGCCACTGGCTGAAGAGGTTCAATCTTTTCCTAAAATTCCCGCTTATGTGTTTGTTCCGTTTACCAATGAGGTCACTCTATCACCTCCCGAACCATCTTTCATAATCAATGGTCTCAACCATGAGGAACAACAGGAACTTGCCAAATGGAAAAACAAATATGAGTATGCGGTAAAAATGCGCGAGTTAAGCCGAATTGTTAATTTCCTGCCAGAAATGATACGCTGGGCAATAAGAGTTAATAGTGGTGAAGCGTACACACTCTGCGGTCTGCTGGCTTTTAAAGTGGAGAAATTTAAGGAGGCCCGGGAGATGCTTGAAAAAGCCGAACTACGAACGGAAAGATTAGAGACGGTTTTAAGTCTCTCTTACCTTGACATTAAGGAAACTAAATGGGAGGAAACGGCTAAACTTCTCCTGCACTATGTCTTGCTTCATAAAGAAGGAACTTTTGACAATCAAACTCTTATGGTGTTACTGGGACAATGTCTGGCCCACTTAGAAAACCGTGCATTGCGGGGACTTTCTACGATTTATCAAAAGGTGACTACCGAATTGCAAAATGTTGCCGCGCTTGTCATCGCATTTGCACTTGAACAATCACATCTTCAAGCTACCGAAGCCGCTATTATTGGCCATCTTGAACAAGCTAAAACTCTTGCGCCAGACTCCGTCATTTTTGAAGAGGTTAATTTTTCACCGCCAATTAAGTTACCACCACCGACTTTTATTCCTTCTACTCCACAGTACTCTTACGGTCATGTCAGTGCAGTTTACCTACGTGATTATGGTGAATTTGGCTTTATTATTGACAATGCTACCAAGCAAACTTACTACTTCCGTCTCTCAAATATTAAAGATGAGGGGCTTTACAAATTATTACAGAAAAACTTGGTAGGACAAAAAGTAAAATTTATTCCTCGGCGAAATTTGCAAGGTAAATATGACATAGCTGAAGAAGTAGTAGGATTGGAGATTACCAAAACAGAATTGCCTGGAGAGTTTTCCATAACGACATCTTCAAAATTACCATTGCCCAAAGGCGACTCACCTTTCGCCAAAGCGTGTCGGGCCGAAGCCAGTGATGATTTGGACACCGCAGAACGGCTGTTTGAAGAACAAATCTCGCTTGGCGGAGAGTACCGGTTAAGTGCGGTCAAAAAATTGGCACAACTTCGTAGCCGTAGAGGTTATGATGACGAAGCTATCAATCTTTTGGACAAACATAAAAGCCTTTTTGAAAAGGATACTAGCACCCTTGACAATTTACGAGTACATATTCTGATTAAGGCCAGACGTTTTGAAGAAGCCGTAAAGATGTTTGACCAATTGCTGAAACATGCTCCTACAGAGCGCGAAAAGACAACCTTACATCGGCAAAAAGCCTTCTGTAGATACAGACAAAATCGTTTTGATGAGGCAGTGCAGGAACTAGAGTATATTCTCAAAAAATCACCTTTTGATAATGTCACGAGAAACCTTATTACCCAGGTTAAACAAGCCCGTGATCAAGGTATTTTGACAAGAAAAGACCCTGAAGAAACTGAACTTGCCGAGTGGGCCTCGGGGTTATCTAGTTTTGCACAACAGTTCTTAAACACTTGCGACTTTAGTTATGTAGATGAACGTTCAAAAGCGCGAGGGTTCTATGACAAAAAGGATTTCACTGCGGTTGAAAGTATTCTTGACCAAATTCGTGGCAGACGTCCCAGCGAGAAAGCTAAAGTGTTGTTGACACTGGCTGCTATGTGTCAAGCGGCTCCAGAAGTTGCGGGAAAACGTAACCTTACTGACTATCTACGTCGTTCATTAGTATTCATGGGTGAGTCAGCCTTCAATGACGAGTTACTGCCGCCAGATATTGCACGGTGTTACTTTACAGAGGCTTTAAGCTTGGCCACCATTGACGGTGCCAGGGGGCCGTTAACCTACTTACTGGCCACCTATTTACAGCGGCGTCCTGCGCCGGGCGAACTTCAGTCGGATGGAAATGTGTCTTTGGAAATGGTTTTCAAGTTACTTAGCGATGATAAAATTGCATGGAAAAGTATACAAAGATATTTTCCATACTACTCAGTGATGTCTCGCCCTGTAACTACTTTGCTGATAGACGAATTAAAAAAAGGGAAGTTGCAATTAGATAATTTTTTGAAATCGCGGGAGGAATGGGGACCAAAGTGCGATACTGAATTTGAGCGTCTTCGTAAAGAGAGTAATGCGTTGTTATCATTGCAAGAACAAACCTATTCAGGTGTAGGTAGTTTTCAAAATACTGCAACCACATTGTTTAATCTGTCTGAACAAACCATATTTGAAACAGATAAGAAGCGTCTCAAAACACTTGCCAATATTGCTAATGAAACAGCTTCTTACTGGTTAGAAGAAGACTTTATCGAGCGCGATAATAAGTACCAACGCTTAATTAATGGCGTTCGAAACTTTTCTCAGGAGATTGCAGAACAGCCTACCAAGTTATCCGTAGAGAGGCTTTTACCCATTGCTGATAAAATCAAGGAAGAGGTAACAGATAACTTTAAAGATTATGTTGAAAAAACTCAACCCACATTAGAGTTGCGTAGTGCCCTGTCTTCTGATGATTACTACAACCCAGATAGCAACGGTGTTATTACGATACGGGTAGAAATTGAATTGAAACCAGGCAGTGCGCCAATAGAAAGACTCAGTATAAGCGTCCGTGAAATGGAGGGACTGAAATTGGAAAACCCGGCTTCTTCACCTGAACTTCTGAAAGCCGGGCAATGTCGAGAGGTGGAAATTCAGGTGAAACCCTCTCCAAGACAGTTAGAGGATAAAGCCTTTGTGCTTTACACCATTCTCAAGTATCTGACTCGTTCCGGCAAGTCGGTTGAAAAAGAAGAGACCATCAACATACTGATAGGTAGCGCCAAGTCTTTTGTCGAGATTAAAAATCCTTATGAGGACTATGCGGGGGGACGGTCAGTAGAAGACCCTAACATGTTTAAAGGACGTGAAGATTTACTGGAACGAATTGCCAACATTGTTACGACAGGTGCAATGGGTCAGTGTTTTGTCCTCTATGGACAAAAACGTTCTGGCAAGACTTCTATTCTCAGGCAATTGGAAAAACGTATCGGACCACCCAATTTAGCGGTAGAAGTGACGGCGGGAGTGTTGGATACTACCACCGAACAAACTAATTTTATCCAACTTTGTTTAGATGCCATTGAAGATTGGAACTTGGAAAAAACAGTTCTTGACCTCAATTGGTGGCCATCACCATCACAAGTCAAAGAAAGCCCGATTGACACTTTTAGACAAAGTTTGCGGAAATTGAATGAACAATTGCATAAAGCCGGGTGGGAAAACCCACGATTAATTCTCCTGGTTGACGAGTTTACCTATATTTACGAATACATCACGGAAGGCATTCTGTCTTCCAGTTTTATGCGAATGTGGAAAGGTTTACTTCAGATGCAATCTTTCAATGCGGTCGTGGTAGGACAAGACTCAATGCCCAAATTTAAACAAGCGTTTGCCAATGAGTTTGGTGTAACACATGATGAACGTATCACTTATCTATCGTCGGTGGAAGCCCAAAAACTTGCTGAAGAACCTATCTTGTTTGAAGGAAAATCTCGTTATCGCAGTAATGGGCGAGCAATGGAACGACTTATCAGATTGACCGCGGGAAGCCCGTTTTACCTACAAATTTTTTGCGATAGGCTTGTGCGTCATTTGAATGAACGTAAAGCACCATTTATTACTGAATTAGATATAGAATCCATGAAAGAAACCCTTATCTCGGGGTCTAGTGCTTTGCCTATTGAAAAATTTGATCCACTTATTACCGCGGCCGGTGAATCCGTAGCAGAAGCCAATCGCGAAGTGTATTTGAATTTGCTGACGGCTATTGCCAAACATTCTACCCAAAGTGGAATAGGTGTACGTTTACCTGATCTACCTAACTTTGACCAGCGTGAACGATTGCTTCAAGATATGAAAGACCGTGATGTGATTGTCACCGATGCTGAAGGACGAATTTCGATACGTGTGGAACTCTTTACCGAATGGTTACGAGTCAACCACGCTTGGAATCAAACACTATAGGAATAATTTAACCATGCAAAATCCTTTTTACGGTTATGGCACAATCGTGCTAGGCCAACGATTGGTAGGAAGAGACCATGATATTCAGCATTTTACGGATTATTTGTCTTCTCATTCGGGGAGCCTCAGTGTAATTGGTGAACATCGAATTGGTAAATCTTCGCTACTACACGAAATCTTGGAACGCATCACCAAAGCCAAAGTTAACTTCTGTTATACCTGGTTAGACGTTTCCACGTTGCCCAATTCAATTGTGGCTTTTCGAGAAATGTTGGATGGCCTCCTTGAATGTTTGGAAGGGCAAGGACAATCACTCCCAGAATCTCTTGGACCAGTGCGTCATCGCGACTCTGCCGATTCTTACAGTGCTTACAGACGTTGCCAACAGGGCCTGAACCTGTTGCGCAAAGCTGGTATCAGTTCCTTGATTGTCCTAGACGAGTTTGATGCGGTTCGCCAATTTGAAGAACCTGAAAGTTTTATTAGAAGATTGCGGGCCTTGATAGATGCTCGTCACACGACAGGATTATCAGTGGTTACCATCTCCAGACGTTCTCTGCTGGCCATTGAAAAGCAACTAAGTGGTATATCGAACTTAGATGGGGTCTGTGAAAAACACTACGTGACTCCGCTTAGTGAGGAGGGATTGAGTGAAATCGTCAAAAGATGTGGAGAGGTCTGGCAACCTTCCGCAGAAGAATACGAGTTGTTAAAGTGGTATACAGGGGGACATCCCTACCTGGCTGAAATGATTTTATGTCACAGTTGGGATGCACAGTCGGTATCTGTGGGCATTGAAAAATCGCAAGCCAATATCTTGGATCACTATCAACATTTACGCGACTTGCTAACGGAGGATGACTTATTTGAACAACTGCTTCAAATAACCGTCGGGCCACGTTGGAATTTAAAAACTGAATCACTAGCCCGACTAAAACAATATGGCTTGATAAAGCCAGTATCCGGGGAGAATGGTAGCCATCAATATCGTGGTTGGTCAGAACATTTCCAAGCCTACTTGGAAAAGTGTTCGCGTGAAATTCCATTGTGGGAGATTTGGAAAGCTACCGAAAGTACCCTTCGTGACCTCATCGAGAGCATTTGTTATCAAGAGTTAGGGCCTGAGTGGCTTGATAAACTTTGTAACCGGCACGAGTCAGTCAAGAAGATTATCGCTGGGTATGAATTGGAGGAGGCTGATGGCCGAAAGCGCAAGATCGAAGGTTGCAAGGATCGAATGTTGAAAGAACAACGCCACTTTGGATTGAGTGCTTCGAACCGCATTCTTGAGTATACCTATCCCGCAGATTTATGGACTATTATTGGAGCCGAGTGGAAAACCTTTCAAGATTTTTTGGGTGGCAAGAATAAGGATAAGAAATATTGGAATGAACGTTTTGCACTCTTAGCCAAAATTCGTAATCCCATTGCCCATAACCGGGAATATGTGGTGCCTGAACATGAATTGACGTTGGCACAAGCGTATTGTAAAGAGGTACTTGCCACCATCAATAAAGAGTGATAATTGATGGTGTAACGGCGCGGTAATGAGGTGGTTATGGTCATCATGTGGAGACTCCAAAAAGGAATTATAGGAAACCTAAAGACTTTGACCTCTCTCTAAAGACTTTGACCTCTCTCTACCGTTCGTTTAAACAGGGGAAGATTTATCCATGACTAAACTTAAAATGACCTATTTTGAACCAGAAGATGTCCTTCATCTCCTCATTGCCGAAGGCACCGAAGTTGACAGTATCGAACTCGGTCCACAAATTACCGCAGAACTCAATGCCAACGGTGAATTGATTGGTGTAGAAATCTTCAAGGCCAGTAGTTTCTTGAGAGATTTTCTCTTGGAAACGGTACAAGCCAAATTGTTGAATCTGACTTTGGCAAAAACTGGATGAATCCTGCACCAAACGGCATCTGGAAGAAATTCCTCCTGACGAGTCAACGTTTTCAACCGAAACTCTACCACAAATCACGACCGAGTTACCCCCTTATCCCAGTGCGCCAGAAATTCCTTTGGGCAAGACGGTCAAGGAAGAAGAAACTATTTGTTGGAAACCCTCGGTACAAGGCAGTCCTCATCTATTGATGGTCGGGATTCCTGGTCAAGGAAAATCCGTGACGATTAATATGTTGCTAAGTCACTTACAACAACAGGGTGTCGGCTCCTTAACTTTGGATTTTCATGGTGATTTTTGTGATTCCAAAAAATCGGCTTTCCAACACTGGTGTCATCCAACGGTCTGGAATGCAGCACAAGGCTTACCGTTTTCACCTTTTGAAGCGGATTTGCATGATGAGATTGGTCAAAATTCATGGAAGGTTCAAAGTTGGGCGTTAATGGAGGTTTTTGAGTACGTGTGTGAACTGGGTACCCGCCAAAAAGATGATTTATACCAGGCCATAAAAAAGTGCTATGAAGAGGTTATCGGACGGGGAGATAATTCTTTGCCAACTATTCCTGAGTTACAACGTAAGTTGGAACTTTTAGAAGACCGGAAAAAGATTCAAAAGGGTGTGGTAGCACGTTGTCGGCCACTGCTAGAAATGAATGTATTTAAGCCTGATGCCACTCCTTGGGACTTGTTACAAACCACCAAACCTGGATTAGTCATCAATCTCAAAGACATTGGTTCGGACACAGTACGTTTAGCTGCTAGTGCGTTTGTGTTGCGGAAAGTATATCAAACAGTCTTGACTTGGGAAAAATCGGAGGTGATGAAGTTAGCCATTGTTCTTGATGAAGCGCATCGATTGGCCAAAGACCAAACGTTACCCACGATTATGAAAGAGGCGCGTAAATTTGGGGTTGCGGTGGTAATAGCTAGTCAAAATCTCAATGATTTCCATGAGCATGTCGTGGGAACGGTGGGGACGAGAATCGTATTTCGTAGCAATGACCCAGAGTCCAAAAAAGTCAGTAAAATGGTGCCGGTGTCAGGGAAGTCGGATGCTAAAACTCTGATTGAGAATTTGCAGACAGGGGAGGCGTTGGTAAAAACGGAAAAAATGAAGGAGGCCCAGAAGGTGAAGATGGAGTCTAAATTGTAGTGGGGAAAGACTCAATGGGTGGACCAATTATAGTCATATTCTAGTCTATTTGTACTTAACAGATCCAACAGATACTATCGCTAAAAGTAGCGATAGCATCTGTTAGTTTCTACAGATGACTGCCATTAAGTTAAGAAATTTTACCTCCTGCTGGAGTCCAAATCTTCAGATTTGGCAAGCCCAGTCCAAATCTGAAGATTTGGACTCCAGGCTTAACTTAATGGCAGTGACCCTGTTACCGGACATTGAATTGAGTCACTGCATTTAGAAACTCAATGGTACGAATGGTCTTCCAAAGAGATAGCTAGAAATTAAAATTAGAGCTTGACAATTGGTAAAAACTATCTTAGTATACCTAACTTAACTTTTAGCCATTGGAAAATTTTACTTTCTATGTCAACCAATCTTGAATTAGTCACTCTACCAGAAGCTGCCAGAATTACCGGTAAAACTCCCCATAATATCCGTGATTATCTGCAACGTCAACGTATAGGAAAATATAACCACCAAGGTGAATTAATTGAACGTGCCAGATCTGGTGAATTACGAGTGTCTCTGAAGGAACTTCAAACTTTTCTATCCATGATAGAACAAGGTATAGATAAACATCACCAGGCAGGACTTCATCCTGAACTTGGCTTTCATCAGGTTTCAGAGTCTCAGAGAACTAAGCACGTACATCGTCTCCACCCTTATCTGGGCAAATTCATTCCACAATTAGTCGAGTGGTTCTTATCACGTTACTTTAAACCAAACCAAGTGATTCTTGATCCGTTCATGGGGTCAGGGACGACTCTGGTTCAAGGTAACGAAATGAAGATGCACACTATTGGCATAGAGATTTCGCCATTTAATTGCCTGATTGCGCAGGTGAAAACGCAACCATATGACCTTCCCAAGGTTAGCGCAGAAATCCTTGAGATTGAACAACACCTTACCGAGTTTTCGAAGTCTCTGGCGACCCCAACTAAAAAGCTGGAACAGTTTAAGAAAAAATTGCTGGCCGACTGTCAAAGTGACTATCTTAACACCTGGTTTGCTCCCAACGCCTTGTTAGAAATGTGGTACTATCGACATCTCATTCCTGGTTATCAATATCAAGACTTATTACGGGTCTTGCTAAGTCGGGCGGTACGCTCTTCACGCCTCGTTCCACATTATGATTTGGCTACGCCTAAACAATCTCTTCCAGTAGGACAACCCTACTGGTGTAGAAAACATCAACGTTACTGTACCCCTATTGATAACTGTCAATCCAAAATTCATGCGTACAGTGCCGATACCGTAAGACGACTGATGGAGTTTGACTCACTTCGTTCTAATCGAATGGTCAAAATCTTCCAAGGAGATTCACGGCAGGTCAACTTAAAGCGAGAATTAGTCAACACACCCTTGGCCAACCGTTTGATAGATGGTGTGTTCACTTCACCTCCTTACGTGGGACAAATTGATTATCACGATCAACATCGCTATGCTTATGAACTGTTTGGATTTCCACGTCAAGACAGTTTAGAAGTAGGTCCCAAAAAGAGAGGTAAATCGAAACTAGCTCAACAAGAATATGTGGAAGGTATTGCGGAAGTCTTCCAAAACGTGTTACCTTGGATTAAACCCAAAGGTAAAATTTTGGTGGTGGCCAATGACCGTTTTCAACTCTATCCGGACATTGCTAAATTAAGCGGTCTCACTATTGTTGAACAGTTTCAGCGGGCCGTGACCAAACGTACCGAACAAGGTGATGACCCTTATCAAGAAACGATTTTTTTGATGATGAAAAAAAACTAACATGGCCTTATCCAGTTCACAACAAAACCAAATAGCGGAGTTACTCAAAGGACAGATTCGGCGTAAATTGTCCGATTATTCGCCGGAGACCAGCAAAATGCCATTTCATATCCGCCTACTGGGCCAAGACCGAGTAGCATTGTTTTCCTTTATCCAGTCGATTAATACTACATTGGGAACGTCTGTATTCGAACAAGTTGCGGCCATCATTGCTACTTCACATTTCAAGCGTGCCGTCCATCAATACAAAGAATTTAACAATACGATTAGCAGCGAATCACAAGTAGTCATTCAGCAAATAATGGATGATTTGAAAGTTGCCAAGAAGGCACCTAATAAGGTGCTGGAAACGGCTGAAATTCTCAAGGTAGCACAATTGGCACCTTTTAAGAAAATCAAACGACCTCGTATCGACTTATTTTTGGAATCAGCAGATGGCACTGAATATTATTTTGACCTCAAAACTGCCAAACCGAATCTTGATGAAATCGTTGGTTTCAAGCGAAAACTCCTTGAGTGGATAGCCATACGTGGTGTAGTCAATCCAAAGCCGAACATTTATACAGGTCTTGCTATACCATATAATCCGTATGAACCACAGCCGTATAACCGTTGGACTTTTCAAGGAATGTTCGATTCATCCAAAGAAATGAAAGTAGCAGGAGAGTTTTGGGATTTTTTGGGTGGTCCCAACACCTATCAAGAACTTTTAAAAGTATTTGAAGAGGTTGGTTTTGCCTTACGTCCAGAAATTGATGCAAAATTCGCAACCTTTGTTCCAAAACGTTAGTCATATTCAAGTTATTTGAACCAGAATCAAAATGAAGAGGATCGGCAACCGCGTCCTTTACGCCTAGTGGAATTTTTAGAGTTTTTGGAAAACCACTATCGCCCGAAAGCGATAATTGGCCGCTTGGGGTCGCCGACATTCCCAACAATTTCAAAATGCTACTGCCACTGACGGTCATCAATTGGAACAAGGCTTCGTCCGTCCCTAACTTGGGGTAGCGTAATTTCGCCTGGCGTTTCTTCTTAGTCATGACCTGAATTTTCTCCCGGTAGTTTCTCTCGTGGTAGATTAACTGATTTTATTAATTCCTGGTAGTCCCTACCAACTAATGGAGGTATTAAAATCCAGGTGCTAACTTTCCTA
>DZAL01000320.1 GCA_022729575.1 Thiomargarita sp.
CGGGAAAGGGACGCTGGCGCGTCCCGACGGCATTCCCACGCTGGCGCGTGGGAACAAGAAACAATAATTATAATGGAGTTCGAGATTTGACAACTTTTTTAAAGTTGTCAAATCTTATCTTAACCTATTTTAATCCAATTCAAATTCTCGTTGCCAAGTCTCATTCTTTTCTTTAGTCCGCGGTTGTGTCACTTTTGCCAATAAAAAATTTTCCAACACTAAATAATCCATTTCAGTACGCATAAAACATTGATAAGCCTCTTGTGGTGTGCAAACAATAGGCTCACCACGCACATTAAAGGAGGTATTAACCAGCACCGGACATCCCGTTAACTGCTCAAATTGTTTCAGCAACGCATGATAGCGCGGATTAGTGGCCGAGTGGACCGTTTGAATTCGCGCCGAATAGTCTAAATGAGTAATCGCCGGCAAGGAGGAGCGTGGAATATTTAGCTTATCTATACCAAATAATTGTTGCTGTGCTGGAGTCATGGGTTTCCGCAACGCCGACTTAATCTCCGCCACCAACAACATATACGGACTGGCACCATTCAATTCAAAATAATCATTGACTCGCTCATGCAACACTGATGGCGCAAATGGCCGAAACGATTCCCGATATTTGATTTTTAAATTCATCACGGATTGCATTTGCGGACTCCGGGGGTCCCCTAAAATCGAACGATTACCTAATGCTCTGGGCCCAAATTCCATCCGTCCCTGGTACCACCCAATTACTTTTTCGGCCGCTAATAATTGGGCCACTTGTTGCAATAATTCTGGCTCGGTCAATTCTTGATAAGGTGCCGCAATAGTTTGTAAGAAATGACGAATATCTTCCAACCGCGCCTGTGGTCCCAAATATGCTCCTTTCATTTGGTCGGTCTGACTCACCAGCCTGTTATTTCCTAGATATTCATACCACACACTTAAAGCGGCCCCGACGGCACCACCAGCATCACCGGCCGCCGGTTGAATCCAAATATCTTTAAATATTTGTTCCTGCAAAATTTTTCCATTAGCTACGCAATTTAACGCCACCCCACCGGCGAGACATAAATATTCCACTCCCAATTCACCGCGAATCGTCCGCGCTAACCGCAACACGATGTCTTCCGTCACCACTTGAATGGACCGTGCCAGGTCAAACTCTCGTTGAGTTAAAGGTGCTTCTGGCACGCGCGGTGGCCCATCAAAGAGTTTATTAAATGCAGCATTGGTCATGGTTAAACCAACCGCATAGTTGAAATAGCGCATATTCAATTGGAAGGTGCCATCGGGTCGCACATGAATCAATTTATCTAAAATCGTTGAGACATATTTAGGCTCCCCATAAGGTGCTAACCCCATGAGTTTGTATTCGCCAGAATTGACCTTAAAGCCGGTAAAATAGGTAAACGCGGAATAGAGCAATCCTAATGAATGAGGAAAGTTAATTTGCCACTGTGGGATTAACTGGTTATCTTGTCCCAACCACACTGAAGTGGTGGCCCATTCACCCACGCCATCCAAACACAAGATGCCGGCGGTGTTAAAGGGGCTAGGATAAAAAGCGGAGGCCGCATGAGCTTGATGATGTTCGGTAAATAATAAAGGCGGTAACGCTCCTGTTTTAACCATGCCCAATTTAGCCAATTCCTGTTTCAAAATAGATTTTAGATACAATTTTTCTTTAAGCCAAATCGGCATCGATTGTAAAAAGGAGATAAAACCTTTCGGTGCATACGCCAAATAGGTTTCTAACAACCGTTCAAATTTGACTAAAGGTTTGTCATAAAACACCACATAATCGACTTGCGCTAACGACAATTTCCCTTCTTGTAAGCAATACGAAATGGCTGCTTGTGGAAAACGAGCGTCATGTTTTTTCCGAGTAAACCGCTCCTCCTGAGCCGCCGCAATAATTTCCCCAGAGCGGATTAAAGCCGCCGCACTGTCATGGTAATAAGCTGAGATGCCGAGTATATTCATATTAAGATTATAAAAACCGATTTGAAA
This sequence comes from Thiomargarita sp., assembly GCA_022729575.1. GTDB lineage: Bacteria > Pseudomonadota > Gammaproteobacteria > Beggiatoales > Beggiatoaceae > JAABRD01. The sequence goes on from DZAL01000320.1 coordinate 1,999, forward strand.
AAACCGATTTGACAACTTTCGCCAAGTTGTCAAATCTACGGAAAATTCAATAACTTCTTCACTCACCTTACGCACGGTTAACTCAACCACCCCCAGCCCCTCCTTGTTAAGGAGGGGAGTATCCTGGCGGTGCCGGTAGTGTGTACTCCCCTCCTTACCAAGGAGGGGTTGGGGGTGGTGGTGCGTAAGGTGAGTTCTTCAAATATTTCGCTAACTCTTGGGCTGCCAATTGATTCCCTACGATATTCCAATGCGTATCTTGTAACCGATAAAGTGTCGGTGTTTTCGCTGGCACTCTAAATGCGGGCAACAAATCCAGACAAGAAATTTGATGTTGTTCACAAAATGCCAGCAACGCCGTTTGCGGTAAATCCACCTGATAAGTTGCTGGGAGTGTATCAACATAATTAGCGGCTTCTTGCAATAACGCTGGATACACTTGATATTCATCTGGAATCAATAAGATAACTAATTTCGCTTGCGCCTTGGCCACATTGTCCCTTAACAATAGTAGCACGGATTTCAAATTATTCAAGAGGGCGATAAATTTGGCGTGGTTAGTTGGTCGAGTGATTGCCATTCGCTCGGCCACAATAGGTAAAAAAGCCGTTCGTGAAAAGGTCGATTGATTGGAGTCATAGACCTTATTATCAATTAATTCATATCCTCCTCGCAAATTTTCATCGGCAGAGGATTCTTTTAACAAAATTTCTTGGGGCTGAGTGACACCGGTCAAGCGATATAAATTGCGAATAAGTTGAGCTACGTAACTATTTTCGAGCAATAATTCACTCCACGATGAAGTGAGAGCCATGGTCTGCTCATCGGTAAAATCGTTGCCAATACAAAACGCCAGAATGACTAAATCGGCCTGTAATTTGGAGCCTTCTAATTGCCAAAGCCGTAATTCAAAGCGGGGACCGACTCCACCTACGCCTAATTTAATCACTTCAACTGGATTTGCCAATTGGTTTGGCACCGGCCACCGATTTGCTAAAATGATATTATTCAGGTATTTTTCTAATAACACGCCCCAATGTTGTGAATAAGGTACGCCACCACTGGCGGCGGTAAAAGAATCGCCAAGGAGGACTATTCGATAAACGCCTGCTGGCTTTTGAGAAGAATATTCTTTAGTTCGAAACGATTTAGAATTAAGTACAAATCCTTCACGTTTAGCATACGGTTTAAAACCGCGAGGTCGAGTATTTAACAGTGCTTCCAACGTGTTAATTTGTTCATAATCTCCTAACAGATGAGGATTGTAGAGTAATACCCGTAAGTTGTGATTGAACGGCGCGAGTATTCTTAATCCGAGTTCTAAGAGAACCCAGATAATAATAAGTTGGATCGAGAAAATTGTAATTAATTGACGATTCATAAGAAACATATTTCTTCTCGTTCCCACGCGCCAGCGTGGGAATGCAGTCGGGACGCGCCAGCGTCCCTTTCCCGCAACGCTGGTGCGTGGAAACGAGATAAATTTGGCTGAGAACTTAGGACTGGCAGTCCTTTGAGGACTGCCAGTCCTGACCGCATTATCATCCACCGGTCATCACTACCACCATTTTTCGCTTTCCTAAACGGCAACGGTTTAGGAAATCTTAATCTTTGGTTGTTGATAACCCATTGAATGTTAACACCTCCATTGGTTTGGAGGGACTACCTGAATTTTAAGTACTGAAGCAGAAATTTTCTGGTATTTTCCCTCACCCCCGGCCCCTCTCCC
>DZAL01000023.1:0-10815 GCA_022729575.1 Thiomargarita sp.
TGGTTTTAGACCTTCAAGGTTTCTTTGGCCGGCTTAACTTAATGGCATTGCGGCTGAAGCCCCTAGTCCTAAATCATTGATAAATAATGAATTCAAAAAAATATGTGGTTACTAATCTGGCGGTGTACCTGCTGATTTTCAGCACTTTTGCCAATTGCATAGATAGGTTTAAATCAGGGGTGTTATGCAAAATGACCTTATATGCTAGTAATAAATTAGGGTGGTAGCCCGTTGGTAGCCCGTTGGTTGCCCGTGTTAAGTTCTCCTCTGTCAAGTGTTCTCTAAGTTGGTTTAAGTCGTTAGAGTTGGTTTAGTCTCCAAACTCCAAAATGCTTGTGGATAGTGAGAACCAATCAGGACATCCTTTGTTACTAACGTTGACTGATTAACCGCCGCTTGCCCAACAATAATACGGTCAAACGGGTCTCGTATCCAGGTTTGTTGAAGTGCCGCTGAAATCACCTGTAAATGGTTTAACTCACAAATTCTCAATCCAATGCTCTGGCTAAGTGTCTCTAGGACCGCATTTCCAGACCGTTGTAACCGTCCAATTTCGTGCATATATTCCAGTTCTAATAACACCATCGGCGAGACCAGCGATTGACTGTTTTCCAACAATTGTAAAGTCTCCTGCGGAAATTTTTTCACTTGGTTAGTGTACAACCAGACCACGACATGGGTGTCTAAATAAATTATTTGTTCCATGACTGTGTCCAATCAAAATGTACCAGTTCCTCTGGGTCACCCACAATGGCCTCTCGGGTTTGTAAGGCACTTAATTTTTTAAATCGTAGGGGGGCCGAAATATGCCGTTGTACTAATAATTGTTCAAATTCCAACGGGTGCATTTCCGCTAATTGAGTGGCTTGTTCCACTTGGAGGGCTTGCCTTTGCAACAGTAACAGGGCCACTTCGCGCTTGAGGTCCGCGGGAGTTAATTGGGCCGTTTGTAAGACTTCATCGGGAATTATAATATTCATTACGTGGTCTCTTTGGTAACGTTGTTATTTTATTAACTCTAAATAGACTACTTTATCATCTTGGACTCCAATTACTAAAGCCTGAAGAACTTTCTTCACACCTTACTCACTATCGCTTCCTCCTAAAGACCGTCACTTCACTTTCTCGGGCCGATAGGAGACCGCAGATTAATTTTATTCATCTACCAGCGATTTACACATACGGTTGTACCAAATCACGAATAGTGTCACCTTCAAAATTTCGTGCCAATTGCATCAGTTTGCGAGTCCACGCTCGTAATTGCGGTTCCAGTTCTTCCATTTTTTTCAGTTCTTCTAAAATGCCACCAATATCACCACTATTGGCCAATTCAAATAGTATACTGGCTTGTTCAGCGGGAAATTTTAGGGTGGCAAGATCAAGCTCGGTTTCGGCGGAACTGGCTGATTTTGCTAACAGGTTTGTTATGGATTGATCATAAATCCAAGTCAATTCCAAGTATTTTTGCAACAAATCGAACAAATGAGCGGCACGAATCGGTTTTGGGAGGAAATCGTTACAACCGGCTTCAGCACTGTCTTGTTGATGATAGTCAAACACGCTGGCAGAGACGGCAATCACCGGTATCTCTTTGGTTTGCGGGATTTTTCTAAGTTGTCGCGTCGCTTCAAAACCGTCTAAGACGGGCATCACTAAGTCAGTTAGAATCAAATCTGGCAAATATTCTTGCGCTTTATCAACGCCGATTTTGCCATTTTCGGCTTCTATCATGTCAAAGCCGAGAGGGGTTAATAAATTAACTAATACCATGCGGTTTTCCCATTTGTCATCGATGACGAGAATTTTGCGTTGAGGGCCGGCATAACCCGAGATAGCAATGCTATGATCAATCGCGTCTGGTTTGATTGCGGCTTGAGCTTTAGGCAAATCCAATAAAATCCAGAATTGGCTGCCTTCCCCCAGGGTGCTTTCCAGATGTATACTGCCTCCCATCAGTTCCACCAATTTTTGGGTAATGGAAAGACCTAATCCAGTCCCTTCCACCCGTTGTTTATGGTCACCGACTTGTTGGAACGGGCGGAACACCTGGTCAAAATCGGCCTCCGCAATGCCAACACCGGTGTCTTCTACTTGGAAGCGCAGTTGATCTTGGTGAGAGCCCACTTTCAGGCAGACTCCACCCGTTTGAGTAAATTTTACCGCATTGCCTAAGAGGTTGATCAGCACTTGCCGGAGCCTCTTTTCATCGGCGTGAACAGCTTCGGGTATGGGAGACAATTTTTCGTATAAGAAACTAATGCCTTTTTGTTCGGTGCGCATGGTAAAAAGTTCGACCATGCCGTGTAAGAAGTGCTCTAAGTTAAAATCGGTGGGGTAGAGTTCAATGCGTCCTGCCTCCACTTTGGCCAGGTCGAGCACATCGTTGATGAGGGTGAGGAGATGTTCGCCACAGCGAAACATGACGCTGATATTTTCCTTGTATTTGTCAGATAGCATCTTATCACGAAGGAGAATTTGGGCGTAACCAAGAATGCCATTGAGAGGGGTGCGGAGTTCATGACTCATATTGGCCAGAAAGGTGCTTTTGGCTTGGTTCGCACTATCGGCCTGGATTTTAGCTAATTCGGCCAGTTTCTTGGCCTCAATAAGAGCATCCTCAGCCAGTTTGCGTTCGGTAATATCTTCGAAAGTACCTAAAATACCTATGACATTGCCATTAGCATCATGTAAAGGAATTTTGTTAGTGTCGACCCAGCGGCGGGTGCCGTCAAGTTGTGTGTAGATTTCGGTGATGTGATATTCAGGTGTATTGGTATCCATGATGCGACGGTCAACGTCACGGTAATAGTGGGCTTGGTCTTTCCAAGGGAGATCAAAGTCGGTTTTTCCTATGAGGTCCTCTGGGGTATTTAATTGATGCAGGTTTGCCATGGATTGATTGCAACCTAAATAGACACTCTGTTGGTTTTTCCAAAAAATGAGTTGAGGAATGTTGTTGATAATCAGCCGTAGAAAGGCTTGTTGATGACGCAATTCGGCTTCACTACGTTGGCGCTGTTGTATTTCTCGATGAATTTCACTAAAGAGGGTTTCCATCGGTTGGGTGAGACTGGCTTCGATGAGGGCTTTATAGACAAAGTAGAAGGAGACCACTTTGCAGTAGTGACCTAGAATATTGGTGAGGCCATAGACATCTGTGTAGAGGGTAAAGAACATTTCGGCGGCAATGGCAAAGAGGATGGAGAGGGCTAACCATTGGAATTTTTCGCCGGTGAACACTTCGCGGTGGCGATACATGTAAATGAGGGCGGTCAGCATGAGGAGGGCAATGAGATATTCGCTTCCAACTTTAAACGTGGTTAATCCTTGGCCCTCGACGAAGCAAGTGGGAAAAATTTGCCACCAGAAAATCATGGAAATAATTAAGAGGAAGAGACCCAGGCAGGTGGTGAAAATCGGGAATACTTGGAGGCGCGGATAATGTACGGCCAGAATTGGGGCGAGGAGGTAGGCAAATACTTCTAAGTAACGTCCGCCAATCCAGAGTTGCACCGCGCGGTAAGGATCGCCATGGAGAAAGATTCCCATCCCTTTGTAGGTCATGGTGTGGAGGAGGTCAAGGAGGGCAATAAAGAGAAAGGCGATGGCCAGAATGAGGTAGTAATTGCTGGTAATGTGACGACGACTGTTCCAAACCAAGAGAAAGACGCTGCAAGCGACGACAATGCTGATAAGTTCCGCAATGACATGAAATAATAAATAGCTATGAAGGCTGGCTAAATACAGTCCTATCAAAAGGAAGAGGCCACCAGCGTATTCGGCGTTAGGGTATAGATAAGATTGAATGATTTTTGGCATAATGTGGTTATTGGATAAAATCTAAAGAGTCTGTTCAAAATCTGGTAGTCCCTCTAAATTGATGGAGGTCATTAAATTCAATGAGTTACCAAGGTTCAAAGTTTCCTAAACCTCAAAGGTTTAGGAAACTTAGCACCTGCCAGGTTTAGAAATTTTAGCCCTGGCGGTTAATACCTCCATTGGCTGGTAGGGACTACCAAAAATCTTTAAAACCGAGGTTGGGTCGATTTTTAAAAGAGATTAAACCGGGTAGGTAATAATTAAGTCGTATTAAAATTAGAATGGACGAATCGGAGAACAGATTATCCCAGTGATGGCGAATTTGACAAATCGATTTGACAACTGGTTGAAAGTTGTCAAATCTAATTCATTAGACGGCGATAACAGTCTCTGAAAACAGTTCTAGCGAATAGATGAGGGAGGTTTGCCAGTTGGAGTCATAGTACGAGAAAAATAGCTCGGATGCGTCCTACACCTCATTCGGACTGGCACGTTCGAACGAGAATAATCTTTCTCAGTGGTAACCTAGTAGATTCATTCATTGGTTTCTATCGTCTCTGTATACTGCCCATTGGCCGAAACTAAGGCTCCATTTTTAAATTCCAATTCTTGTAACACAAAAGTACTGTCATTAGAAAAACTTAATTGCGGAGCTTCACCGTTGATCAAAATCAGCACGCCTTTACCGGTGCGCTTACCGTCAAAAAATTCACCTTCATAACGGTCACCACTGAGGTTAATATAAACTCCTTTACCGGAGCGTTTGCTATTAATAAAATCTCCTTCATAACTTTCACCATCGGCCCAAATTAAAATGCCTTTGCCAGTACGTTGCCCAGCTACAAAACTACCTTCATAACGATCACCATTGGCCCAAATATACACTCCCTGGTCATCATGTCGTTTTCCTTTGACATATTTACCTACGTACCGGTCCCCACTCACCCAACTGTACATGCCTTCACCTTCCAGAACCCCCTCCATTAATTCACCTTCATAACGATCGCCATTAGGCCATAGATAAAGACCCTTACCGGTGCGAATGCCATTACGATATTCTCCTTCATAACGATCACCAGTGGGCCAAGTAACCGTCAGTTTACCATTAAATTTGAGTGGAGTGGATTTCGCCGTCGATGGTTGGTTCGAGTCTGCCGGTGATTCCCGCTTGGCGACTTGAGAATCGGTTATTTTCACTGATTCGGAAAGCTTTGACCTCACGAATGATGGTACTTTTTCGGTCGAAGCGGTCTGAGGTGATTGAATTTGGGTAGTAGTAGAATTGGGCGATTTTGAAGCAGATGAATCGGTGATGGACTCTGATAGTCTTTTAGTGTCGGCTTTCACTGCTGTGGTCTTAGGTAAAATAGATGATTTGGGGGCACTAGTCAGTTTGCCGTTGCCACGCTTTCCTTCATAAAAGTTTCCGTCAAAACGGTCACGGTTGGCCCAGACATAAACGCCATTACCATCCCGTTTACCTTCCAAATATTCACCTTTATAAAGGTCCCCATTAGCCCAAATATATTCTCCTACCCCATCGGGTTTACCTTCAAAAAACTCTCCCTGATAACGATCGCCATTAGCCCAAACATAAGTCCCTTTGCCAGTCCGTTGATTGCCCACATAGTCTCCTTTATAGTGATCTCCATTGGACCAGACCACACTTTTTTTAACTACCGCTTCTTCCTCCTCTTCCTCTTCACTGGTTGCATATAAGGTAGGTGCTATCAACCATAGTACTAATCCAAAATAATATAACCACTTCTTATTCATAGTCATTTCCTGTTTCCAGTCATTGCCACAATAGTATAAGGGACCGCCAATAAATAAATTGTCCATCTTAGTAGGGGCAATCCCTGGTGGTTGCCCTTACGTGAGGGATTAAATGGACCATCTATTTATTGGTGGTCCCTAATCAAACACCGATAGAAAAGGTGGTGCTTTAGATTTGACAACTTGTCGAAAGTTGTCAAATCTGCCAGCATCATTTCAAGCCGGTGGTTATGGAAAATACCTAAATCCTGACTTTATGGTTTTATTTTTCGCCACTTACAGGAGATTGATTAGCTTTCGCTTTCATAGCCGTTTCTACCCGTGCTGCAAAATTCGCCACATTCTTAGTAGCAAACTTCATTTGTTCTTCCACTTGAGCTTTGACATAAGCCGCGGCTTGAGCCTGCTCCTGAGCTAAATTAACCTGTACCCACGCCGCCTGGGTCGCCACCGCGGCTTCATTGGCTACTTTAATGGCCTTATCTGCTGCTGCCGCCGTAGTTTTTGCGGTATCAGTCGCTTTTTTAGCCGCCTCAGTCTGCACACGAATCTTGGCCACGGCCTGAGTCACCATTTCAGTTTTAGCCGCTACTTCCGCTTCCGCTTTAGCCGCTTTCTCTTTTAAACACATCAAAGTTGCGGTGTCAGCAGCACGATTGGCCGTCGCGATAGCCTTATTCGCAGTTTCAGCGGCGAGTTTAGCCGCTTCAGTGGCTTTAGTGGCAGCCTCATCCACTTTTTTCGCATTCTCCTCAGCTTTCGCCGCAATTTGTGGATCAGCAATATTCGCTGCTACCGCTCTCGCGGCGGCGTTAGCATCCATCTTCGCCGCATTCGCTTTCATGGTCAATTCATTGGCCATCCCCACCGCCTTATTAGCTGCATCAATAGCTTTATTCGCCGTGGTCGCCGCGGCTACCGCAGTTTCTTGAGCTTTGATAGTGGTCTCAATGGCAATTTTCAGCTTAGTGGCTGGCGTTTCCGGCGGTGTAGCAACCGTTTTAGCGGTATCACCCGCCTTCTCGGCCTTGCCTTCTACTTCTTTGGCAACGTCAGCCATAGTGTCGGCTTCTTTAGCGGTTACCGCTTTATCAGCCGCCATAGTGGCAGACTCAGTAGCTTTCGCTATGGGTTTCGCTACTTGTTCATCCGCCGCAATCACCGGACTGCTGATTAAGATAACGCTAAGTACGGTACTTATCGCCAATGCTAATGGGGTTTGCATGGGTAATTTAGACATTCCATTTCTCCTAAAATTAAGTTAGTGTAAATAAATTGTTTGTTATAACATACTTGTTATTCTATACTCGAAACAGCAGATTTAACCACTTTCGAAAAGTTGTTAAATCTAAATCAAGTTTCGATAACAAGTGTTATCCATTGAAAGACTAAATTATAATTTGGTATCTAACCTCAATTATTGTAATCCACAATTTTTTAAAAATCCACTGATGTTATCCCAACCATTCACAATTTTTGATAATATTATGATTTTAATAAAAATATTTAAAATTAGTCGTGATAATTTTTATTATCAGGACTGAGGCACCATAAGAATTTGAAGCAGATTTGACAACTTTCGAAAAGTTGTCAAGTCTAATTCAATTATTATTGTAACAAAATAGTCAATCTTTCACCGTTTCGTTGAATCTTAATTTCCAGTGGATAGCTGGGCGACTTCAGTAAACGTTTTAACTCATCTAAATCTTTGACACGCTGACGACCTAAGCCAATAATAATATCGTCGGGGCGAAAACCAATTCGCCAAGCGACACTGCCTTTGGCCACTTCAGTAATTTGTACGCCCTCGGTAACGACATTTTGGATGACCGCACCTTCTAAGTATTCACTGACTTCACTTCCGTCCAGCGTTTTGGTACCCTCTAAGATGGCACTTAAATTAACCAAGTGTCCTTTCCGAATAACCGTAATCGAGACTTCATTGCCGATTCGTAATAAACCAATGCGATTGCGAACCTCACTGACACGACTGACGGGTTGATTATTAATAGCGGTAATGACATCGCCAGGCGTTAAATTAGCATGTTGTGCGGGTGAATCGTCTTTAACTTCGGTGACCACGACTCCTTTGATATTACTGTTTAAACCAAATGCGGAAGCTAATTTAGGGTCTAACTCTTGCAATACCACCCCCAGGCTTCCCCGTTGAACTTTGCCATATTGTACCAGATGGGAAACCACTTGTTGCACCATATTGGAAGGTATTGCAAAGCCGATTCCCACGTTGCCACCGTTGGGCGCGATAATCGCTGTGTTAACGCCTACTAATTCTCCTCTTAAATTGACCAGCGCACCGCCGGAATTACCGGGATTAATCGACGCATCCGTTTGAATAAAATCTTCATAATTTTCAATGTTTAAACCAGTACGACCTAACGCACTGACAATGCCCGAAGTGACCGTTTGACCTAAACCAAATGGGTTGCCAATAGCGACCACAAAATCACCTACTCGCAACTCATCGGAATTAGCTAACGGTAACTCGCTCAAGCCCCCGGCCGGAATTTTTATCAAGGTCACATCGGTTTCTGGGTCGGTGCCAACCACTTGCGCTTTAAATTCTCGTCCGTCTTTCAAGGTGACGGTAATTTCATTGGCATTATCAATCACATGATTATTGGTAATGACATAACCTTTACTGGCATCAATCACCACGCCGGAGCCGCGACTTTGATTTTTACGTTCGGAACGTTCTGGAATGTTAAAAAAGTAACGGAAAAACGGGTCATTGAACAGCGGATTATTCATGGTTTGCGTTTGCGCACCGGAAATATTGACCACGGCGGGCAAAACTTTGTCCAACATGGGGGCCAAACTGGGCATAGTTTGCCCATTGAGGACGGGAGGAAAGTCAGCTGACGAAGGTGGTCCAAGCAAGATGAGTATAAGTGTTATTAAGAGATTCCATCGCCGTTGGTAATAGATTTTATTCATGATGATTCCTATAGTTATGGGTAAATAAAGATGAATTAGTGTTTGCCAGCCGTTATTAGGTAGTCCCTGCCAACCAATGGAGGTATTAACCGCCGGGTGCTAAGATTCCTAACCTGGCAGGTGCTAAGTTTCCTAAACCTTTGAGGTTTAGGAAACTTTGAACCCCGGCAGGTGCTAAGTTTCCTAAACCTTTGAGGTTTAGGAAACTTTGAACCTTGGCAGGTGCTAAGTTTCCTAAACCTTTGAGGTTTAGGAAACTTTGAACCCTGGCAGGCGCTAAGTTTCCTAAACCTTTGAGGTTTAGGAAACTTTGAACCTTGGCAGGCGCTAAGTTTCCTAAACCTTTGAGGTTTAGGAAACTTTGAACCTTGGCAGGTGCTAAGTTTCCTAAACCTTTGAGGTTTAGGAAACTTTGAACCTTGGCAGGCGCTAAGTTTCCTAAACCTTTGAGGTTTAGGAAACTTTGAACCTTGGCAGGTGCTAAGTTTCCTAAACCTTTGAGGTTTAGGAAACTTTGAACCCTGGCAGGCGCTAAGTTTCCTAAACCTTTGAGGTTTAGGAAACTTTGAACCTTGGTAACTCATTGAATGTTAAGACCTCCATTAATTTGGATGGACTACCCGTCATTATAAACGATTAGCCACGGAATAGCAAATTTTGAGTTGCGCTACCAAGCGATTTGGCTGTTGATTTTGGAGTACGGAATTTATTCCGTAGGATAATAACGTGGTAGCAATTGAATGGTATCTTCTAGCCAAATATTAATAGTAGTTTGGATAGCTTGCCAGAGCGTATGATTCCATTCAGTTTGTGTGGTGGTAAGGGCCGAATTCACATCGGCGATAAAAGTATTTCGTTGGGTTAATTCAATGCCTTCGTTTAACGCATAATCAATTCCTAAACCAGCACTAGCGCCAAGGGCCGCGCCGAGTGGGCCGCCGAAACCACCGATAGCGCCGCCGGTGCCTACTAACACGGCTTTAGACACAAATGGAGAGGCCAATTTAGTCATTACGCCTTTACTAGCGGCGCTGGCAATTGCTTTAGCGGCCATTCCTTCACTAACTACTCCCGCCACGGTTTTACCGCCAACCCCTGCCAGGGTTTTACCCATGACGGCACCGCCTGCTACTAAGGTACTGCCAATGACACCACCAGCTACCGTTTTTTCATATTCGGCAAAATTGATTTTATTTAATTGACTGTCCCAATCTAATTCAAGTTCAATCGTCTTGGCGAGGGGGGCTTTTAAATGAGTGGTCTGTTGAGCCACAAACACCTGAAAATCGGCTTGTAATTGCGAGATGAGCATTAAATATTGGTCATGTGCCAGTTGTAGCATTTGTCTAAATAGTTGTTGCAATTTGGGGTCGGTTAACTCTGGACGCAATACCAGGTCCTCATAATGTTGATGCAAATATTTTTCTACATCATAAGCCACGGCATCTGACAGACTGACGGCTTCCACTTTGAGCAGATGATTGGAGGCTGAAGTCGTCGCTTCCCAAAGAATTTTATAAGTGGTCGGATAAGCAAAATACCAATCCGCAAATCGGTCTATGCGTGGCCGCAGTTCGTCAAATATTGTGGTCATTGAGTGTTGTAATTGTGCCTGCATCGGTGTTAATAATTGCGTTTTAGCGAATTCCATTTTAGCTATTTGCTGTTGGACAAATTCGGAATATTGTTGCGCATTAGCAATGACTCGTTCGATTTTTCCTGATTGGTTTTTATAGACTAAGGTAATGGTTGGCGAAACTTGAGAACGTATACCACTGCGGGCCACCGATTGGTCGGAGTGAACTTTTTGTTTCAGGTCCATTCGTACCAATAAACTGTCATACCATTGGCGACCTATGGTCAGTAGTAAAAATACCGTGGCCACGGTGGTTATGGCTAAAATCAAAGGAGAGAATAATCTTCTTAACAAACCTCGTTTTGGTGTCGCCGGCAATGCCGGTGACGGTATGGAAGACGCGGGTAAATATTCCCCGACTTTGGCTGAAATGGGAGACAGCGGTTGTTTGATTCTACGGGATAAGGGTGATTTCATTTGATTTAATTGAATTAGATTTGACAACTTTCCAAAAAGTTGTCAAATCTGCGGTTCGAGATTTGACAACTTTCCAAAAAGTTGTCAAATCTGTGGTTCGAGATTTGACAACTTTCCAAAAAGTTGTCAAATCTGCGGTTCGAGATTTGACAACTTTCAAAAAGTTGTCAAATCTGCGGTTCGAGATTTGACAACTTTCAAAAAGTTGTCAA
>DZAL01000023.1:10915-47321 GCA_022729575.1 Thiomargarita sp.
CAAAAAGTTGTCAAATCTGCGGTTCGAGATTTGACAACTTTCAAAAAGTTGTCAAATCTGCGGTTCGAGATTTGACAACTTTCCAAAAAGTTGTCAAATCTGCGGTTCGAGATTTAGATTTGACAACTTTCGAAAAGTTGTCAAATCGGCTGGACGAAAAGTTGTCAAATTTGTTGATACAATCCGTCATTCCCCAGGTCAGTCCATAATTTCTCGATTTGATAAAAATCTCGCACCTGGGGCTGCATTAAATGCACTACTACATCTCCTAAATCGACCAAAGCCCAATCGCCAGGGTCACGGCCGGTTTCACTTAAGGGTTTTTTACCATGTGCTTTGACTTGTTCGATGAGATGCAAGGCTAAGGCACTGACTTGACGACCGGTGTGGCCACTGGCCACCACCATGACATCGGTGAAGTTGCTCCATTTACGAACATCCAACACCGTAATATTTTCTGCTTTCTTCTCTTCCAAGGCGGTTTTGACGATGGTAATGAGTTGATTTAGTTCCATATTATTTCATATTATTCCAAATTGGAGTCCAAACCTTCAGCTTTGGACGAGATTAGTCAAGGTGAGACGGCGTTGCCAAATCTGAAGATTTGGACTCCAACGCCGTTTTTTGACGATACAATTGATAGGTGTTAATAATTTCTAACACCGTAGCGGGTAATAAATAACGAGGATTTCGCCCAGTGCTGATCAAGTCACGAATTTGGGTCGCGGAAATGGTTAACGGCGGAATGTCCTCGACCCAAATTCGGCCAGCCAGTTGAGTGGTTAAGTCGGCGCTGTCATAACATTGATGAGCGGCTAAAAAATCTCGCACTTGGTGAATTTCAGGTAATAACGTGCCGATTCGGCGCACGATTAATAGATGCGCTAACGTAATTAAACGTTCCCATTGATGCCATGAAGGTAGGCTAGTAAAAGCGTCCAAACCTAAAATCAAGCATAAAGGACGTTGCGGATAATCTTGACGAAAACTGGTTAACGTATCCACCATATAAGAAGGTCCTGGTCGGTGTAATTCCCTCGCATCTGCGGTTAGCCCAGTAACTCCTTGAATTGCTGCCTGTACCATCTGTAAACGTAAGGAGGCACTCACCATGGGGGATTCACGATGCGGTGGAGAAGCCGCGGGAATTAAACGAACTTCGGCTAATTCTAGTCTTTCATATAATTCTAAAGCTAATCGTAGGTGTCCATGATGAATGGGATCAAAGGTACCACCTAAGAGGCCAATTGGTTTCTGAGTGTAAATGGTCATGGTTAAAGGTCTTAGATTTGACAACTCACTTTATACCCAACCACCCCCTACCCCTCCTTGGTAAGGAGGGGAGTCCCCCTCTGCTCCTGCTTGGTAAGACGGGAAGTAAAGAAGGGGTGGTCACTCCCCTCCTTGATAAGGAGGGGCAGGGGGTGGTCACTCCCCTCCTTGATAAGGAGGGGCAGGGGGTGGTCACTCCCCTCCTTGATAAGGAGGGGCAGGGGGGGGTCACTCCCCTCCTTGATAAGGAGGGGCAGGGGGTGGTTGAGCTAACCGTGCGTAAGTTGATTTGACAACTTTAAAAAAGTTGTCAAATCTTTCTATTGCCGAAGATGTCCATTTCCTAACACAATAAATTTCTGTGAAGTCAATCCTTCCAATCCAACTGGACCCCTGGCATGAAACTTATCCGTACTAATTCCAATTTCAGCCCCTAAACCATACACGAAACCATCGGCTAATCGAGTCGAAGCATTGACCATCACTGAGCTTGAATCCACGGCGGTTAAAAATAACCAAGCGCGGTTCCAATCTTCAGTAATAATGGAATCAGTATGTTGGGAGCCGTAAGTATTAATATGTTGAATGGCCTCCTCCACACCAGTGACGATACGAATAGAAAGAATGGGAGCTAAATATTCGGTCCGCCAGTCCTCTTCCGTCGCCTCTTTAAGGTGCGGTAACAATGCTCGCGTGGCTGGACAACCACGTAATTCTACGCCGGCGGCTTGATATTTCGCGGCCAGCGGCGGTAAAATTTGAGTAGCGATAGATTGGGCGACTAATAATGTTTCCATGGTGTTACAAGTACCATAGCGTTGAGTTTTCGCATTGTAAGCCACGGCCAACGCTTTTTCCAGGTCCGCTTGGTCGTCAATGTAAACATGACAAATCCCATCTAAGTGCTTAATCACAGGAATTTTAGCTTCTTGACTAATTCGTTCAATCAAACCTTTGCCACCGCGTGGAATAATGACATCAACATATTTAGACATTCGGATCAATTCTCCTACCGCGGCGCGGTCGGTGGTTTCTACCACTTGCACCGCCGTAGCAGGTATTCCCGTGGCAGTCAAGCCCGCCTCAATACATTGGGCAATGGCTTGATTAGAGTGAATGGATTCCGAACCTCCTCGTAAAATCGAGGCATTGCCTGATTTTAAACACAGAGCAGCCGCATCAATGGTAACATTAGGACGAGATTCATAAATGATTCCGACGACTCCTAACGGGACTCGCATTTTTCCCACTTGAAACCCGGCGGGTCGGTAGTGTAAATCGGAAATAGTGCCAATGGGGTCAGGTAACGCAATAATCTCGGTTAAACCTTTAATCATACTGTCGATGGTCGAATCTTTTAAAGTCAGACGATCTAAAAAAGCGGGGTCTAAATTTTGTGCTTGACCCGCGGCGACATCTTTGGCATTGGCCGATAATAAGGTGTTGCGGTGTTGTTCCAATTGTTGTGCAATAGTGGCCAAGGCTTGATTTTTAATAGCCGTCGTGGTTCGTGCCAATATTTGGGAAGCGGCTCGTGCTTGTGTGCCGAGGTGTTGCATGTATTCTGCTACGGTCATAGTTTCATGGTCCAATTCAGTGGGTTAACTCCGATGGGGTGTATACTTAATTATAAGTTTAGTATATTTTAGGCAGGATTAAAAGTCAAGATAGAATTAGATTTGACAACTTTAAAAAAGTTGTCAAATCGGCGGCGTTGAATTAGATTTGACAACTTTAAAAAAGTTGTCAAATCTACTACTTGCTAATTTTAAGCGATAACGGTAAAATAATAGTTTAATCAATATCTATAGTTACTGGGAGTTAAAGATAAATGTTTCAAGGTAGTATAGTCGCATTAGTAACACCCATGCACGAGGGTGGTGATTTGGACCGAGAATCTCTACGTCGTTTAGTAGAATTTCATATTGAGCAAAAAACGGATGCTATTGTGGCCGTCGGCACCACAGGAGAATCAGCCACTTTAAATCATGATGAACATTGTGAGGTGATCGAACTTATCGTCCAACAAGCCGCCGGACGTATTCCGGTAATTGGAGGTACCGGCTCTAATTCTACGGCGGAAGCGATTGAATACACTCGTTGTGCGCAACAAGCTAAAGCTGATGCGTGTTTGTTGGTTACCCCTTATTATAATAAACCCACCCAAGAAGGTTTGTATCGGCATTATCGCGCTATTGCTGAAGCGGTGCCGATTCCACAATTATTGTACAATGTGCCAGGCCGTACCGCTTGCGACTTGTTACCTGCAACCGTAAAGCGTTTAGCCGAAATTGAGAATATTGTGGGCATTAAAGAAGCGGTGGGTGACGTGACTAGAATGCAAGAATTAGTGAAACTAGCCAATGATAATTTCGCGATTTATAGTGGTGATGATGCCACGGCGATGGAACTTATTTTAATGGGTGGAAAAGGAAATATTTCAGTCACCGCTAACGTAGCACCCAAAGCTATGCACGAAATGTGTATGTTGGCGTTAAAAGGAGACCGGAGCGGAGCGGAAGCGATCACTCAACGTTTAATGGGATTGCATAAAAATCTGTTTGTGGAATCCAATCCGATTCCAGTCAAATGGGCGGTCCACCAATTGGGATTGATTCCTGCTGGGATTCGTCTGCCATTGTTACCATTGTCAACCAGTTGCCATAGTGCCGTGTTACAAGCCATGCAACAAGCTCAGGTGTTATGAGAAAAGTAATCAGCTTAATGTTAATTATCAGTCTATTAGCCGGGTGTGGCCTGGTGATTAGAGAATTGGATTCTTCTGGTTGGAATGAGCACCAGCAAGTTTATGAAAAAAGCCAGACGCTTCCCCCTCTGGAAATTCCACCGGAATTGGCTACGGCGAAACCGAGTTGACAACTGTTTGAAAGTTGTTAAATCTAACAACCGATTCTAACTCACCTTACGCACCACCCCCCCCCAACCCCTCCTTAGTAAGGAGGGGCGAAAGAAAGATAGTTAGTTCCCCTCCTTACCAAGGAGGGGTTAGGGGTGGTTGAATTAACAGTGCGTGAGCTGAGATTTAACAACAGATTTGACAACTTTTAAAAAGTTGTCAAATCTAATACCACCAATCTAACTCTAACCAAATAACCATTATAACCATTGCTTATGTCTTGTTGTTACCAAATTATTGGATGTGGTCTGCTTTTGGTCTCCCTCAGCAGTTGCGGAACTTCCTCAAAAGTGGATAACTCTCTGCCTGATTATCAAATCGATTATAAGAAAACTACCGAATTACCTCCTTTAGAAGTGCCACCGGGGTTAACCGACGTTACTCCCGCTGAACAATTGGAGGTGCCCACCACGGATTCTGGCAATAACGCGGCAGCCTCTGCGGAATCTCAACCAGTGGAGTTGTCAACGCCAGCGCATCGACCAACTTCAGTGCTACCGTTATCAGACCAAGTACGACTGCAACGACAAGGCAACAGTCGGTGGTTGCTAATATCCGTTGCTCCGGAAACCATCTGGCCCAAAGTGAAAATTTTTTGGGCGGAAAATGGATTTACGCTAAAATTGCAGGCGCCAAAAATCGGCATTATGGAAACGGAATGGGCGGAAAATCGTGCTGACATTCCGCAAAATGGTTTGCGCAAAATTATCGGTAAAGTGCTGGATAGTGTCTATTCGGCCTCTACTCGCGATAAATTTCGAGTACGGTTAGAACCTGGGGAAACTGCTGGGACCACTGAGTTGTATTTAACGCATAAAGGAGCCGAAGAAGTCACTCAGGGTGAGGGCTTCGTTTGGCAAAGTCGTCCTGTGGATCCAGAATTGGAAGCCGAAATGCTAAATCGTTTAATGGTTTATCTAGGTGCCAGTCAACCACCGCCCGATTCACAGGTAACCGCTAAGAAGACTAAGGATCAACCGGTGCCGTCTGAAGCTGAGAGTAAACCGGCCAATTTAACGTTAACGGCTGAGGGTCAAATGGAGTTATTGGTGCCAGAAGATTTTGCCAGTGCGTGGCAACGTACCGGCTTGGCTTTAGATAGAGTAGGTTTTACCGTGGAAGACCGTGACCGCGAGCGGGGGATTTATTTTATTCGTTATCTGGACCCCTCTTCATCGGAAGAAAATGCGGGTTTGTTCGCTAAAATTTTTGGTACCGGTGATCAAACGAATAATCATGAGGAATATCTCATTAAAGTTAAGGCCGAAAATACACAGAGCACACGAATTAGTGTGTTAGATAAACAAGGTCAAGCTGATACTAGCAAGACTGCACATAACATTTTGACGTTATTGCAAGAACAATTTTGATTGGAAACCGATTCTATAGTAACATTCTACTATTTTTGTACCCCCCCCCGTACCCTCAATGCCATTAAGTTAAGCCGCGTTGGAGTCCAAACCTTCAGATTTGGACGAGATTAGTTAAGGTGAGACGGCGTTTCCAAATCTGAAGGTTTGGACTCCAGCGCCGTAACTTTAGCTTAACTTAATGGCATTGCCCCGTACCCTCCTTAGTAAAGAGGGGAGCATGCGCCAATTGAGTTGGCATAGTCGACTCCCCTCCTTATAGTGATATGTCGATTCAGTTGTACTGCCATGAGGCGGTGAGAGAGTTATCTCAAAGGAGTGAGCCAAGTTTAAGGTTTCCTAAGCCTCGAAGGCTTAGGAAACCTAGTACCTGTCAGGTTTAAAATTAGACCATCGAGATACTGGAAACTTCTCCGGCAACCGGCTCCATAGGTACAACACTATATGAATATGACTATAAGTACTGAAGCAGAAATTCTACGGTATTTCCCCTCACCCCCGCCCAGAGGGCGGAAGAAAATACGAGAAAATTTCTGTTTCAGTACTTAGCACTCATTGACAGTAAAAAAGCCGTCAAATCTATTTAATACTTTATGAAACAATATGTTTGCTGTATTCCAATATTTATCAACGTTATTTCGTCTGGTGTGGCTAGTATGGCTATGGTTGTGGATGCTGGTTTGCGTCACGGTCTTCATGGTGGTCTTGTTGTTCTCGCGACTGCCGGATTATCGTGTGAATATCGAACAATGGTTAACTGGCTTAATCGGTCAACCGGTGACCATTGGTGAAATAGTTACCTATTGGGAAGGTTGGCAACCGACTTTAGTGGTTCAACAAATCCGGGTGCATTCGCCGCCGACCAAACCAAGCGTGCTTTGTTGCCCTCCTCAGACGAAGACACGAGGTGAAATCTCTCCGTCCTCTCCAGCGAAATCTACGGGGTTGGAAATTACTCGATTTGAAATCAGTCTAAATTTATTGGCTTCGTTGCAACAACAACAGTTATTGACCGCCAGAGTGGAGTTGCGGGCGAAGGAATTGACTTTGATTCAATCGGTGGCTGGAGATATTCGTTTAAGTGGATTATCTGCGGCCACGGCGAAATCAGAGCCGAGTAATCCGCTTGAGATATTGCCTTGGTTGCTACAACAATCAGCAGTGTCTTGGCAGGTGGCTAAATTAACTTGGGTCACGGCTAATCAACCGGCTTTAAGTTTTACCGAAATTGAGTTGAGTGTGCAGAAACAAGGTGATTCGAATTATCTGCAAGGACAAGTTGCTTTACCGCCACAGTCCTTCCATGGTCTGTCCGCGCAACAGTTTACTTTTTCTAGTACCTTAGTTTGGGATTATGGTCGATTAAGTCGTTTTGATGGACAATTTTATTTACGAGATTTGCATTATGTGGTTCCCGAAGGTCATTCTCCAGTGGCGTACTTAGAAGGACAATTGACTGGTCAGCGGCGACTTGGCAATAAATGGCAAGTGTCGGTTAATAAATTAGCATTGGTGCCGGCACCGCGCGTCTCAACCCACGTCTCAACCGCTTCCTTGACTTCTGCCAGGACCATAGATTTGGCCCCGCTGATGCTGGAAAGTAGTTCCTTCCTTGAGCGTGGTGAGTGGCAAGTATCCGGTCAACTCAAACAGTTTTCTTTGGCGAGGTTATCACAGTGGTTTACGCCCACCCAGTCGGATTGGCAATCCACGCTAAACACGGTGCAAGGTGAGTTACAAAATATTGAATGGAGTTATCGTTCACCCGCACACTGGCAAGTCCGTTTACAACTGGAAGCCGTGACTGCGCATCCTCCCCAGGCCAATTGGCCACAATTTACTTTAGGTAGCGGACAGTTACAAATAGCCTCTCAACAAGGTCATCTGGCCTTTGAGCAGTTAGCGCTGTCTCTCCAACCAGCAGGCTATCAACAACCATTGTCTCTGTTTTCGGTAACCGGACAGTTACAATGGCAACGTACTGCCAAATATTGGTTATTGACGATTCCAGAGGTTCAATTCTCTGATCAATTTGAGCCATCAATGCAAGTACAAGTGGTGGGTAGTTTAAAATTTCCTCATCAGGCGGGTCGGCCCCCGGAAAGTCGGTTGACGGTGACGGCTAAAAATTTTCCCTTGACACCACAACTGCAACGTTATTTGCCCACTAACCAGTGGCCCGAGACTATCAAATATGTCACCGGTACGATACAAAATTTACGCTGGATGATGTCACCCACCCAGCCATTTGAATTGCAAGGAGAAATAAAAAATTTGGGGGTGCAGTATGAACAAGCTAATCAGGTCGATTTGACGGTCCGTGAGTTAACGGGGCAATTTCAAGTGACTCCGCAACAGGGATCGCTACAATTACAACAGGCCCAGGTGACGATTAATTTACCGCAAGCCTATAGTCATCCGTTATCTCTCTCGGCGCTTCATGGTGAGGTGAGTTGGAAATACCAGCAACAGCAATGGCATCTCAAAACATCCAAATTACACGCGCTTACCACGCATCAGATACCGTTGCAAGTCGCCGGCAGTATCAGTATTCCAGAGTCACCGGGGGTGCCCTATTTGAATCTTCGGATCAATTTACAGCAAGGACAATTAGAAAATGTGGCGTTTTATTTGCCCGATGTGCAGTGGAAAACAGTGCTGGCGTGGTTCCATCAAGCTAAATTAATCGGTAAAATTACTTCGGCCCAAGCTTTGTTGAAAGGCCCGGTAAATGCGTTGTTTGATCCTCGATGGGGTCAGTTTGAATTTACCGGTCAAGTCCAGCAGGCTTATGTTCAATATGACCCCAAGTGGCCGGCGGTTACTGAGGCGGAAGTGCAAGTGGCAATCACCGGGCCGCGGTTGGTGATTACCGCGTCTAAGGGAAAATTATTAACTAACCAAATCCGTAAATTAGTAGTCAGCATCGATAATTTAAAGGCAGCTCAACCCGTACTTGACCTGGTTGGAAAAACGCAGGGGCCGGCTATCGACGGTTTACGTTTTCTGGACCAAAGTCCATTACAAAAAACGGTGGGCGTGGGTGAAGCCATGTTAGGGTTAGAGGGGCCGATGGAGTTGCAGTTGACCTTGGCGATTCCTCTATTTGCTGGTGGGAAGACTCAAGTCGATGGTAAAATTAGTTTTCAGCGTAATACGTTACATAAAAAATCTTTGGATTTAAAAATTACACAATTAAAAGGAGTTTTACGGTTTACTCAGGAGTCGGTCTCGGCTGATCGTTTGCAAGGTAAATTATTTAATCAACCGCTCAGTTGGTCTTTGCTCACGTTGCGAGATTCCGTGCCGAAACGTACTCGTTTACAGTTGACCGGTAAAGCTGATCCGGCTTTTTTGACACAGTTAGCACAAATACCAGCAGTCGGTCTGCAATTACCTCTTTCGCGCTATTTAACGGGCCAGATGAATTGGCAAATAACCATCCACTTTCCTAATGATTCGACGGCATCGACAACCAGTGAGACTCAGATGGTCATAGCAAGTGATTTGGTGGGCTTGGGGATTGCGTTGCCATCTCCTTTGGCGAAACTACCGGAACAAGCGGTGCCGTTGTTGATCGAAGTGAAGACGAAACCAGATTTGACCAAACCAGATTTGACCAAACCAGATTTGACAACTTTCAAAAAGTTGTCAAATCTTTCCCCAAACCTTCAAGAAATACGTTTTCATTATGGTGATTTAGTGAATGGTGTGGTTAAACTGGATGCCCAAGGTTTATTCTGTGGTCAATGGGTGTGGGGGACGACTCCGGCCCAATTGCCCCAATGTCCTTTGGTCAGCATCGTCGGAGTGATTCCGCCTCTAGTGTTAACCGCCTGGCAAAAGGTGTTTGAAGAGGTGCAATCATCGCTTAAAAATGCTCAATCTTCTCGTGATCTTCAATCAACTACAAATAATCTTCGCTTCCCGATTGAAGTGGATGTCCGTTTTGCGCAATTGGTAGGTTATGGTCAGCAATTGGACCGTTTGGCGGTACAATCTCGTTACACGAATAAGCAGTGGGAAGCGGCTGTCACCAATGAGACTATCGAAGGTCAAATGCGTTATCGTTTCGACCAATCACCGCCAACCCTAGAGTTGAATTTCCAGCAACTTAGTATTAACTTCTTTGATTTCGATGAGTTAAAGGCTAATAGTACAGATAATACTACCGATTTGACAACTTCAAAAAAGTTGTCAAATCTCCAAGATAATACTACAACAGATTTGACAACTTCAAAAAAGTTGTCAAATCTTAAAGATAATACTACCGATTTGACAACTTTAAAAAAGTTGTCAAATCTTAAAGAGATTAGCAAGTCCAATTCCATGGCGACCAATTCTACTGCGCCCTTTAATCCACGTACCTTGCCAATAATTTCATTTTACTGCAATACCTTAAAGGTAGGTCCCGTCAAGTTGGGGCCAGTGAATTTGTCGGCGCAACCGACTTCTGCGGGGCTAGACATTTTAGCGGAAGCCACGGCAAATCATTTAAATGTGTTGAGTAAAATCCAATGGCAATCTTTAATCTATCAACATCAAACGGTAGTGCAAGGCAGTATAACCAGTGATAATACGGGTCAGTCATTACAGGAGTTGGGGCTGGCGAAACCACCCGTGCAAGACGGAATCAGTCAAATTATTGCCAATGCCCAATGGCCTGGGCCCCCGTGGGCATTTAATTTGGCGACGTTAAAAGGACGTTTGAGCATATTATTGCTAGAAGGACAAATTTTACCCGTGGAGCCGGGAATAGGTCGCTTATTTGGCTTATTTGATTGGTCAGCGCTACCAAAACGGTTAGCGTTAGATTTTCATGACGTGTTTGCGAAGGGCTTAGGGTTTAACAGTATCGTTGGGTTTTGGGTGATTAATAACGGTGTTGCCGACATTGATCAATTCTTGCTTCAAGGCCCTATTGCCCAGATTGAGATTCAAGGTCGCACACACCTGGTGGAGCACACTTATAATCAAGTGATTACGGTGACTCCTCATCTGTCCAATGCGCTACCGGTCGTGGGTACAATCGTGGGTGGTCCAGGCGTGGGGGCGACCACCCTGGTTATGCAGCAGATGTTGCAGGCGGAGATAGAAAAATCGACTAATTTTCAATATCAGGTGACTGGTAGTTGGGAGGTGCCGGTGATTGAAAAGGTGAGAAGGTGAGATTTGACAACTTAGATTTGACAACTTTTCGAAAGTTGTCAAATCTTGAGCCCCCAGTCAGATTTGACAACTTGTCGAAAGTTGTCAAATCTTGAGCCCAGTCAGATTTGACAACTTTTTGAAAGTTGTCAAATCTTAAGCCCCCAGTCAGATTTGACAACTTTTCGAAAGTGCTCAAATCTTGAGCCCAGTCAGATTTGACAACTTTTTGAAAGTGGTCAAATCTTGAGCCCCCAGTCAGATTTGACAACTTTTCGAAAGTGGTCAAATCTATTTTAAATTTATTAACTATTAAAACATGGTTTTACCAAGAAAATTTGATAATTTTTTATTAAAAAGGTCAAATCTCTATTGACTTCTTAAACATTTTATTTCAAAATAGAACAATTAATGTTTGACCATTCTTGAAAAATGGTTAGACTATCCTATAATTGACAGTAAGGTGAGATAGAAATATCACACGGTTTTAGTACATTTAATTTAAAACTTACGCGCCCGTAGCTCAGACTGGATAGAGTGTTGGCCTCCGAAGCCAAAGGTCACAGGTTCAAATCCTGTCGGGCGCGCCACTTCTTTAGTTTCACGCCTCTTTGCTTTTTGCTTTTTGCTTTTTCCCCATTTCCCCTCAATCATTCTTAATTCTTATGTTTTTTACTGTATTTATTCTTGCCAATTAATATTCTCATCATGTACCATAACTGAATTGCTAAAATCCAGACTTGACAACTTTAAAGATTTTTAGATTTGACAACTTTTTTAAAGTTGTCAAATCTTAGTTCAATAAAATATTACCCTTACCATGTAGGAGAATTAACCATGGAAATGGATATAAAATCAGCATTAAGTGCGGTGTGTGAAAGACGTGATTTGTCTATGCCCCAGATGAGCTCCGTCATGCGTTTGATAATGTCTGGTGCAACTACACCAGCACAAATTGGGGGATTTTTAATTGGATTAAGAATGAAAGGGGAAACAGTAGAAGAAATTGCGGCCGCCGTACAGGTAATGCGAGAGTTAGTAACTCCAGTCTATGTTAGCAGTCTTCATCTAGTAGACATTGTTGGCACCGGTGGGGACGGCATGAGTACATTTAATATTTCCACCGCCAGTGCGTTTGTCGTTGCCGCCGCCGGTGGTCGAGTGGCCAAGCACGGCAACCGCTCAGTGTCTAGTCAATCTGGCAGTGCGGATGTGTTGGAAGCATTGGGCCTCAATATCAATCTAACGCCTGACCAAGTCGCCCAATGTATCAATGAAGTAGGATTTGGCTTTATGTTTGCTCCCCGGCACCACAGTGCTATGAAATATGCCATTGGTCCTCGTCGAGAAATGGGGGTACGAACTTTATTTAATTTATTAGGCCCCTTAACCAATCCAGCTCAGACCCCTAATCAAGTCATTGGCGTATTTAGTCCCACTTGGGTGCTACCACTCGCCCAAGTCCTACAACGTTTAGGCAGTCAACATGTGTTAGTGCTACATTCCGAAGATGGCTTAGATGAAATCAGTATAGCCGCACCTACACTAATAGCCGAATTGCATCAAGGCCAAATCCATGAATATAAAATTGCACCTGAAGAATTTGGTTTAACTCGTTCCAATTTATCTGAAATACAGGTACAATCGGTGCCAGCAAGTGTTCAATTAATTCATCACGTACTAAATAATCACCCAGGGACGGCTAGAGATATTGTCTCACTCAATGCGGGTGCCGCCATTTATGCGGCCGGAGTAGCCCCAACCATGACACAAGGCGTGGCTCAAGCCCAACAGGCATTAAGTAGTGGAGCAGCTCTGGATAAACTGTCGGCATTGGTTAAGTTAACGCAAAGATTTTCAGTGTGAATAGGTATGAATTCGCAAATTTTAAAATTTTTTATCCGCCAGAAGGCAGAAAAAACCGACCAGATTGGGAATAAAGACATGTCTGATATTTTAAAACGGATTCTGAAACGCAAATTGGAAGAAGTGGCGGAAAATTCAGCTAAACTGTCGTTGCGAGAGCTTAGTCATCTGGCCACCAACAGTCCTCCTCCCCGTGGTTTTGTGGAAGCCATTAATGCCCGCTTACAAGTTGAACAAGTGGCCATTATTGCTGAGATCAAAAAAGCTTCTCCCAGCAAAGGGGTGTTACGGTCTGATTTCAATCCTACCGACATCGCCAAAAGCTACGAGCGCAATGGTGCGGCGTGTTTATCGGTCTTAACGGACCGTGACTTTTTCCAAGGTGACAATCAGTATTTACAACAAGCTCGTGAAGCCTGTTTGTTACCTCTCTTGCGCAAAGATTTCATCATCGACCCTTACCAAGTATACGAGGCTCGTGCGGTTGGCGCCGACTGTATTTTGCTAATTG
The DNA here is from genome assembly GCA_022729575.1 of Thiomargarita sp. Taxonomy (GTDB): domain Bacteria; phylum Pseudomonadota; class Gammaproteobacteria; order Beggiatoales; family Beggiatoaceae; genus JAABRD01. The sequence continues at coordinate 24,000 of DZAL01000023.1, forward strand.
TCGCCGCTTTAGGTGATGCCCAATTACAGGATTTGGCCGGACTCGCTACTCACTTGGGAATGGACATTCTAGTCGAAGTCCATAATCGTGAAGAGCTAGACCGGGCGCTACGCTTAAATCTGCGCTTAATCGGGATTAATAATCGCAATCTCCATACGTTTATCACCCGGTTAGAAACCACCTTGGAATTATTAGAACATATTCCAAAAAAACATGTGGTAGTCAGTGAAAGCGGAATTAATACGGCTCAGGATATTGCCTTGCTTAGTAACGCTGGAGTACGTACTTTTTTAATTGGCGAAGCCCTAATGAGAGCGCCTGACCCAGGAGTGGCTATGGCTAAATTATTTAGTTAATGTTTTATTTAAGGTGACTCAAAATGTCTTCTAAACTACTACCACTACTCAAACGTCATGCTCTACGTATCATCGTGAGCATGACCATCCTCTTCTATTTTGTCCTCTACGCCACCCATTGGCTACCCTCCGATTTGGCACTTTCTACCTTCATTACCGCATTAGAAAATAAAATTTATGATGTCCACTTAAGAAGCACCCTGCCTAAAATCAAAGATGATCCTAGAATTGTCATTATCGATATTGATGAAAAGAGTCTGAAAGAAATTGGTCGCTGGCCCTGGAATCGAGCCACCATGGCCAAATTACTGGACCAACTATTTGACAGCTATAAAATTGACGTATTGGGCATGGATGTCGTGTTTGCGGAAGCCGATGACAGCTCAGGCTTGAAACGGCTAAACGAATTGGCCGCAGGACCTTTACAACAACAGCCCAGTTTTATCGACACCCTCAACCAATTACGACCGCAGTTAGATTACGACCATTTATTTGCGCACAGTATGCAAAACCACAAAGTGGTACTGGGCCATATCTTTCTAAATCAGCGTAGCGAAGCCGCCCAAACCTGTCAAGTCACTAACCTCAACCCATCGGTAACTACTCAAGCGGGTCAATTACCCCCCCCCCTCTTTTCGCCAGAGGAAGCTACTAAATACGATTTGAACCAAGTTTTTGTGGGAGAAGGATTTACCGCCAACTTACCGCTGTTTCAAGTCAGTGCCACCACCAGCGGCCATTTTAATTCTGAGCCAGATCTCGATGGAGTTACCAGAAAAGTCCCCATGCTCTACTGTTACCAAGGCGCACTTTATGAATCTCTCGCTCTCGCCGTAACTCGGTTGGCATTGGGTGTGGAAAAAATCGGGATTGATTCCAAAACAACTACCACCGGCAACGCTATCGTTAAACTATTACTGGCCGATAAAATTATCCCCGTCGACTCTAAGTTAAGTGCCTGGATACCTTATCGTGGGCCCAGTCACACCTTTTCCTATATTTCGGCTACGGATGTCTTACACCAACGTATTAGCGACCCCACTCTCCTGACCAACAAAATTGTCTTGCTAGGCACCTCTGCTCAAGGATTAGTAGATTTAAGGACCACTCCGCTAGAAAGAAGCTTTCCAGGCGTAGAAATTCACGCCAATATCGTCTCTGGTATTTTAAGTGGCACCTTCAAATCGCACTTATTCAATGAAGTTCAAGTAGAAACCTGGCTACTGCTCAGTATCGGTATCATTATGATCACGCTGCTACCTCTCTTCAGTCCCCTCATCGCCACTTTCGGTACTCTCCTCCTTTCAATCCTGGTGATTATACTTAACATGCTATTTTGGAATGCGCAAATCGTATTCCCGTTAGCCGCCACTCTCCTCTTAATTTTATTCCTATTTATGTTTAACATGTCTTATGGCTACTTTGTCGAAACGCGCAATAAACGTCACCTAAGTCATCTCTTTGGGCAATATATCCCCCCGGAATTAGTGGACGAAATGAACAAACGTATAGGTGAAACCGTGTTTACCACTGAAGCCGAAAATCGTGAAATGACCGTGTTATTCTCCGATGTGCGTGGATTTACCACTATTTCGGAAGGTTTGGAACCGAAAGAATTATCCGACTTGATGAACCAATATCTCACACCCATGACTCGTATTATCCACGACTACCGGGGGACCATTGATAAATATATGGGAGACGCGATTATGGCCTTTTGGGGAGCCCCGCTACCGGATCCCCAACATGCCAACAAAGCAGTGACCGCCGCCACCCAAATGTTAAAAAGTTTGAAAGAAATGCAACCGCAATTCAAAGCCAATGGTTGGCCCGAAATCAAAATCGGCATTGGTTTAAACACCGGAACCATGAGTGTCGGTAACATGGGCTCTGAATTTCGCATGGCCTACACCGTGCTAGGCGATGCCGTCAACTTAGGCTCCAGATTAGAAGGTATCACTAAACAATATGGGGTATCATTCATTGTCAGCGAGACCACCAAAGCCGCCGCTCCCGAATACATTTATCGAGAACTAGACCGAGTCCGCGTCAAAGGTAAAAACCTCCCCGTCGGCATTTTTGAACCTATTGGTTTACGTGAACAAGTAAGCCGCAGTGAATTTGAAGAATTAGTAGAATATGAAAGCGCCCTTGATCACTACCGGTGTCAACATTGGAAAGAAGCGTCCTCACTATTTTCCGCCTTGCACCAACAACACCCCGCCCGACCCTTATACAAAATTTACCTGGAGCGAATTCAATACTTTATGGAACATTCACCAGGAGACAATTGGGACGGAGTATATACCTTTACCACTAAGTGACAGAAGGAAACCGGAAAATAGATTTGACAATAGATTTGACAACTGTTAGATTTGACAACTTTTTTAAAGTTGTCAAATCTTTCCCCAAACCAACCTGACACCACGCCGAATTGCCAAACCACAGATTTGACAACTTGTCGAAAGTTGTCAAATCTAATTCAAATCTAAATTTTCGATAATGAACACTGTAACCATCAATCAGCAAGACCTTAGCCAAACTTTGGGCTTAGGGGCACCGAAGCACGCTTACCAAAAAATCTGGACCTGGCTAATACTAATCCTCGTCGCCTTACTGGTGGCCGCTGGTATAGCCAGATTTCAAACTAACAGTAATCCCCCGCTTCAATTCAAAACAGTAACCGTGGAACTCGGCAACTTAACCGTCACCGTCACCGCTACAGGCCAACTACAACCAGTGAATGAAGTAGAAGTCGGCACCGAAGTTTCCGGCACCGTTAAATCAGTAGAAGTTGACTATAATTCTGTAATCAAAACTGGCCAGGTATTGGCGAGACTGGACACCGCTAAACTAGAAGGTGAAGTGGCACAATCACAAGCCGCTCTCGAATTAGCACAAGCCAAACTAATGGATGCGGAAGCGACGGTAGAAGAATCACAAAAAGCACTGAAGCGACTCCAGCAAATGCAAACTTCAAGTAGCGGCAAATTATCTTCACAACAGGATTTGGATAAAGCCGAAGCCACTCTCAAACGTGCCCAAGCCAGTAAAGTTTCCGCCAAAGCACAAATTGCCGAAGCCCAGGCCAAACTTAAAGTGGACGATTCCAACCTCACCAAAGCCGTGATTCGCTCGCCCATTGAGGGGATAGTATTGGAACGTCGAGTCGAACCAGGACAAACCGTGGCGGCTTCTTTACAAGCACCGATATTGTTCCAACTAGCAGAAGACCTCACCCAGATGGTATTGCATGTAAACGTGGATGAAGCCGATGTCGGACAAGTGAAAGCAGGACAAACCGCCACTTTTAGCGTAGATGCCTATCCCGCCCGCAAATACCAAGCGAAAATTACCCAAGTACGTTATGCGGCCAAAGTGGAAAATAACGTCGTGACTTATGAAACCTTATTGGCCGTAGCGAACACCGACTTATCGTTACGACCAGGCATGACCGCCACCGCCGAGATTGTGGTGAAACGGGTAGAAAATGCGTTGTTGGTAGCCAATGCAGCTTTACGTTTTATTCCACCTCGCCGTGACCAAACCTCCTCCAAAGATAGCGGTGGTTTAGTTGGTATGTTATGGCCGCGCGTAAGTAACCGCCCGGCTAAACCACCGGCTGCGGACGATACCAGCAAACAGCCACAAGTTTGGAGTTTGCAGGCGGGCCTTCCCACCCCCATTTTAGTAACCGTTGGCGTTTCCGATGGTCGCCTGACTGAAATCTTAAGTGGCAACCTAAAATCAGGACAAACGTTGCTAGTGGATGTAGTGAAAGCCGCCAAATGAGCAATCTCATAGAATTTCAACAAATCACCAAAGTTTATGGTCAAGGCCAGGCCGCCATGCCAGCATTGCGCGGGATTAATTTATGCTTCAATGAAGGTGAATTTGTCGCCGTCATGGGCCCAAGCGGGTGTGGCAAATCTACTTGTATGAATCTCCTGGGTTGTTTGGACACCCCTACCACGGGTACTCATCTATTTAAAGGCCTTGCAGTGAACCAATTATCACGCGACCAACAAGCACGTTTACGCCGACATTACTTAGGATTTATCTTTCAAGGATTTAATTTACTCAGCCGCACTTCCGCGCTGGAAAATGTCGAATTGCCCTTGATTTATCGTGGCACCCCCAGAGCCGAGCGGCATCAACGAGCCAAGGCGGCACTCCAAATCGTCGGGTTACAAGGTTGGGAGCATCACACCCCCAGTGAATTATCCGGCGGCCAGCAACAACGAGTAGCCATAGCTCGTGCCATCGTCACTGAACCGGCAATCTTGCTGGCCGACGAGCCGACCGGCAATCTGGATTCGGTGCGCAGTCAAGAAGTCATGGAATTGCTGAGAGGCTTTAACCGCGAACGTGGTTTGACCATTATCATGGTAACACACGAACCGGACATGGCAGCTTATGCCAAACGAATCATTCGTTTTAAGGACGGGTTAGTAGAAATGGATACTTTAAATTAAGAACTTTTATCTCGTTCCCACGCGCCAGAGTGGGAATGCCGTGAAGTTAAGTGGCGTTGGAGTCCAAAGCTTCAGCTTTGGAAACGCCGTCTCACCTTAACCAGTCTCGTCCAAAGCTGAAGCTTTGGACTCCAACGCCGTAACTATTATCTCGTTCCCACGCGCCAGCGTTGCTGGAACGAGACGCTGGCGCGTGGGAACGAGATAAATTTTCAAATTTGGACTCCCACGCGGGAGCCAATATGGAGGACAACTGATGTGGTGGAATGCGTTCTTATTAGCACTGCGAGAAATTCGTCGTAACGTCTTGCGCTCCGGGCTAACCATTTTAGGCGTAGTGATTGGAGTAGCCGCGGTGATTACGATGGTCACCATTGGCAACGGGGCCACGGCCAAAGTCACCGCCGATATTGCCAAATTGGGTAATAATTTACTGATACTCCGAGCCGGCCCACGGCGCAGTTTTGGCGGTGGTAGCAGTGCTAAATTGTTCACCCTGGAAGATGTGAAAGCCATCCGGCGGGACCTGAATACCTTGACCGCCGTGGCGCCCTCTTCCTCCCGTAGCACTACCGCCATTTTTGGTAATGCGAATTGGGTCACTAGCGTTACGGGTACCACTAACGAATTGTTGACGGTGCGAGAGTGGCAAATTGAAGCTGGACGAGAATTTACCGATAACGAGTTACGGGCCGGTCAAGCGGTGTGCATTTTAGGGACAACCGTGCGTAAAGAGTTATTTGGCTCACAAGACCCGCTAGGCAGTAAAATCCGTCTGCAAAAAGCCGCTTGTGAAGTCATCGGTCTGTTAGCCGAGAAAGGTCAAACCACCACCGGTACGGACCAAGATGATATTATACTGATTCCACTACGAACTTTGCAACGTCGTCTGAGCGGTAATTTAGACATCTATTTAATTCAAGTCTCCGTGAAACCAGAATATTCCACGGACCAAGCACGGCGGGATTTAGAATCATTGATGCGTGAACGTCGCCATCTTAGCCCCACCGTGCAATCTGATTTTACCGTGACCGATATGAAAGAAATTAGTGACACTTTGACCGGTTCCACTCAAGTGTTAACCACTTTGTTGGGTACGGTGGCAGCGATTAGTTTGCTGGTGGGAGGGATCGGCATTATGAACATTATGCTGGTATCGGTCACTGAACGTACTCGTGAAATTGGCACTCGATTGGCTATTGGCGCACTGGTGCGGGAAGTCTTGTTACAATTTCTAGTAGAAGCCGTCGTACTCTCCTCTTTCGGTGGTCTCCTTGGCATGGCCTTAGCACTTCTGGCCTCCTGGGGATTTACCAAGATGTTACAAGTACCACTTTTACTGGATCCTGGGATTATCCTCCTGGCCTTTCTCTTTTCGGTCGCGATTGGAATCATCTTCGGCTATTTCCCAGCTCGCAACGCGGCCCATCTCAATCCAATTGAGGCATTGCGGCATGAATAGCACACCAGTAATATTTCGGCTTCAGTACTTACTCTCCAGCGGGAAGCACTTTCTAGCGGTCAACTCGGGTTGCCGTATAATGTTAGTGCCGGCTATGTGCTTGTTGCCTCCTACTGCTATACCGCCGGTGGCAAAACCCGCGTTAATAACGTGAGCCGGGAGGATGAGACACGGTTACCTCGCTACCAATGGTCGGGAGTTGTCAACTTTTCCTGCGGGCTTCTCGCACTGCAAAATGGGAGAGCTCCAGACCGAAAATGGTTATATCGAAGAGAGCCGGTGGATTTTGCGCGACACTAAGTTGGTTGGAGATTCCGGTTCTCGTTCCTTCGCTCGGCCCGCGAGGGATAACACCCCTCGAATGGGTGTTATCCCTGCTTCGACCTGGACCCCAGCGTCGGTTTTAAATGCCTTCCCAACTTTCCCACACAAACCGTTCAAACCCAATCCCCACCACGGCATGGGAATGTAAGCGTAATTGACCATATCTCTCCTGTAATTCTTGTCCATAGCTATGCAATTGTTCACGGGCGTGAGCCAATTTTTGTTGCACTAAAGGTAACGCTCGTAACTCCTCCACCGTCATGGATTTAACCAACTCCCCCGTCAATTGATTTTTATTATCTTCCTTGAAGGCCAGATATTTAAATTCTAAGATGTGGTCGAATAATGGATATTGCCGGGCATCGGGGCGCAAAATTAAACTCAAGTCCGCATAACGCCGATGCAATTCCGTTTCCGAGTCCATTAGATACCAGCGGTCATTGAACAACAAGAGGAGAAACGCGGTTTTGACCATCAATTCATTACTCCATTTATAATCCCGATTATCAAAGACCCGAAACCGGGTTTCGATAAATTCGCAGACCGGTTGCAGATTGCCAGTGGCATAGAAGCGTTCCGCCACTTGTTCCACCTCGGGATAATCTTCAAACGTGGGTAACAGCAACGCTTGCAAACGTTCCACATAGAGATGACGAATCACCAGATTGGGAATTTTCAAAATCAACTTGCCCAAGTTATCTGTACCAGTGGCCGTCAAGATGCCAAAATAATACAGAATCGACCCCAAAAATCGTTTATCCGCTTTGGGATGCCAGAGTTTGTCGACACTAAACCGTGCTTCCAATTGCGTCACGGTCACCGGCGTGGTCTCGGTCAGCGCCTCCAATAACAATTGTCCGCCCTTGGTCAGCCGCGAGATGTAGGCCAGTTTATCGGCATCCATCGCCAGATTATCGTCCAAGGGTTGGGACGGGTAACCGCAGGTCTTCTGGAATTGTTCGAAGAAGTATAATGACAGCGTAGGATTATAAATCAAGTGGGACGGTTGCCGCGTGAAACCATAGCCGTTATACAAGGTACGCATGAAGTCCAACGCTTCCGTCACTTTCGGCGGCGGCAGTTGGCAAGCCGTCACTATCTGTTTTAACACCGTCAACACTTCCGCTTCCGTGAAGCCACAGAGGTCCTGAAATTCAGGTTCCAAATAAATACTTTTGGCGACGTTGTAACCCGACGTAACGTCACTCATCAGCAGGGGCGAGACACCGGTGAGAAAGACTTTATCCAATCCCCGCCCGGCACTGGCAGCTTTGACCGCACTAAATACCGTTTTCAATAAACCTTCACCAGTCACCAAGTCTTGGTAGCGTAATTGATTCTGAACATTGGGTTTCATTAAGACGCGATTGGCAAAATTGTCGTATTCGTCTATCAATAGATAGAGTTTGTAAGGCGTTTGTTGCACCGCGGTACATAAGTGATGAAAAGACGACAGCGCATTATGAGGATTAAGCGCCACCGGGATGGGGAGAAAGTGGCGATATTTCGTGGCCACCCCGCTGATACAATCATTGAGATGTTCGTGTAAGGCCATTTCCAGAGATTGAATATCGCCCTGCACCTGGACGGCGGAAAAATCCCATTTCATCACAAAATACTGATTCTGTTTCGGCGTGGGGTTGGTGCCAATTTTCAAGTGCCCAAATAATTGCTGAAATTGGTCGGCCTTGGCGAGGTCGTAGTAATTCTCGAGCATGGATAATAATAAACTTTTGCCAAAGCGACGCGGGCGGAGGAATAATAATTGTTCGCCACCGTCTTCAATTAAGCGCAGGTGGTCGGTGCGGTCCACGTACCAATAACCACCTTGGATAATTTTGGCAAAATCGCTAATGCCATACGGAAATTTTAACATGAGGATACCTCTCTGGGGGTTCAGTAAAATTGGAGTATAAGTACTGAAGCAGAAATTCTACGGTATTTTCCCTCACCCCCCGGCCCCTCTCCCAGAGGTGAAAGAACATACGAGAAAATTTCCGCTTCAGTATTTATTAGCTTTATTTATTAACTTTGGACCACCCCTCCTCTTTTTCCTCTCCTTACTTAAGGAAAGGGAGGAAGGGGAGGAAGGGGAGGAAGGGGAGGAAGGGGAGGAAGGGGTTACATCATGGGTATTTCAATCTAGCTTCTGTTGAATTTGATGGTGGCAAAATCGGTAATAGCTAAAAAGGTATTGGTGGTTCTGAATATTCTTAACGGTTATGACGATAGTGAGTCTTTGACTAAATGGAGTCTTCAGAAACTTCAGAAACCTGGCTCAGGTAGTTTTTACTTAGTTCATTAGGACTTGGCCATTGCTTGAAGGGAAAGGGTTTGTCGTCACTGTTGTAAGTTAGGTAAAGCATCAGTTGGTAAAGGTAGATGCTTAAGGTTTGTCCAAGGTTGAGGAGGTGTTCATTGAGTTTTCCAGTAAAGAGTAGGAAACCAAATTGAGCTAAAATGAAGACGGCAATGACATAGATACCGATGTGATAGAAAAATAAAATAAATATTAACATCAAAATGCCACGGATCCAGGTACTGCCGGCTAAAAGGTATTCTTTCATAAGAGAAAATTTCGATTGAGTTTAGATTTTCCAAATTTTGTTGATTTGGAACTTAGAGTTGAATTTAGAGTTGACAACTTTCAAAAAGTTGTCAACTCTGGAACTTAGAGTTGAATTTAGAGTTGACAACTTTCAAAAAGTTGTCAACTCTGGAACTTAGATTTGAACTTAAGATTTGACAACTTTCAAAAAGTTGTCAAATCTGGAACTTAGATTTGAACTTAAGATTTGACAACTTTCAAAAAGTTGTCAATCTGGAACTTAAGATTTGACAACTTTCAACAAGTTGTCAAATCTGGAACTCAACCACCCCCTCCTTCCTTGCTAAGGAGGGGGTGGGGTGCGTAAGATGAGTGGCTACTTAGTTTCAGGCTGTTTAGGTAGTGCTTTGACGATTTCGGTTAACAATTTTTCAATATTTTCTAAGCGTTGTTCCATGGCTTCTTGATGAGCTTGTTGTTGACTAGAGAAACCACCGCGTGGTGACATTCCCCCTCTTCTGCCAGTATAGGGACGGTCGTCGCCACCATAATAACCACGAGGTGGGCCATAACCGTAGGGTGGCATATCGTTCCCCCAGGCTGGTGGTGGGGCATAATCACCACGGCCACGCATGTCGTCATAGTCGCCGCGGCGGTAAGGTGGTGGTGAATTCGAATCTCCTCCCCACATTTCTTGACGGTGCTTTTGCATAACTTCTTCAAATTCTTCCATCAATTGTTGCCGCTCTTCTGGGGTTTTGGCATTATGGACTTTCTCCATTTGCTTTTGCATTTGTTGGCGAAAGGCTTGACGTTTAGCCATCATATCGGCAGCCGTAGGTGGGGTAGCGGAGGCTTGGTCCGTGGTAGCAGGGGACTGCTCCGTGGTGACGGGGGACTGCTCCGTGGTGGCGGTGCTAGAGGTCACGGTCGTGGTAGAAGTAACCACTGGCGGGGTTTCCACCGCAGGTGAGGGGGTAGCAGTGGTTTCGGTAGTGGGAGGAGTGGTCTCCGCTTGGTCTGGTGCCACCGATTGGGCGAAGGCCCAGGGGGAGGTACTGAGAGCCAGAGAAATTAAAGTAGGTAAGAGGTAGTTTTTCACTTATTAAGTCTCCTTTGGTTAATGATTAAATATCACGTAATGTATTGTTTCTCAACAATAAAAGTTTAATTCTTAAAATTAAGAAACAGATTCTCGATGATGATCTATGTTGATGGCTTCCAGACATACTTCATCAAGTCGAGTGTCAGTCAAATTAGTATCGGTTAAATCGGCTTTAAATAAATTAGCTTGTCTTAAATAACATTTACTTAAGTTGGCTTCGGTTAGATTAGCACGAAATAAATTGGTGCCGGTAAAATTGGCTCTGGATAAATTTGATTTAAATAAATTACTTCTAAATAAATTGGCTTCTGATAAATTGGCTGCGATTAGTGAAGAATTAATAATATACGCTTTGGTCAAATTGGCTTCTGATAAATTAGCTTGATTCAGGTCGGCGTGATAAATGTAAGATTCACTTAAATTAGCTTCGCTTAGGTCAGCCTTAATAAATTTAGAACGAGTAAGATTAGCTTCACTGAGATTGGCACCGGATAAGTTAGCGCCGGACAGATCAGTATCCGTCAAATCTGCTTTACTTAAGTTGGCTCGAAATAAATCAGCTTCTCTAAGATCCATTCCGCCCAAGTTTTCTCCAGATAAATCCGCCCAGAGGTTATTTTTTGCTCGCCATTGATTCCATGCTGTTACGCCCTGCCGCAAAATAGCCAGATGTTCCCCATTTGCCATGTATGTATTCTCTACTGAATAATTTTATAGAGTAGAAGGTGGAAGTTTAGAGGTGCAGACCAAGAAGCATGATTTTATTTAATTCCATTAACTTTTAACTTTTTGGCTGGCTCAACTGTGGTTTTATCACAATATACAACTTGAGTGCATGATAAAAATTATAGCTTAACAGTAAAAATGAACAAATAAAAATCAGTCCAGCTACTTGAATGAAGGGATATGGCTGTAATATTCCGCCGATCAAGAAACCTAGTCCTGTCAAGTATAGCCAAAATTGACGATATGCCCATGATTCTGAAATAATTTGCTTCATATTAGGAATTTTCACGGCCTGGCTGGCAGGTAAATTTGCCAATTGTTGATTTTGTAAGTGCAACCATAACAGAAATGGAACAATTTTGTACAACATCCCTTGCATTACAGGTAATATGAAGCCTGCTATAAATAAGACAATGAGTAGTATATCATAGAATGGCGAATTAGCCAAAGATGGGTAGAAAGGAATTAAAAACCATCCAATTATAGTTATTAATAAGCCTACCATGCCCACTCGCCAATAGTTTAAAGTGACATCTGCTAGTTTTCGCAGACGTTTAGCTTGTAAGTAAAGGGTAGTTATGGCAAAAACTCCTAATGGTATTCCTATTAAAATTGTTGATAATAAAGTAACAGGAGAGTTTTCGTCATTGATATATAATAGAGTCCAAATTAATAAAGTTGTCAAGATCACCGGAGCTAACCAGCGGGTCAATAGTGTGGGATAAGGGGGGGTAATTTGAAACATCGGGACCATTTGATAGGCTACTCCGATAATGAGAAGGGCTATCCAACCGATTAATCCCCAAGCTAAATGTAAATTTGTCAATTTTAGAGGTGATAATTTCAGGGGCAATAAGGTAAATGGCCAACTGATTATAGCACCACCTACGTCAACCCCCAAAATGATGGTGACGGTTAACGCTATTAAAGCTAATCGCATGGCAATAATTATAGGTGTGATGGTCTTGACTTGGAATAAACAATAACCAACAATAGCAATAAACAAAAGAAAACTAAGACTTAAGAATAGCAGGGCCCAATGAATTAACAAAGGGTAAGCGATTAATAATCCGCCGATTAGCATAATTATCCCTAAACTAAGTAATAGATGCAGTATTGTGCTCACCAAACGTGGGCGGGGAATCTGTATGCCGGCTAAAACGGGTAGTATTTGTAAAAAAGCCCCTATCATCACCATAGTAATAATTCCTAAAGTGACGGTATGGGTTAACGCTAAAATTGCAAAATGCCAGCGACTAGCAAAGAGTGATGGGCCTTGGTATAACAGCAGTCCACTGGCCAATAAACCAAATAAGGGGGCGGTGAGAAAAAAGCGCAGAGGGACCGATAGTGGCGGCGTTTGTTGTAATGAGAGTTGAGTAACATTCATAGTGATGGAGTCATCCGATGGTTTACTAGAGATTCTGCGGCTGCATCGTCGGTGCGCCAGATGAAAATTTCTATCGGCACCTGAAGACCTTGCCGAATGCGCCAGAGAAAACCTTGGTCTTTGAGAATATGATATAACGGTTGCGGCTCTAAACGGTGCCAAACGAGTAGATATTCGCCTTTAGCTAAGGTGGTTAAAGCGGTTAAAATACGGTGTAATGGTTCACAAGGTTCTAAGGTACTGACATCTAAAAAGATTTCTTTCATCGTGTGGCCTAACAGTAAGTGGTTTGGTGCTACAAATTTGACAACTTGTCGAAAGTTGTCAAATCGAAACGGGCTACAGATTTGACAACTTGTCGAAAGTTGTCAAATCTAAATTGGCTACAGATTTGACAACTTGTCGAAAGTTGTCAAATCTAAACTTTCTAAAATGGTCGTCACTTCGTCAGCTAACATCTGGTCACTCATAGGATAAAGAATCTGCTCTTCTTTAGCGTTATGTTGTCGCATTAGCATTAACAGCGTTTCGGACAGACCCAAATATTGATCTCGGTCTTGTTGGACCACACTCGCTTGCATTTCTTGGAACAATTGCCGCATTTGTTGATGCTCAAATCGCATCACCTGAGTGGGGCCAGCCGTCGCACTGCCGGTGCATTGCTCAAACCGCGGAAATAATATTTGCTCTTCATTAGTAAAATGGCATTCCATTGAATTAATGAAAGTCGTCAACCCTGTGGTCGCTGTTTCCCAATGATTTTTGTCAACCTCGAATTCGGCTTGAGCAAATAGAGAATCGCAGTGCGAATGTTGTTGGCTAAAAGTAGCCGTAATCGTTTTCTGATTCATAAGAAGTCTCTTAGTTTTCAATTAATCGGTGGGGTCAAAACCATAAATTTGGTCAGCCTAACCCCTTTTCCGCGCTGGCGGGAAAAAATGGCTATCGATCATGGCTGTTGCCACACTACCAAATAATAGAATATTAACTTAACACTGTCCTTAACCTAGCTCAAGTTTATTTAACCATGAAAGTAGTGACTATTCCCCCCTCTATTACGGACCAAGAATTAAGAAATCTTTACCTATTAGCCGGTTTAACTGATGAACAATTGGCACAGATGCGGGAATATATGCGCTATCTGCAACTTAAAGAAGGCGACATCTTGTTTGAACAAGAGCAAACCGCGGAACGATTTTTTGTAGTGGTCAAAGGGCATATTAAACTCATACGCTTTTCTTTAGAAGGCGACGAAAAAGTGATCGAAATTATCTCCCCAGGACAAGCTTTTGCCGAAGCGATCATGTTTAGGCCCCGACAAATTTATCCGGTTACCGCCCAAGCCGTGGGAATGACCGAGGTTTTATCATTCAATAATAGAATATTTTTAGAAATTTTGGAGCATTCTTTTGAGACCTGCAAAAGAATTTTATGTGATATGAGTATGCGACTGCATATCTGGTTAAATGAGATTGACCATTTAACCTTGCAAAATGCTACCTACCGTTTAGTCAATTATTTATTAAATCAAGTACCTCATCAGCATAGTGGACTAGAATGTGAAGTACATTTTGATATTCCTAAACAAGTAGTTGCTTCTCGTATTTCAGTTAAACCAGAAACTTTTTCCCGAATTTTACACCAGATGACTGAGCAAGGCCTGGTGACGGTAAGCGGACGGATTATTAAGATTCATAATATTGACAAATTACGACTATATGGGCAAAATTTTTAGTGGATGGGGAAAATTTGACAACTTCAAAACAGTTGTCAAATTTATTCACTCATCTTACGCACGGTTAACTCAACCACCCCTTACCCTCCTTAGCAAGGAGGGGAGTATGCGCTAACCACCCCCTGCCCCTCCTTAGCAAGGAGGGGAGTATGCGCTAACCACCCCCTGCCCCTCCTTAGCAAGGAGGGGAGTATGCGCTAACCACCCCCTGCCCCTCCTTTTCTCGTTCCCACGCTGGCGCGTGGGAACGAGAAAAAACCTACTGGTGTGCATAGAGTAGCCTTAGCAAGGAGGGGTAGGGGGTGGTTACTTGACACCGCTTTCTAACCATTTTAACTAGGAGAAACCTGATTTATGAAAAATCGGCGGCGGCTACGCACTAAATTAATAACCATAATGGCATTAATCACCATACTACCAGCACTCACCAGTGGAATATTAGCACTCTTAATTTATGGCGACACCCTTAAACAACAAGTCTTCATCAACAATACCACCGAAGCTGAACATTTGCAAAATACCGTTGATTCACTATTAACGGCAATTAAAAATGATGTCTTATTTTTAACCCAAGCGGCTCCCCTACTTGATTATTTAAGCACTCGTGCGCTCAAATTATCGGCCGATAACCAGAAGAGCCAATCAGATGATCCAACGGTGCCCCCTGGCACTGAAAAAGCTGCGTCACAAGCCTTAACAAATGTACTCGAACGTAAATTGCAAACTTTGGAACAGGAGTTTCTAGCTTTCTCCCGCTATCATGGTTTATATTATCAACTTATTTATATTGACGAAACCGGTCAAGAAATGGTGCGAGTCATGATTGACGGCTCACGGATTAAACTCAGTGAGCGCGAAAAATTAAAAAATCAGTCTCAACAAGACGATTTCAAACAAACCATGCTGTTATCAGGTAAACAACTACTGATTTCTCCTATACATTTATCTCGTGAGCAAGGACAACTCGAATCTCCCTTGAAAGCAGTTATCAAATACGCGGCCAATGTTTATCATGAAAATGAACGCAAGGCGGGAATAATCGTCTTGACGGTCGATGCCAATCAATTATTTCGCGGCTTAGAAAGTCACAGCTATTTAGTTGACCAAAACGGCTTTTTTATAGTGCATTCGACACCTAAAATCTGTTGGGGAGGCGCCGCCGATTTAAATACTAAATATACTCTGGCTGATGAATATCCAGAATTTGCCAAGAGTTTGCTGGGACAAGACAACATAGTTAATACTGATACGGTCAGCCTATTTTCGCGAGTCATTAGACTGCCCAACTCTTCCCAACAATGGACTTTGATTACTTCCCGCCCTACCCTTGAGGTCTTTAAAGACCTTTGGCGATTTCGCCTAATATTTGCCAGCATCTTACTCCTCAGTGTCACTTTCATGCTGTTACTAGCCTGGTGGTTTAGCCGACGAATCACGCGCCCATTAGAAGAATTGTTGCAAATAGCAAAGTTGGTCAGTACCGGCGAAAAACTGGATAAACGGATAGAAATTTCCGCGCCTGGCGAAATTGGAGAATTGGTACAAGCATTTGAACGAATGCGAATCAGTTTACTGAAATCGTTTGAGCGGTTACGTAAACCCTCATCAAACTGAAGTTAATTGCCATTATTGGATTGAAGTTTATGAAAACACCTTCTGCTAATTCATTACTCACGACTTACCGTGAATTAATTGCCGAGGTACGCCGTCTTTGTGACCAGAAACGTACAGGCACTATCTTTATCGCCTCCGAAGACGGTCATTTAGTACGCTTTGTCTTGACCAAAGGCAAAGTGGTACATTTAGTCTTTGACACTAAGCACAGTTGCTATGACGCTATTCCGCTGATTCACAAAATAAAAACGGGGCGACTGCAATTTGCCGAAAACATTGTTGAAGCCACTTCAGACGGACAATTGCCTAGTACGGAGGAATTGTTACATACGTTGGAATTATTTTATCAATTGGACGAGGAAGAAGCGGCACAGAAGAAAAACTCTTTACTTAAATCGCCAGTAGTAGCTAAAGCGGCGCCTAAACTACCAATGGCGCTACAACCCACTTTTAATTTTAATGAAGCTCTTCCCAAAGTTAAGAAGGCACTGGCCAGTTATGTGGGACCTTTTGCCAACTTATTATGTGATGAATATATAAAACAACACGGCGGATTTAAAAATGCTTATGAAGTGCTGAAGATGATTGATGCCTTAGCGCTGGAAATTGGTGATACGGAAACCGAAAAGGCATTTAAGATACAAATTAAAGAAGAGATATTTCAGTCCGGGATTATTTGAATTTATTCTAACTTAGGGACCGCCAATAAATAAATTGTCCATCTTAGTAGGGGCAATCCCTGGTGGTTGCCCTTACGTGAGGGATTAAATGGACCATACCTTGTGTGCAACACCGGTTTTAATGTGTGAAATCGCTGAAACCGCCATCAAAAACGTTGGAGTAGAGGCTTTAGGGACCGCCAATAAATAAATTGTCCTAACCAGGAGTACAAAGCGAGGCTTTGTTACAAAGCTTCGCTTTGTACTCCTAGTTGAAGTTTCGATTACCAACATGGACAATTTATTTATTGGTGGTCACTAAATCCGATAATAGTGAATGTCCACAAAAAATACAGAAGGAAGGCTTTTGTCATTAACCTGGAGACCGTGCCTTGGACTCATGGTAAAACCCATAGTTCAGGAGTCTAAAGCCTTAGCTTTGCATAGTTCAGGAGTCCAAAGCGTTAGCTTGGCCATAGCAAAACGAGGAACCTAAAAAATGTCTTTTAGCACTTACAAATCTCTTAGCGCTGTTGTTAAAGAATTTCAAATTTTGTATACTGAAGCAGACTTTATTGTGGAATCGGCATGTAGTGTGAATGAAAATTTCAGGGCCGAATTAGAATTAGTCCTGCGTAAAGGCATGGTCCGCAATTCGGAAGCGGCCATTTGTGAAAATCTTATCTATCCGATTTTAAAAGAGATTTGGAAAGGGTACGTGAACGAATTTATTGTATGGAGTCATCAACTGTTGTATTATGATGAAAAATTGGCTGGCGTACCAGACTATATTATTGCCAAACGGTCCCCTTTGGGTAAAATCGTCTTTGACCAACCCTATTTCATTATAGTTGAGGCCAAAAAAGATAACTTTGACGAAGGTTGGGGACAGTGTCTAGCTGAATTAGTGGCGGTCCAAAAACTGAACCAACCGTTAGAACAGGTTGTGTACGGTGTGGTTTCCAATGGAGATAATTGGGAATTTGGCCAATTACAGGGGGCGGAATTTACTAAAAACATAAAAACTTACTCGATTCAACTTCTGGAACAATTATTTGCCGCACTGAATTTTATTTTCATACAATGTAAAAAACAGTTGCCAAATTAAAGAGTTTTCACACGCCGATGTGGAAATACGGGCAGTGACTATGAGATTATTAAATTCATGTATATACCCTATACTGATAGGTTTGGCAATACCTTCACAAGTGGCCCAGCCCGTAGTACAACCGCCACAACCGCCTGTCGCAACCACACCAAGACAACCAGCGGTGAGTCTCGACGCACTCACTAATCCGAGGGCGAATTTTGAGTTACACTTAACTCTCTCATTATACTACTTTTTTATATCGAGCGGGAATTGCTGGTAACACCTTGACCTTTAGCCAAGAGAAAATACGTAGTCATTTCACCCTTACCTTTGATTAAAATACGACCACGTTCGACCAAATGGTATTCATCCTTAAGCCTTTCATACGTTTCATTCGACACCTGAATCTGGCCGGCGATACCCTGAGATTCCATGCGACTGGCAGTATTCACCGTGTCTCCCCAAAGGTCATAAGCAAATTTTTTAATCCCAATGACTCCGGCAATCACCGGACCCGTATGAATACCAATACGAATATTTAATTTCAAATTCGGAGTTTTAAACTGTTTAATAGCCTGTAGCATGTCTAACGCTAACTCAGCGATTTGGCTGGCGTGATTGTCGCAAGCAATCGGCAATCCTGCCACCACCATATAAGCATCCCCAATCGTTTTAATTTTTTCGACCTCATAACGAGCCACTAAATTGTCAAAAATTGAAAACACTGCGTTCAGCAATTCCACTAATTTAGTCGGAGACAGTTGTATAGAAATTTTGGTAAATCCTTCAATATCAGCAAATAACACCGTCGCCTGAGCAAAATCTTCGGCCAACGTTAACGGTTGCAATTTCAAACGGTCAGCAATACAGCGGGGTAGGATAT
Organism: Thiomargarita sp.; assembly: GCA_022729575.1. Lineage (GTDB taxonomy): Bacteria > Pseudomonadota > Gammaproteobacteria > Beggiatoales > Beggiatoaceae > JAABRD01. The sequence continues at coordinate 42,367 of DZAL01000023.1, forward strand.
TCAACAACAATCGTTCGGATTTTTCTTGCTCGGCTTGCAACTCCTTTTTTGCTTGAAATTCCGCATATTGCAAACGTTCATACAGATAGACTGCAATGTTACAAATGACGCAAAACCAAAAGATATAAAGTGAGAGAAAAACCGAGTCAAAATCAACAATTTGAGGCTCTAGTGGCGCTTTAAAGAGGAATAAAATAGTGAAAAAGCAAGCGAATAATCCCAATTGAGAAAGCCAATGTAATTGCCAACGCACTGGAATAAAAGTCGCTTGAGTTAAAAAGACTAAGGTCCAGGTGACAAAATCAAAATTGGCAATCCCCACTTGTAAAGACCAATAGAGTGGAATAATGGTAAGTGACCAGGATAGTAACAAAAAAATTAAACTAGGCCGTTGTTGCCCAAAGCGAGAATGTAGCAACCAGAAACTAAGTAATAAGACGACTTCTTGGCTTAAATTAGTAAACAGCCAAGTAGATTTAAATTCCGGATAACGAGATAAATTCAGCGCTATAAAACTTAAGCAGGAGAAAATACCGACCAGCAAGACCAAACGAAGGCGATGTAACATAAATTGGTTTCGCCATTCGGTGTAGTCCGCATTGGCCTCCATCGGCTGTGGTTGAAGCAGAGGACTTAACATAAAAATTTAATTGTTTATCAATGCCATTAAACTAGCGGTAGTTGGATGTTCCAATAAACCCTTTTCGGTGACTAACACATCCACCAACTCCGCCGGCGTGACATCAAACGCTGGATTCCAGACCGAAGCCCCAGCAGGTACCATAATTTGCTCACCTAAAGTATGCACCTCTTCGGCGGGACGCTCCTCAATCACGATTTTACTCCCATCACTGATCGACAGATCTAAGGTTGAAGTGGGTGCCACCACCATGAATTTGATTCCATGGGTCCGGGCCAAAATGGCCAGATTATAAGTGCCAATTTTATTGGCTACATCCCCGTTGGCAGCAATCCGGTCGGCTCCAACAATGACCCAGTTAATCGATTTTTGTTTCATTAACACGGCGGCGGCACTATCGACTATTACCGTCACTGGAATTTTATCTTGACGCAATTCCCAAGCCGTAAGACGAGCACCTTGTAACCAGGGGCGAGTTTCATCTGCATATACTTGCATAATTTTACCTGCCGCAAAGGCACTACGAATAACTCCCAAGGCCGTACCATAACCACCGGTGGCCAACGCCCCCGCGTTGCAATGGGTTAACACCCGACAAAGAGAGGGAAGTAAACTAGCCCCATAATCCCCCATTCGATGGTTGGCTTCAATATCTTCACGATGAATCTTTTGTGCTTCGGTTAATAATTTTGGCACGGGATCACCTGTAATACTCGGAAAGCAAGCCCGCATTCGCCGCAAGGCCCAAACTAAATTCACGGCCGTAGGCCGCGACTGTGCCAATTGCTGCATTTCGGTTTCAATGAGGAGAATCCAATTATCGGGATTTCTGGCGTATGCTTTTTGCGCCGCTAAGACTACGCCATAAGCTGCGGTAATACCAATAGCAGGTGCCCCGCGTACTACCATTTCTCTTATTGCCTTAGCCACCTCCGGCGCGTTATCATAAACGATAGTCGTTTGCTCTTGAGGTAATTTTCGTTGATCGAGTAAATATAATTGGTTTTCCTGCCAGTACATCGCACGTAAAGTATCGTATTGCATAATTATCATCCCGTTAAAGAAATTTCTTTTTACTGTCTCATAGTTTTAAAATTAAGTCAAGGGGAAGTTTTTGAACTTAGATTTGAACTTAGATTTGACAACTTTTTGAAAGTTGTCAAATCTGAGATTTCTGAGATTTGACAACTTTTTGAAAGTTGTCAAATCTGAGATTTCTGAGATTTGACAGCTTTTTGAAAGTTGTCAAATCTGGAATTTAGATTTGAACTTAGATTTGACAACTTTTTGAAAGTTGTCAAATCTGAGATTTGACAACTTTTTGAAAGTTGTCAAATCTGGAATTTAGATTTGAACTTAGATTTGACAACTTTTTGAAAGTTGTCAAATCTGAGATTTGACAACTTTTTGAAAGTTGTCAAATCTGAAATCTCGCTACAACCGCTCAAAAATAGCGGCAATTCCTTGTCCACCACCAATACACATGGAAACTAAAGCATAACGTCCGCCAATTCGTTGCAATTCATACAATGCTTTGACCGTCACAATAGTCCCAGTAGCACCAATGGGATGACCCAAGGAGATACCACTGCCATTTGGATTAGTCTTATCCATCGGTAACTCTAACTCACGAGCGACGGCTAAAGCCTGCGCCGCAAACGCCTCGTTGAGTTCAATCACATCCAGGTCTTTAACACTCAAGCCGGCTTTTTGTAAGACTAAACGAATCGCCGGTATTGGGCCGATACCCATATATTTTGGCTCCACTCCAGCATGAGCATAAGCGACTAATCGTGCCAACGGTTTCAATCCTTTTTTGGCCGCTGCCGAACCTTCCATTAACACTACTGCCGCGGCCGCATCGTTAATACCAGAAGCATTGCCTGCCGTGACGCTACCCTCTTTGAGAAACACCGTTTTGAGTTTAGCCATGCCTGCCATCGAGGCATCAGCACGGATATGTTCATCTTTGTCAAAAATAGTGGTACCTTTGCGGCTAGGAATTTCAATCGGTAAAATTTGGTCTTTGAAATAGCCCTTGTCCGTGGCCGCGGCGGCCCGTTGGTGACTTTGTACCGCTAACGCATCTTGGTCCTCCCGCGAAATATTCCATTTCGCCGCTACATTTTCCGCAGTAATTCCCATGTGAACATTATCAAAGGGATCCGTGAGTGCGCCGACCATCGCATCGATCACTTGACCATCATTCATGCGTTGTCCCCAACGTAAGCCTGGAATCCAATATTGCCCGCGGCTCATGCACTCCACGCCACCGGCCAAACTGGCATCAGTATCACCGACTAAAATCGATTGCGCCGCGCACACAATGGATTGCAATCCACTGCCACATAAACGATTGACCGTATAAGCCGGGGTTTCAATGGGAATGCCACCTTCGATCGCGGCCACGCGAGAAATATACATATCACGCGGTTCCGTGTGAATCACCTGGCCAAGGACCACTTGGCCAATCTCTGTTGGCTCAATCTGCGCCCGTTTAATCACTTCTTTAAACACGGCGGCGGCTAATTTCGAAGGCGATTGGTCCTTGAGGGTACCGCCATATTCTCCAATTGCAGTTCGAACACCGCTAAGGACAACAATATCACGATTTAAGCTCATTAATTTCTCCTGTTAATTGATTGTGGTTGAAAAAATTGGTAGTAATGCCATAGGTGGTGGTCGAGCTCTCAAACCTGACAGGTCTTCGAGACCTGTCAGGTTTAAACCACTACCTGGTGCTGAAAAAAAAATTCCCTCACCCCCGGCCCCTCACCCCCGGCCCCTCTCCCAGAGGGAGAGGGGAGAAAATCGGGGTTGCCGCCGGTCTCCCCTCTCCCCTTGGGAGAGGGGCCGGGGGTGAGGGTGGCCTTAGCCATTACCGTTTCTCCATCGGCACAAATTTTCGTTGCGCGGCTCCAATATACAATTGCCGCGGCCGGGCAATTCTCAAATTAGGCTCTTCCATCATTTCAGACCATTGAGAGACCCAGCCCACAGTACGAGACAACGCAAAGATGGCGGTAAACATGTTTAGTGGAATCCCCAACGCACTGAGAATAATGCCGGAGTAAAAATCCACATTCGGGTACAATTTGCGCTCAATGAAATATTCATCTTCCAACGCAATACGTTCTAATTCTAGGGCGATTTCAAACAAGGGTAAATGTTCCGCATTTAATTCATGTAACAACTGATGACAACTCTCCCGAATAATCTTAGCCCGTGGGTCATAGTTTTTATACACCCGATGCCCAAAACCCATTAATCTCACGGAAGAATCTTTATCTTTAAACCGCTTGATATAGTTGTAAACATTTTTAGGGTCTTCAATGTCTTGCAACATTCGAATCACTGCCTCATTCGCCCCACCATGAGCCGGTCCCCACAACGTAGCAATACCCGCGGCGATACAAGAAAAAGGGTGAGCTTGAGAGCTACCAGCTAAACGGACCGTAGAAGTGCTGGCATTTTGCTCATGATCAGCGTGGAGAATAAGGATAAGTTCTAAAGCGCGGTTGGCGGTTTCATTCAATTGGTAAGGCTCGGAAGGGATTGAAAACATCATATTCATGAAGTTTTCGACATAACCTAAATCATTGCGCGGATGAGCAAAGGGACGACCTATCAAATAGCGATGACAATTAGCGGCAACGGTTGACATTTTCGCCATCAAACGCAACGCTGACCGATTGCGATGCTCCGGATTTTTAATATCCAACGCATCTGGATAATATCCCGACATGGCCCCGATGACTCCGACCAACATTGCCATTGGATGAGCATCATGACGAAAGCCGCGGTAAAAATGTAGCAAGCCTTCGTGGACCAGCGTATATTTTTTCACCGCCAGGGTAAAATCATCCATTTGTTGACAAGTTGGCAATTCACCGTATAACAACAAGTAACATACTTCCAAATAACTACTTTTCACCGCCAATTCTTCAATCGGATAACCACGATATAATAAAATACCTTCGTCGCCATCAATGTAGGTAATTGCACTTTCGCAACTGGCAGTGGTCATAAATGCGGGGTCAAAGGTAAACATCCCCAAGGTTTTTGGTAAATCTTGACAATCAATCACCGGATGGCCATGGGTGCCTCTTTTAATAGGACAGACTAGCTGTTTGCCGGTGTTATTGTCAATAATAGTTACGGTATCGTTGTTCATGTTTCCCTCTAAAAATAGATGACAGCCTAAAAGTTTTTAAAAAACCATATAGCTCACCTTACGCACGGTTAACTCAACCACCCCCTGCCCCTCCTTGTTAAGGCTACTCTATGCACACCAGTAGGTTTCTTCTCGTTCCCA
>DZAL01000024.1:0-15600 GCA_022729575.1 Thiomargarita sp.
CCTATATGGCTAAGGTTGTCGTTATGGATGAATGGATTTTGCAATTGGCTCTATATATATATTATATGATTATATACATATAAAATAAAGCATAATTTATTTTGAATCTGATGAATTGGTAGCTTTCATCACGTCAGAGAGGAAAAGTGAGATGATATATTTTATACTGCTCTAGGCGATAGAGCATACCTGGCGTAATTTCTGCTTATATTTAAGCTAAAAATATCAATAGCGAGCGAGTATCATTGACTATGAAAGGTAAAACTAGCCCTGAAGAAAGAATACAGGCCATGGCTTTTTTACGTGAGCGTTATCCAAATGCGTTTCGGCCATCCGAAGATGTTAAACCCTTACAAATTGGAATTAAGGGCAAATTGGTTGCTGAGATAACAGATAATCTGCCAGAAGGATTGTCTTTACGTGCGATCTATGTGGCATTGCATTATTATTGTTGTACGAGAGAGTATAAGAAAGTCCGTAAAATGATTGGGAATCCGCGAATTAATTTAGCCGGTGAGGTTGTAGGTGAGGTCACTCAGGCGGATTTGGCAGTGGGTATACAAATGGAAGTGAAGAAACAGCAAGAAAAAGCTGAAAAATTAGCTAAACAGAAAGCGTTAGAGGCTAAACGATTGGAAAAACAATCCGCCTCAACGGCACCGTCGCTATTCACCGCACGTAAACCGGTTAAGGTAAACGGCACCGTTGGTGCCAAAGTCTGGACCGAGAGAGGTCCTAAAAAACCTTATGTCGCCAATCACCACAAATCTAATGGCTCATCGACCAATTCCAATAAGACTTTTGTTAAACCTACTTCTAATAGAAGTTCATCGACTCACCCGGTAACTCCAACTATTATCGTGCGAAAAAAGAGAACTTTAAATTTTTCGCCGGAGAGTAATCAGGATAAAAAGGCTGAAGAGTAACCCATGCCACCGTTGAGATTTGACAACTTTTCGAAAGTGGTCAAATCTGGTTTCACCATTGAGATTTAACAACTTTTCGAAAGTGGTCAAATCTGGTTTCAATATCACCATCGAGATTTAACAACTTTTCGAAAGTGGTCAAATCTGGTTTTACCATTGAGATTTGACAACTTTTCGAAAGTTGTCAAATCTGGTTCCGCCATCGAGATTTGACAACTTTTCGAAAGTTGTCAAATCTGGTTCCACCATTGAGATTTGACAACTTTTCGAAAATTGTCAAATCTGGTTTCAATATCACCAGCGAGATTTGACAATTTTTCGAAAGTTGTCAAATCTTACTCTTGTCAAACTCCGTTAACCATGTTTAAATAAGCCTAGTAAAATCAAGATAACATATCACTACAATAATGGAGTAATTATGGTTTATACTCAAAAACATCCAGCTCTCCTCATCATGGGTATTCTCATGGTCGCTTTAGGGCTACTGGTGCAATTTGGCATGATGACGGAAGTGATTAAATATCTAAAAATTGACAAAAGTATCAATGAAATGACAACGCTCACCTATATCTTTGGTAGTATTGCCATCATCGTTGGTTTATTCCATCTATTCGGTAAACACCGCGAAGGACATTTAGATTATTATCTTTCCACAGTTGCTGGTGCCACATTTATTCTCTTTATAGCCATGGTCATTAAGTGGTTTATTGACCCTTATGTTGCCGTCTTGAGTAAATCATTTGGACCAATCATGGGCGATAAATACCTGCATGAAGTATTTGGACTGAATTACGTCGTACTAGGAATTTTAGCCGGGATTATTATAGTCAATGTTTTTGGCATACCAAAATGGGCCGAAAATGGAGTCCGTTTATCCCGATTGGGATTAAAAACTGGGGTCATTTTATTAGGCACGCTGTATAGTTTGGCGGAATTGCAACAATTGGGCGGTTTATCAGTCATCATGATTGGTTTCTTTGTCCTCGGCTCCGCCGGCCTGGTGTTATGGATGGGTGCCCGGCGTAATATTCCCAATTCTATGGGCGGAGTCCTGGCTGCCGGTATCGGTGTATGTGGAGTCTCGGCGACGGTGGCGGCGGCTCCGGTGGTACAAGCCAAATCTGTAGAAATTGCTTACACCATCGGCACTATTCTCCTCTGGGGAGTAGTCTGCATGTTTCTCTTTCCCATGATTGGCAAAATGTTCGATCTGGGACCAGTACAATTTGGTGCTTGGGCCGGTACCGGTATTCTCAACTCCGCCCAAGTTGCCGGAGCCGCGTTGGCTTATCAACCGGACGGTATTGAAACCTTAAAAGTGGCCGAAATTTTCAATATTACCCGTGTCTTAATCCTCCCCATTATTGTTCTCTGGTTAGCCGTCTGGTATGTCAAACGGGAAGAAAATGCTCCAGGCGTTAATCTCATTCGAGTCATGTTTGAAAAGTTCCCCATTTTCGTGTTAGGATTTATTTTAATGTTCGCGCTCTCTTCCACCGGTGTCTTTTCACCAGCCGCCCATGACCATGGTAAATACTTTGACAACAATTTACCGGTCGAGAAATTATTGAAAGAAGAAGAAGTGAATTTAATCCAAAGTGAACTCAATACAGTGCAACGAGAATTGCATAAAGTGACATTGGGACGGTTATTGGAAAATAAAAAAATCATGTCGCTGGATGATGATGACCAAATCCGTGGCCTGGTTAATTCTGGCGTGTTGTCAAAACCAGTCAATGAGATTTTGAAAAAAGCCCATAATAGCGTGTTTCGTACCGCGCCCAAGATTGATATGTTCCGCAAATGGATTACTTGGCTATTTGCCTTCGGCTTAGTCGGCTTGGGAATGCAAATTACTCTGGCTTCCATTAAACAGGCCGGCGGGCAACCATTGATTATTGGCGGCACCGTAGGCACTCTCAAAGCGGTATTATCTTTAGTGGTGGTACTGCTATTTGTTCGTGAAACGATTTAAGCACTTAAGAACTTACCTTATCAACCACCCCCAACCCCTCCTTGGTAAGGAGGGGAGAAAGAAGTCCTTACCAAGGAGGGGTTTATCTCGTTCCCACGCGCCAGCGTGGGAATGCCGTGAGCAACGCGCCAGCGTTGCGGGAAAGGGACGCTGGCGCGTCCCGACGGCATTTCCACGCTGGCGCGTGGGAACGAGAAGAAACCTACTGGTGTGCATAAAGTAGCCTTACCAAGGAGGGGTTGGGGGTGGTAGTGCGTAAGGTGAGTTAACAATATAAAAACTCGGAGAGTTAGTTGGAGTAGCAAACCTCAGTTTGTTACTCCGTCAAAGCTTGACCAATTAAAGTAAGTCACTCTGTTATTTTAACCAAAGGAGTCTTTAACTATGCCAACTTCATCTCCTAATACACCAGCAGAAAAACCCAAATTTCATCGCGGTTCCGCGCTCACCATTTTCAAAACGGACCGCTATGAAGACTTAATGGCTCTCCTCCTCTCGCTGTTAATAGCGTTAGGCGTTTATTTGTCGGTAAATTAAACCGGGTAGCCAGAAGCAGGTGGGCCAACGTCTTTTGGTTGGCCCACCTGTTACCTAAATGGTGCGTAGGACGCACCCTACTCATTTGCTACTCATTTGCTACTCATTTGCGCATTACCCAGTTATCAAAATACAGACCTAATTATTATGTACGTACCCTCCGACAATACTCATTGCACCAATATACTCTTAGCCAGTCATGGCACCACCGGTGCCTGTGCCGCCGAGCAAGTTGCTCTCAATCTTCAGCGCGATCGACCACTCAAATTGCATCATCTGATTGTAGTCCCTGACTTTTGGAAAGATATGCTGGGAGATGATTGGCTTAACAATGCCATTACTCAAATTCGCTTTGGTCACTATGTCGAATCTCAATTAGAACGAGAAATTCAACAGACTATTCAGCGCGTTAACACCGCGGCGGAATCTCGTCAGATACCTTATAGTTTTGACGTTATGTTGGGCAAACCGACCCAATGTTTATTACAACTGGCGCACGCTGGTCGCTTTGATTTAGTAGTGATTGGCTCGCCTCGTCCAAAAACTTACCCTGGCCTAAATTCCCACCTGGAGGTTGAAACACTCCAGCGTGCTTTACCTGTGCCCTTACTCATCATTCCATTCCCGCAAACCGATGACCACCACCCCGCCACCTTCTCCACCACTACTGTCGATGCCGTTACCTAATCAAACCGATACCGATATGGCCTGGGTCCGCATTGCCACACCACTATCAACCAACTGGCTCCGCAAATTTTGTCGGGAGTTAAAACCACTCTTCCAACTCAATCCGCATCTGGAATTATTAGCCTGGCAACCACTAGGCACTCATCACTATTATTTGCAAGCACGTAACTTGAGTAATCAACAAGAGATTAACACTGAATTATGGCTAGAAGAAACCACCGCCGGTTTTCTCATTCGTTATCAACAAGGCTTGAAAACGGCTACCACCATTCAAATTGAGCCAACCACCGCACACACGGCCGCACTCATTTTAATCGACGATTACAGCGGCTCTTCTCAAATTGAACGCGAGCAACGGTTAACCGAAGTGGATAAAAGTTTACCGGCGTGGGGACACGAACTTTATCGTTATTTTCAAAACTGGCAACGCTGGGCCTGGTGTCCTCTATATCGTTGGTATATACGACGAATTTGGCAACCGATGACACCTATGGCGCGAAGAGTTGCCTACATGTTAATAGTGATTAGCCTATTTGAATTAATTGCCGTCTTGGGTTTCTTAATAATGATAAACAGTAATAAATTTTAGCTTGTTACACCACAATAACCGACCTCAACCATGCAAAATATACACACCCATCGTATTCTCATCCTCGATTTTGGCTCCCAATACACTCAATTGATAGCCCGGCGCGTCCGGGAAGCCGGTGTTTATTGTGAAATTCATCCTTATGAGTTAGACGACACCCACCTTAAAAATTTTCAGCCTAAAGGCATTATCATTTCCGGTAGCCCAGAATCCGTTTATGATACCACCTGCAACTTGCGAGCACCTAACAGTATTTTTAGTTTAGGCATTCCAATTTTAGGCATCTGTTACGGCATGCAAACCATGGCAATTCAATTAGGCGGCGCGGTCGAATCCTCGGCGTTGCGCGAATTTGGCTATGCTCAAGTCCGTGCTCGCGGCCATTCCGCACTACTGCGTAACCTAGAAGACCAACACAGTCCAGAAGGACATGGAATACTAGAAGTGTGGATGAGTCATGGCGATCGAGTCAGTCAATTGCCCCCTCATTTTAAACTAATTGCTACCACTGATAACTGTCCTATTGCCGGAATGGCTGATGAAACTCGCCACTTTTATGGCCTGCAATTTCATCCAGAAGTCACTCACACTTTGCAAGGCGCAGCGATTTTGCAACGTTTTGTTCACGAAATTTGTGGCGGTCCCGCTTGGTGGACTCCCGCCAATATTATTGAAAACAGTATCGCCAAAATTCAAGCGGAAGTGGGTAACGATAATGTATTACTGGCATTATCCGGCGGAGTGGACTCTTCCGTCGTGGCGACTTTATTACATCGTGCCATCGGCGACCAACTCACTTGTGTCTTTGTTGACAACGGATTATTACGTCTTCACGAAGCCGACCAAGTGATGGCGATGTTTGCGCAACATTTTGGCATTAAAGTAATTCAAGTGAATGCCGAAACTCGTTTTTTAACCGCTTTGACCGGAGTCACTGACCCGGAGCAAAAACGTAAAATTATTGGCAACCTATTTATTCAGGTGTTTGAAGCCGAAGCCGCTAAATTAAACGCCACCACCGGCGGCTTTTTGGCGCAAGGCACTATTTACCCGGATGTCATTGAATCCGCACGCACTAAATCCGGTAAATCTCACGTCATTAAATCACATCATAATGTGGGCGGCTTGCCAGAGCAGATGCACCTGAAATTAATTGAGCCATTGCGCGAATTATTTAAAGACGAGGTACGCAAAATCGGGGTTGAGCTAGGCTTACCGCACGAAGTGGTTTATCGTCATCCTTTCCCTGGTCCTGGTTTAGGGGTGAGAATTTTAGGCGAAGTCAAAAAAGAATATGCGGATATTTTACGCCAAGCTGATGCCATTTTTATTGACGAATTGCGTCGCCAGGATTGGTATGATAAAGTCAGTCAATCCTTTGCGGTATTTTTGCCAGTGAAATCAGTAGGCGTAATGGGAGATGCGCGGCATTACAACTATGTGGTAGCACTTCGCGCGGTGGAAACGGTAGATTTTATGACCGCCCGCTGGGCCCGTCTGCCAGAAGAATTATTAGAGCGTTTGTCTAATCGGATTATCAATGAAGTGCCAGGAATTTCCAGAGTAGTTTATGATATTTCGGGCAAACCACCGGCGACCATTGAATGGGAGTAGTTATCGTAATGTTCTTCCATTGTTATACCTAAAATCTGAGGGATAACACCCCTCGAAGGGGTGTTATCCCTGCTTACTTAAAATCTGAGGGATAACACCCCTCGAAGGGGTGTTATCCCTGCTTGCTGAGGGATAACACCCCTCGAAGGGGTGTTATCCCTGCTTGCTTGCCACACTCCCAGAAGAAACAAGGAGTATAACGCGGGACCAATGGTTAACTTCTCCCCTCTCCCCTGGGAAAGGGGAGAGCATTAGACCAGAAATAATCGCACTCCAACCATTAAGGGTTAACTTCCCGCCACAAATGTGCTTGAATACATCTAAGAATATCATAACTATATTTGCCATTAAGCTGCTCAAACACTGGTTTTAAACTGCGTCCTTGCTCGGCCGGTTGATTTAAAATCGCCTCTTCCAATTCGCTAATCTCCTCGGCAGGTAAACTAATCACTTGATGCAATTTCAATTGTCCCCATTCAATGGCTTGGGACAAATGATTATAAATAGTTCCCACCACCAATTGTCGTTGTTCCGCAATTTGGAGCGGAGACAGTCCTTGGTTAAACGCTTTTAAAGTGGTTTCTACCGTTTCCGGTAGCACCACGGGATTATTCACCGATAAAGGTGTTTTAGCCAGGCTAGTGGTATTACTGCCATAATTTATTCGGTGTGCTTCTACCAGCGCCAGAAAATCCTGGCCATATTGTTTCAATTTTTGGGTCCCCACCCCAGATAAGTTGGCCAATTCTTCCAAAGTACTGGGCTGATATTGCACGATTTCCGCTAACGTGCTATCATGGAAAATGATATAAGGCGGCACATTTTGGGCATTGGCTAACTCCAGGCGTTTAGTGCGTAAAGCCTCCCATAAAATTTGGTCGGTGCCATCAAATTTAGCCAACGCCGGACGCTGATATTTTTTAGCGGCTTTAGCGGCTTTAGTATTCGTTTTCAATTCATTACGAAAATAAATCCGTTGCTCCCCTCGCAACACCGGCCGAGCTGGTTCAGTTAATTGTAAGCCACCGTGACCCGCTAAATCTACCGTCACCAAACCAGCCGCAATCAATTGGCGAAATACCGAATACCATTGTTCTACTTTTAATTCTTTCCCAATCCCAAACGTACTGATGAGATGATGTTTATTGCGCTTAATTCGATCATCTTCCTTACCCAGCAACACCTCGATCAGATAGTTAACCCCAAATTGATAATAAGTTTGTTGGCGCTGATCATAAATCCTAGTCCGATAAACACAAGATAAGGCTTTTTGCGCAGCCTCGGTACCATCCCAAGTTTCCACTGGTTCCAAACAAATATCACAATTACCACAAGGTTGCGCGAGTCGTTCCCCCAAATAAGCTAACAGTGCTTGCCGCCGACAGGTCGTAATTTCACAGTAACCTAACATCGCTTCCAATTTATGCCGCTCGATCCGTTTATGTTGTTCATCGGCTTGGGAAGTATCCATTATTTTTCGCAACATCACTACATCTTGCAGTCCATAAGTCATCCAAGCATTAGCCGGCAATCCATCTCGTCCGGACCGCCCGGTTTCTTGATAATAGGCTTCCACACTTTTCGGTAAATCCAAATGCGCGACAAAACGCACATTAGGTTTATCAATGCCTAAACCAAAAGCAATGGTGGCCACTATAATGACCCCTTCTTCCCGTAAAAAACGTTCCTGATGATACTTGCGGAGCGACGAAGGTAATTCGGCATGGTAAGGTAACGCATTCCAACCTTGCGTTTGTAACCAAGTTGCCGTCTCTTCCACTTTCTTCCGGCTTAAACAGTAAATAATGCCGGCATCTCCTTGATGTTCTTTCGTAAGAAAAGTTAATAATTGTTGTCGAGCATTATCTTTCGACACGATAGTATAACGAATATTGCGACGATCCAAACTGGCAATGAAAATTCTGGCATCGTGTAATCCCAGATGAGTAATAATATCCTGTCGAGTTGGCTCATCAGCCGTGGCGGTTAAAGCAATTCTAGGCACCTGGGGAAATCTTTGTGCTAACACTGCTAATTGGGTATATTCAGGACGAAAATCATGTCCCCATTGGGAAACGCAATGGGCCTCGTCAATGGCGAATAAAACTAAGGGTAAGGCGCTTAAAAAATCTAAAAACCAAGTAGTCACCAATTTTTCAGGAGACACATACAATAAGTCTAATTGACCTTGGCGTGCTCGTATGATAACCTCACGAGCTTCGTCTGGGGTCAAGGTCGAATTGAGAAAAGCCGCCCGTACCCCCAGTTGTAACAACGCATTCACCTGGTCTTGCATCAAGGCAATTAAAGGAGAAATGACAATGCCGATGCCAGGCTGAATCATGGCGGGAATTTGATAACAGAGGGATTTACCGCCGCCAGTGGGCATGAGGACTAGCGCATTGCCACCGGCCAGAATATGATTAATAATGCTTTCTTGTTCACCACGAAAAGAATGGTAACCAAAATTAGTACGTAGGAGGTCTAAGGGGGTCATGGTAAACTCCTCCATAAGTTGATGATAGGCTTATAGTTAGATGGAATAATAAGGGACCACCAATAAATAAATTGTCCATGTTGGTAATCGAAACTTCAACCAGGAGTACAAAGCTTCGCTTTGTACTCCTGTCCAAAACTGAAAATCTGGACTCCAACGCCGTTTAACTTAATGGCAGTGCGGCTAAATCCCATAATCCAACTATGCCATAATTATTGGCCTGAAGTGAATTATATACTTTTTTGTTCACTCGTGTTAAAATATTTTTGGTAATGCAGTGCTAACACCCCGGCATGTCAGGTTTGGGTAGTGGGAATCACGGTTATCACTACCTGGGGTCTGACTATCAAGTTTATCTGGCATCCACTTATGCTTTGGAGGTATAATTGATTTTGGCATTTTAAGCGACTAACAGTTTCCAATAAAATCACTCAACCACAGAGGCAACAAATGACTACACCATCTTCCCCCAAAACTCTTTTTACAGTCAGCGATGTTCTGACTCTCACTGGTATTGTCGTCACGGTCATTGGTATTATAATTGCCCTTCTTCAATGGGGCTTTACGTCAAAGTCAATTATCATATCAGTCATTGGCGTGGCTGTTTTAGTTTATCTCTTAATTGAGCGAATTTTTCCCTGGTTCAAAAAAATTTCCCCCACCCCTCCTCCTCCTGAAAAGTTCACTGAAGAATTAACCACCAAAGAGATTGATGAGTCACCACCAGCTTTGCCTCTCCTCCCCAGTGATCAAGCCTTCCTAAACCAGGCTATCGACAAACTGGATACCTCTTCGGCATTAATGTTGTTAGCCCAAGAGCATCGTATCCAACCGCCAGTCACTGAAGCGATTTATCAACAACTCCAACACCGGTTTGGGGCAGATTACACTTATCATCTGATTCCCACCGGGCAAGCAGAGGCAACTAAGGAACAATATTTCTCGCTATTAGGACAACAATTGGGATGGCAACGTCCCTGCAAAGATGCCATAGAATTGGAAAAAGTCCTGGCCGGCAAATTACCGCAGGACCAACATCTTTATTTATTCCTCAGCCGCTTAGAAAAAGGCCATCCAGAGCGGGCCAAAGAACTGGCCATCGCTTTACGCGGATTGGTGCAAAGCGGTAAATTAAAAGTGCTACTGTTAGGTGGTGGCAAACTAGAGGAATTAAAATTTAAGGCGGATACCACGTCCCTGCTGAACATTGCTGTCATAGAACGATGGCCCGAGTTAACTGCGGAAGATGTTCAATGGTTATATGAACAACACGGTCCTCATCATTCCCCGTTAACCGCCAAAGACCAGCAAGACGACCTGGAGGCCAGCGGCGGGCATTTCGCATTATTGAGAAATTGTTTAGAATATCGTGCGAACACACCGGCTGGGAATGTCATTGACTACCTTTCCCAACTGCAACAAGAAACACTCCTCGTCAATGCGTTTGCCAGATTCAGAAGAACCCCTGAACCTCTCAAACAGTTATGTGAATGGTTAAGTCAAGCCGAGGTCGGCCCAGCGCAACCTTATATTTTTGATGACTTGTTACGTGAAGTCTATTGGTTAAATTTGCTGGTAGCGCGAGGCGGGCGGTTAGTGTGGCGCGGTGAGGCCGTGAGACAGGCAGGTTTGCAGACGTTGGGATGTCCGTCACACCCGGCCTAACGGAGATACAGGACCGCTTTCCTAAACCTTCGAGGTTTAGGAAAGCTAAGTAAATGACGTAAGTACTGAAGCAGAAATTCGGCGGTATTTTCCCCTCACCCCCGACCCCTCTCCCAGAGGGAGAGGGGCGAAAGAAAATAGGAGAAAATTTCTGCTTCAGTACTTACTAAACATTCAACACTCAAAACGATGACTAAACCCAATTTATCCCAGCCCGCCGGCTACGAAGACTGGTTACAACAAATCAAATACCATATTCGTCATTCTCAAACCGCTGCGACGCTGGCAGTGAATCGAGAATTAGTGTTACTCTATTGGCAAATTGGACGGGGCATCTTGCAACGTCAACAACAACATGGTTGGGGTGCGAAAGTCATTGACCGTCTGGCGGCCGATTTACACCGTGAGTTTCCAGACCTCAAAGGTTTCTCGTCACGTAACCTCAAGTATATGCGAGCTTTTGCGGAAACTTATCCAGAGGAACAATTTGTGCAACAAGTTGTTGCACAAATTCCTTGGGGCCACAATGTCCGTATTTTAGACTCCGTCAAAAATTCTGTTGAACGTCAGTGGTATATTGACCAAACTATCCAACACGGTTGGAGCCGGAATGTGTTAGTGCATCAAATCGCCAGTGGTTTATTTCATCGTCAAGGTAAGGCCCAGACGAACTTTGACCGCACCTTGCCCGAGCCACAGTCCGCATTGGCGCAACAAGTGTTGAAAGACCCCACCCATACCATTAAAATAGCACTATATTCTCTGGAGCGCAATAAGGATTATTGCGAACAGTGGCGAATCATATACTCTGCGGTATACACACTGACAAATGCGAAGGAATTTTGGTCAAGATGTTAGCATCGGCTTGTTGGGCATGATATAAGTCCCAACATAATTGGAGATTCATCCAAAACTCCACGGACATGCCAAAAAACTTGGCTAATCGTAACGCTACACTGGGAGTCAGTCCGCGTTGTTCATTGACTATCTCATTGATTTTCCAGTAAGACACTCCAATGGCTTGGGCTAACGTGCGTTGACTGATACCCAGGGGGCGCAAAAATTCTTCCAATAACATCTCGCCAGGATGTGGGGGAGGACTATGGGTGGGAATGCGAATCATAATGTTTATCTCCGCTTTAAGAATGATAATCTACAATTTCTACTTGGTTTGGACCTTCTTTGGTCCACACAAAAGCAAGTCAGAATTCACCCTCACCCCCGGCCCCTCTCCCAGAGGGAGAGGGGAGAAAACCACTGGTTCCGCCACACTCCCCTCTCCCTCTGGGAGAGGGGCCGGGGGTGAGGGCATTGGCGTGAGATGAATTATATACTTTTTTGTTAACTTGTGCTAAAATATGGTGCGTAGGAACAAATGGCGATCAATGAGTATAGTACAACGAATTTAGAAATAAACGAATTAGTAAGGGGGTCAATTCGTTTATTTCTAAATTCGTTGTACTCGATGATGGCAACACCGTACTCGATTGCAACACTGCACTCGATTACCACCAAACAACCACCAACCCACTTTATTAAACGAGGTCACTTACCAATATGCACGCCCCCAAATCAACTCATCTACTAACACTCCTCTGGAGTCTCTTTCTCCTTCTCGGCGGGCCTGCGACAATCGCCGCCGCTTCCTTTCCGCCTATAGTCCCAGAAGGAGAACAACTGGCTAACAATCCGGCGGAATTAGAGGAATTGTTTAAGACTCTTTCACGGAGAAGCCGAATTAACTCAATTGCCTTTAGTCCAGATAGCCAAACCATAGCCACTGGAAATGATGATGGCAGTATCAGCCTCTGGGAAGTCGCCACGGGTCAAGAAGTGAAGCGGCTGGCGGGGCATACTGAAAGCGTTTGGTCCGTCGCCTATAGCCCCGACGGGAAGACGTTGGCCTCGGGGTCTGGGGATAAGACGGTGCGCGTGTGGGAGGTGGCCACGGGTCAAGAAGTGAAGCGGCTGGCGGGGCATACTTCCAGAGTTGGGTCCGTCGCCTATAGCCCCGACGGGAAGACGTTGGCCTCGGGGTCAGATGATAAGACGGTGCGCGTGTGGGAGGTGGCCACGGGTCAAGAAGTGAAGCGGCTGGCGGGGCATACTTCCATAGTTGAGTCCGTCGCCTATAGCCCCGACGGGAAGACGTTGGCCTCGGGGTCTTCGGATAACACCGTGCGCGTGTGGGAGGTGGCCACGGGTAACCTACTATGGATTTTTGCCGGAGGACAACGAGGCGTTTGGTTAAGCTGTCAATCTAGCGGTAAATGTTGGCGGTATGATGATGGCAGACTGCTTAGAACACGCCAGCCCGACGGTACCTTATCGCCTATCTTACCTCCTCAAGAGACCGGTCAACTAGAAGTGACACTTGACCGAGATACCCTGGCTGTGCCCGAAGGGGTGCCGACAGAATTGACTGTTACTTTACACAATCAAGGACCAGGGCGAGTCTATTGGGTGGATATAGTGCATGAGATAGTCCGTGATAAAAATAATCAGTCTCCTCTTATCTTTTATTCACCAGAGACCACCGGCATTTTGGCACCTAACGAGACTGTGACCATACCAGTGAAGGTGTCCGCGTTGGCGGATTATGCACGTCCTCAAGGTGGCACTTATCCCCTCAATTTGCTGATTACTCAGGCTTATGGCAAGCCTATCAAAAAAACCGTGCAGGTTACAACACAGACGCCCAGTTTAAAACTGAAAATGGCCGTCGTCCAACGAGAAGCGTCTTTCCAGCAATCCATGACCTTGTTGGTGTCTCTACAAAATGTGGGTCAACAAGCCCTTACTGAAGCAGTATTCAGTGGCAAAATTGGCGAGACACCTTTAGATGAGGTGATACGTAACAGCGTGTCTGCGGGAGGACCGTTTAACGTGTCTTTTGCTTTGCCTAAGATATTGAAATTAAATAAAGAAACGCGCTTAAACTTCACGGCTAAAACCCGTGGTTATCCACTCCATGAATGGACTTTTCCCAATCAATCGCTCACATTCCCCCCGCCTCCCTGGTACTTATACGGCGTCCCCCTGACCCTCATTCTGATATTGATGGGATTGATATACTACTGGCGCGTCTTCCGTCACCCCTTAGTCCTCGCGGTGTCACAATCACCTGCGCATCTCTATGACATCCCGTTAGAAGAATTGCCTCAAGCCCGCCGCTGGTTACAATGGGCGGGACGGTGGCAAACGGTGTTGAGTCACCAGCAAATTCCTCTCATCCAATGGGAAGACTCCATTCGATTTTATCAGCAAGCGGCCACCGTCCGAGCGCAGTTATTGGCGAAAATATTGGGGGTAAAATGTGTGCCTTTGTCAGGGGAGACGCTGTGCTTAGACGAATTGCCCGTGTTTAACCTCCAGGATTTTGGTGATGCCTTCATTCTCCCCATTCAGCGATGCCTCCTCGTGTTGCCGCCACCGACCTGGTTGGCCAGTCAGTTAGGCGACAAACTGCGCCAAATTCCACCTGTGCAACAAACCCTGGTCTGTGTGATTATCAGCACCGATTTAGCCCAACAAACGCAGTTGCAAAAAGCTCAACAGGAGGAAGGACAGGGGGCGATGATGTGGGTCGTACCGAGCAATCCAGAATTAACGCGGTTATTCCTGGTGCCCCCGGCCCAAACCCGCCAAACCTTTGCCCAACTCATTGCCGCCCAAGTCAAAATCAGCCGTATCTCCCCCTACCAAACGGGCGGCGGGGTCCGCAATGCCACGATGTTTTTTGGTCGCGACACCTTATTAGCCGATATTCTCACCCGTGAGCCCCGCAATTATTTACTGATGGGCGCCCGACAACTGGGTAAAACCAGTTTATTACAAGAATTGAAACGCCGTTATCAACGCCATTCCCAGGTCCAATGTTTTTACCTCTCCATCGGCCAAGACGACATTTTCCAACGCGTCGCCAAGCAGTTAGACTTACCCCCCAATACGGACTGGCCCGCCCTCCTCGCCCGGCTCGCCAATCCACCAGCGGGACAACGGTATGTGTTATTGATAGATGAAGTGGACAACTTTATCCGCACCGAAACCCAACGCCAGTATAGCACCTTACACGCATTCCGCAATCTCAGCGCCGAAGGTCGTTGCCATTTTATCCTCGCGGGTTTTTGGGACCTCTATCAAGCCGTGTTAGACTACCATTCGCCCATCAAAAACTTTGGTGAGCCGTTGCGCCTGGGGGCTTTAGAAAAAGAGGCGTGCTATGAATTAGCCACGCGCCCCATGACCGCGTTGAACCTACGCTATGCGGATGAAGAGCAGATGGTCAATACCCTGATTGCAAAAACTGGGCAACGGGCCAATTTAATTGCCATCCTCTGTGACCAGATATTGCAAGATTTACAACAACGGCGCGTAATAGAGGAAGCTGACCTCAAAGCCGCTTTGGACAGTAGCAAAATCCACGATGCGTTAGGCCACTGGGGCACCTCCTTGGGAGATGATAAACAAGCGGACAATCGTTTAGACCGAATTATCGTCTATGCCACCCTCGCCCAAGGTCAGTTTAGTCTGACCGAATTATGGAACTTATTGAATAACCTCAACTTTGACTATCACCCAGAAGCGGTGAAAGAATCGTTAGCCCGGTTAGAATTGGCCTACATTCTCCAACGAGAGGAAGAGAAATATAGTTACCGTGTGCCCTTGTTTGTGGAGATGATAAACCGACAGGGACCGGCGGAGATGTTGAAGGGAGCATTGAGAACCATAATCAAATAGGGGAATAAGTTAATCCCGCTTGGCAAATGCTGGTCTGCTGGAGTGCCAAGAACTCATATATAGCTCGGCTTCCGGTAGTCCCGCCAAGCCAATGGAGGTATTAAAATTCAATGGGTTATCATGGGTTATCAAAGGTCAAAGTTTCCTAAGCCTGTCTTGAAGTAACCAGGGGTTGCAACCCATGGTTGCTAGGGGCCGGGGTCAATACCATTAAATTAAGGTAGGGTGCGTCCTACGCACCATTCGGCAAACCGCACCGCACCTAAATGGTGCGTAGGACGACCCTACCTGTCGGGCTTAACTTAATGGCAGTGACGCACTAGACAACTGTCAAGCCTGTTTGAAAGTTGGAGTCCGGAATTTATTCCGT
>DZAL01000024.1:15700-47127 GCA_022729575.1 Thiomargarita sp.
GCCGTAGCCGTTAGTTGGGGTCCGGAATTTATTCCGTGCCGTAGCCGTTAGTTGGGGTCCGGAATTTATTCCGTGCCGTAGCCGTTAGTTGGAGTCCGGAATTTATTCCGTGCCATGACCAAAGACGGAATAAATTCCGGACTCCAACTTCTAACTTCGGGCAGGTTTGACACTTTGCGTAAGGTGAGTAGTTAAGTTAATTCATTATAGTTAAGTTAATTCATTTTGTGGTAGTCCTGCTAATGTGAGTGAGATATAGTAATATCCTTATCCAGTTGTCCCATAATGAGTTTGGCCAGCCAGCAGGGATAACACCCCTTCGAGGGGTGTTATCCCTCAAACTTTAAGTACAACAGTGGGTGAATATTACTATATTTTACTTGATGTCTAGTTTGACAACTTTTTAAAAATGGCCAAATCTTTCACCAATGTAGAGGCGGGATTTAGGCCAATCGGTTAGCATCATCACGCATTTTTTCTGGTTAATTTTGATATTTTCGTGCAGCGCGGCTACCGTTTTAAAAACAGGACTTGCGCAATAATATTTTTCATGGTATAAGATGAAATCTGAACCACCAATATTATTTATAGTTAGGAGTTATAGTGACTACATTACAATTGACCTTTATCATTTTTGTGGCTTTAATCGCGCAACTGGCAATATTTGCGGCCATGGCTTTTTATCGACAGTGGCAATCCTTTGCCGAATTGAAAAGACGATTAGCCGAGTGGGAGGGGCCACGAACGGAAAAACTCCCCCAAGAGGGGACACCTCCTCCACCCATTAAACCATTATGGCCGGAGTTTCGTGAGTTCAAGGTGCAACGTAAGGTGCTGGAAGATAAAAATGGTACGATATGTTCGTTCTACCTAATTCCCGTGGATGGAAAATCCTTGCCGGCCTTCAAACCTGGGCAGTATCTGACGTTTCAGTTAGACCTGACAGACCCCGACACGCACTCCTCGAAATCGCTGGTCCGTTGCTATTCTTTATCAGATGAACCTCATTCTGAGTATTACCGCGTCACGATTAAAAAAGTACCCACCGGCCAAGCGTCGAATTTCTTCCATGAGAAAGTACAAGTAGGAGATATTCTAAAGGTGAAAGCCCCAGCGGGTCATTTTTATTTGGATACCGCAGGTACTGGACCAGTGGTTTTAATCGGCAGTGGCATCGGAATCACGCCGGTGCTCGGGATGCTTAATGCCAGTCTTCATCAAGCACCGCAACGGGAAATTTGGCTCTATTATGGAGTGCGTAATGGTGAGGAGATGATTATGAAAGAACATCTCGATAAGTTAGCGCAGCAACATAACAATTTGCACCTGTACCTTTGCTACAGTCAGCCTCAAGCACCAGAGGTAAAAGGGGTTGATTACCAGCATTCTGGTCGCATTGACATTACCTTATTGCGACTGACTTTACCGTTGAAGCCCCATCATTTTTATGTCTGTGGTCCTAAGCTAATGATGGAGATGCTGGTCCCCGATTTAAGTGCGTGGGGAGTGCCAGAGCACCATATCCATTATGAATCGTTTGGCCCTGCGTCACTGACTAAGCATGAGACATCACGTTCTGCTCTGGGAGAGGAAGCGACGATTGCCGCAGAACTGACCGTAACATTTAGTAAATCAGGACCGACATTCCCCTGGAAAAAGGCAGCGACTTCCCTCCTGGAATTTGCCGAAGACCATGGCATTGCCATTGCTTCTGGGTGCCGGGCGGGTAGTTGTGGTACTTGTATGACTCCCCTTGAATCGGGAGAGGTGGAATACCACCAAAGACCCGACACCGACCTCAAACCTGGTAACTGTTTACTGTGTATCTCAGTTCCCAAAACCAGTTTAACTTTAAAAGCCTAGTTATAGTAATATCCTTATCTAGTTGTCCCATAATAAGTTTGGCCAAACAGCAGGGATAACACCCCTTCGAGGGGTGTTATCCCTCAGAAGTACAACAGTAGGTGAATATTACTATATCATTATGAATACTTCATTATTTCGTACTCAAGTCGTTCCTTTTGTTGAAATATTTGCGCTACTAATTATCATCACCATTGTCGCTGACTTCTTCCTCCACCAATGGGATATGGTGTGGATAGGACGTTACTTGGGCATCCCTGGCACTATTATTATTTTGTTGTCGTTTCTGTACTCACTGAGAAAACGCAAACTGATTCAGCGTGGTAATCCTAAAGTATGGCTTAATCTCCATGAATTTTTTACCTGGCTGGGTGCCTTGATGATTTTGGTACATGCCGGGATTCACTTTTACACCATCTTACCCTGGTTGGCAGTTATTGCTATGTTGGTTAATGTCATCAGCGGACTGGTGGGGAAGTTTTTATTGGAAACCTCGCGCCGACAGTTAGCGGCCAAAAAAAACCAAATGTTGCGCCAAGGAATGTCGGAAGTGGCCGTTGAAAAGGAGATTTTCTGGGACGCGGTGACTTTGGATTTAATGCGGAAGTGGCGGTCGGTACACTTTCCCATCACATTGGCTTTTAGTCTATTGGCCCTGGGTCATATCTTCAGCATCTTTCTTTTTTGGCAATGGCGATGAAACCGATAACTTTTACTGCGGTCATTATTCTTAATTTGTTAGCTATCCTATTCCTGGTCTTTTGGTATCCGCAGTTAATGGTCAGTCCAGGACAACTCATAGAGAAGCATCAGGAATTAACCACGGATTGCTTTGCTTGCCACACGGTGTTTCGAGGTAGTTCTCCCGAAAAGTGCATTTCTTGCCATCAAGTGAGTAAAATTGGTTTGTTCACCAGCAAAGGAGTAAAAATTCCAGCAAAACAGAAGACTGTGGCTTTTCATCAACATCTGTTAGAAGAGGATTGTGTCGCTTGTCATAGTGACCACCGCGGGGTCAAAATCTATCGGGCGATTAAATACTTTTCCCATGGCTTGTTGACTCCTGCCATGCAAAAAGATTGCGATAGTTGTCATCAAATCCCCAAGGATGCTTGGCATAAGCATCTAGCGGTCAACTGTGACCAGTGTCATAGCCAAACCCGGTGGCAACCGGCGAAATTTAAGCATGAGTGGGTGGTTCCAGCGGCGCAAAAAAATTGCGAAACTTGCCATGATCAACCGAAAGACTCTTTGCATCGGCGGTTAGTGGGCAACTGTGGCAAATGCCATACCCAAACCGAATGGGAACCTGCCACGTTCAATCATGATAAGTATTTCCAACTTGATTCTGACCATGATACGGAATGTGTCAAGTGTCATCTAAACAATGACTATGGTAAATATACCTGCTACGAGTGCCATGAGCATAGTCCCGCAGAAATTCGAGAGCAGCATCAGGAAGAGGGGATTGATGATTATGAGAATTGTACGGAATGTCATCGTAATGCGGATGAAGATGACGCTAAACGACGTTGGCGTTCCAAAGGTACCAATTCGGGCGAAGGCCGGCCGGCAGTCCAAGGTCGGGAAGGAGGAAGAGAATCTGAAGAAGAGGATGATTAGGTTCGGTAGTGAACAATGAGGAGATTTGGTGGGTCACGTAAACCGCGTGGTCCACTCTACCTGACTTAACAATGACGAGACCGACAATTTTATCGGCACGTTAAATTAAATATTACATTAACTAATAGGAGAATCTAAGTTATGTCACATATTACCACGGATCGAGAATTTAAAAATTCTCTCAACCTCCTCACCATTGTACAACAACGGGTAGTCCCTCCAAATTAATGGGGGTCTTAAAAGTCAAAGAGTTATACCGAGTCTAAGGTTTCCTAAGCCTCGAAGGCTTAGGAAACCTAAGCCTCTGCCAGATTTAGAAAATCCAGCACCTGGGTGTTAATATCGCCATTGGTTGGCATGGATTATCAAGACCTCCATTATCTTGGAGGGACTACCGGTAGTTTTAATTCAATAGTACGTCACGAAACGAAAACTACGTAACCACCGCATTCCAGCCTGCCAAACCGAACGTAATTGTGGCGGTGGTCGGAGCCCAAAACTCTCATCATTGATAAACAATAATTTGGCATTTAACCAACATAAACCGATGATGGGCTGATAGTCAGATTGGATAATAAGGTCATAGTAATTCCTCATTCGCCAGTAAGTTAACCAACGCGGTATTCGAAATGTTGACACCGGCGCAATAAAATGAGGATGAGGTATTTGATAAATCTCGATGCCATCGGGATGACGCATCCAATCGATTTGTAACTCCGGCCGTTGTAACTGGGCTTGTACTAACGCTTCTTGAATCCCCGTGGCATGAATATTCACCGAAAAAGTAATCAAAATACGTTTGATAGTCGGGTCTAAGAGCACCTGGCTAATCTTCGAATTGTCCCGGTATTGACTGGCTAACTGGATTTTTCGTTTGCCAAACCGGCCAGCCTGAAAATCGGCTATTGCCAAATCATGTAGTTGCGCCAAGTCAGGTTTGCCAAGCAAATGATAATAAACGGCTTTTTTCAAAATATAGCGAGTAATTTGTTTCAAAGTGGCGGAGGAAGCGCCGTGCGTTTTTAGCAAGTCTAAAATGTTACGATTATCATAATATAATACCCAAGTAGGCACTTTCGCCGCCGCCGATAAATGCCAAATCAATGATTTAGCCGAAACTAACACGCGGTATCCCATCTGGTTGAGCCGCCAACACCATTCGACATCGTCATAGTGAATAAAATAATCACGCCACAAACCGGCTTGTTTTGCCACGTCGGCCCGAATTAATAAAGAAGCCGCGGCAACATAATCCACGTCCATAAATGGACGACAGTGCATCAACCGTTTACTCAAATCAGGTTCCATTTGGAGGAGGTCTGACACGGGAATACCTTGCCACGATAGAATCGGCTCTAAGTGACGATATAAAATGAGATGTCCCCAGTCTGGATCAAGAAAGGCCCCCATTTCATTGATTCGCCAAGGATAGTCCAGTTGTAACATGGTGGATCCCGCTATTGCTGCGTCTGGTTTGGCCTCCAGTAACGCGACTAATTCGGACAAGGCTTGATGATGGACTAACACATCATTATCTAGTAGCCACAAATAGCGATAACGGTCGGTCGGTTGCTCAAAAGCCCATTGCAAGCCGGTATTGAACCCACCGGTACCGCCTAAATTTTCTTGGTTACATAAGAGTTTAACGTGAGGAAACTGCGTTTGAATGGCCGTTGCCGTCCCGTCATTACTGGCATTGTCCACCACTAACAGGTCGAGTGCCGCCGTGGGATAATCTTGCGTTGCCAGTGAAGCTAAGAGGTCTAAAACGTATTGTTTTTTGTTCCAAGTGACAATAATAATTAGAATTTGTGGTCTGAACACTGAAGAGGTTGTCATAAAATTTAAGATTAATGAGGGAATAAAATAATCGTAAATGATTATATTGGTTTACCGTTATTAAGCGGAAGCGATTAGAAGAGTGACGTTGACCGGTGTGTTGCCAGGACCGGTAGCTATCGAAAGACTGCCAGTCCTAACCACAATCATTTATTTATTCTTGCCAAATCTTTTTAAACGTCCGCCCAATCAATAACAGGTCCAACCACACGTTATGTTCACTGACATATTGTTGATGATAAGCCAGTTTGAGCGGTAAAATTTTTTGAATATAGTCCATTTCGGGTTGTTGCGAATGAGAGAGTATTTCACTTTCATTGCTAAATTCAATGGAAGCGTAGTCGGTTATGCCTACCGGTACGGAGAGCACATATTCTCTAATTCCATCGGGATAAAGTGCGACATATTCTGGCACTTCCGGCCGCGGCCCAACTAGACTCATGTCACCTTTGAGGACGTTCAGTAATTGCGGTAGCTCATCCAATTTATATTTCCGCAACCTCTGACCACAGCGGGTAATCCGTTTATCTTGACCAATGGTTAACTTGATACCACTGGCATGATGGTGCATGGTGCGAAATTTGATAATTTGAAAAGGCTCACCATATTGGCCAATACGAGTTTGATAGAAAAAAATAGGGCCGCGACTGTCTAATTTTATCCATAGCGCAATCAATAAAAATAACGGGCTACATAGAAGGAGACCAGGTATGACGCAGCCTAAATCGAAGAGTCTTTTACCGTTCATGTCGGGGCCTCCTTTAAAATAGTTCTAACGGCTAAAATGACTCGTTTTATGTCTTCCTCAGTCATACTTGGATAAATCGGTAAACTGACGGCTCGTTGATACACGTCTAGGGCTATCGGAAAATCGGCCGGTTGAAACTGATAACGGTCTCGCCAATAAGGTTGCAAGTGTAGCGGAATAAAATGGACACTGGTGCCAATACCCGCCGCCGTCATCCGCTCAATAAAAGTATTACGGTCAAGGCTTAACTCTGCCAAACGTAATTGAAGAACATATAAATGCCAAGCATGAGTATTGTAGGGATGGACATAAGGCGTTTGCACGGGTAAATCGGCGAAGGCTTGGGTATAACGAGTAGCAATGTCAGCACGACGTTGCCAAAACCGGTTCGCTTTTTGAAGTTGATGAATGCCCAGCGCCGCCGCCACATCGGTGAGATTGTATTTAAACCCAGGGGCGACCACTTCATAGTACCAAAAGGGTTGTGTCGACACACTGCGATTAAACACGTCGCGATTAATGCCATGTAAGCGCATGGTGCGAATCCGCTCGGCATAGTCAGAATTGGCCGTGACTACCATCCCACCTTCTCCCGTCGCTAAAGTTTTCGTCACATAAAAACTGTAAACCGTGAGATCACCAATCGTACCAATGAGATGTCCTTTATAATAGGTGGGCAAAGCATGGGCCGCATCTTCCACGATTTTCAACTGGTAACGTTGTGCCAAGGCCACTAATTCATCCATGTCACAGGCTTGTCCACCAAAGTGCATCGGGATGATGGCCTTGATGCCGGTCACCCGCGCTAAAGTCTCTGCTACTAAGCGCGGGTCTAGGTTAAACGTGTGGGGGTCAATATCCACGAATACGGGGTCGGCACCTAGATAACGAATGACTTCGGCGGTGGCGGTAAAAGTGTAAGGGGTCGTGATTACTTTATCCCCCGGTTGCAGTCCAATGGCTTCCAACGCTAAATGCAAGCCGGCGGTGCAAGAGTTGATAGCTAGGGCATAAGGCATTCCAATAAATTGGGCAAACGCGGTTTCAAATTGTTTAGTTTTGGGACCGCTAGTCAGCCAGCCTGAGCGAAGCGTGTCAACGACTTCGTTAATTTCTTCTTCTCCAATTGAAGGTAACGCAAAGGGGAGAAATGAATGATTATTTGAGTTCATCTGTTGTTAGGTTTTAATCGAAATCTAATTTCGCGGCTCGTTTTAGTTCATCTTATTTTATAATCAATTTATCTTCGAGTCAAATTTTTTTCTGTTTATAGCGATTTTCTGTTTATAGCGATTTTGGAGTCCGGAATTTATTCCGTTGGAATCCGGAATTCATCCTGCCTCAAGCGGAATAAATTCCGGACTCCAACGGCACGGAATAAATTCCGTACTCCAACGGCCATTCTTCGAAACTTGTCAGATTTGATGAGTGTCAGACAATTGTTGTAACCAAGTTGACACGACGGCTGACCATTGTAAATGAGCTTCTACATAAATTCTACCATTTTGGCCTAACTCTGCCGCTTTCTGAGGATGAGCGATGACGTAGCGTACTGCTTCAGCCAAGGCTACAGGGTCTTGTGGCGGTACGACCAAACCGGCTTTGGCTTGTTGGACCATACGCGCACCTTCGCCACTACCACTGTAGATCACCGGTTTAGCACAAGCCATCGTCGCTAAAATTTTGACCGGCCGAGTCCCGTCAAACAAGGGTGCTGATTGTAACGTAGAAATGCCGGCCTGGGCTAAACTGTAAAGTCGGGCAATTTGGGCCGGCGGTTGCGAGGGCCAAAACAGCACATTAGTGAGTGCTTTTGCTTTACTCAGTTGTTCCAAACGAGATTTATCGGAGCCACCACCGACCAATAAAAAGAGGACTGGGGTTTCTTTCAACAATTCCGCGGCTTGTAAAATAACCTCCATGCCATGAGCATAGCCATGGGTCCCGGTATACAAAAAAATGGGCTGGTTTGGCAAGTCTAAATGGCTTCGCCAAGTATCATCAACCGGCTGTGGCGCAAACATTTGGGTATCAACGCCATTGGGTAAGAATAAAATTTTAGCAGACGGGACTTGTTTTTGGTGAATCAGAATCTCCCGCAAACCTTCGGTGACCACATTAATCAAATTGGCTCGCCGGTATAACCAGGCTTCTAATTTGGTCGCCACAGTTAACAGCATTCCCTCTTTCAATAAACCGAGTGCTCGTACCGAATCGGGCCAGAGGTCGGCAACATTTAAAATCCAAGGTACTTGCCAGCGTTTAGCGGCCAAATAAGCGGTAATACCTAAAAACAGGGGAGGAGATTCCACTAAAATATAATCCGGTCGTTGCGTTTGCCGTAACCCCCAAAGCGCGGTCAACATAAAGGAAAAATAATTCAGGAGTCGTTTCCCGCCAGCCCCAGTGGCGGCATAAATCCAAACTCGGTGTAAAGGGATACCTTCCCATGATTCCCGTAGATAAAAATGACCTTGGTAACTGGGAAAAATTTTACCCTCTGGATAGTTAGGAACCGCAGTGACAATTTCCACTTGGTGACCTAAACGGAGTAATTCTCGTGTTATTGAAGCCAGTCGCACTTGGGCCGCCCCGATTTCAGGGGGGAAGTATTGAGTGAGCAATAAAAAACGCATAGTGTAGGATTACCAATGGTCAATTAAGGTAGGGTGCGTCCCACGCACCATTCTTTCTCACGCCAAGAAGATTTGACAACTTTTTTAAAGTTGTCAAATCTAAATCCTCGCACGAGCGAAAGAAGATTTGACAACTTTTTTAAAGTTGTCAAATCTAAATCCCCACCTTACCTTTCAGTTGGCACTCGCCTGCTCCTCCATTAACTCGACAAATTGGTTAAACAACGACGAAATGTCATGCGGTCCTGGACTAGCTTCAGGATGGCCTTGAAAACTAAACGCCGGTTGATCGATTCGTTTAATACCTTGTAACGAGCCGTCAAATAAAGACCGATGGGTCGCTTGCAACGTGGTCGGTAACGTACTCTCATTCACCGCAAAACCGTGATTTTGACTGGTAATCATAACCCAGCCGGTGGCTAAATCTTGCACGGGATGATTAGCACCATGATGCCCAAATTTCATTTTTGTCGTCTGCGCCCCACTGGCCAATCCCAATAATTGATGACCTAAACAAATACCAAACGTGGGCACTCCAGCCTCGACAATTTCTTTGATGGCAGCAATCGCATAATCACACGGTTCCGGATCCCCTGGTCCATTCGATAAAAATACGCCCGCTGGTTTCTGTTGCAACACTTCGCTGGCCGGGGTTTTCGCGGGGACTACCGTGACCTGACAGCCATGTTGCACTAACATGCGTAAAATATTCCTTTTGATACCATAATCATAAACGATGACCTTCCACGGACGAATTGGAGGAGGTTTCATGCGCCATAAACCTTCTTCCCACAGATAAGATTGCGTCGTCGTTACCTCCTTGGCTAAATCCATACCTGTTAAACCAGGGAAAGCGCGAGCAGTTTCAATCGCGGCGGCGGCCTCCAACTTTGCTCCAGCCATCAAACAACCCGCTTGGGCACCTTTTTCGCGCAACAATCTAGTCAATCTTCTGGTATCAATTCCAGCAATGGCGGCCACTTGATGACGTTGTAAATAATCTTCCAATGATTCAGTGGCTCGCCAGTTACTTTCTACCAAGGGCAAATCACGAATCACCAAACCGGCAGCATAAACTCGCGACGATTCCTCATCTTCTGGATTCACCCCCACATTACCGATATGTGGATAAGTTAAAGTAACAATTTGTTTATAATATGAAGGGTCGGTAAGAATTTCTTGATAGCCTGTGATAGAAGTATTAAAGACCACTTCACCCACACTATGGCCTTCAATTCCAATAGATTGACCATAAAATAAACTACCATCGGCCAGCGCTAATAATGCTTCATTATATTTCAAGAGAATCTCCTTAATTTAATATTTTGAGCTTTTAATCGTGTATTTCGAAAAATTGCCTCGCTTATTCCAGAAACAGTTATCATCTTTGATAAAACTATACTGGAAAGCGCATTGACTTTAGAAATATAGTAGATTATAATTATTTTAATGCGATATTTAAGATTTGACAACTTTTCGAAAGTTATCAAATCTCCATTCCCATTCCCCCCCACTTTGGTGATTATATCATGAACTTCAAGTAAGTAAATTATTGACCATACTGAATTTGAAATCATGCTGAGTAATATTCCATGGTTTTTCGGATGACAGGATTCTCTTGAAACATTAATGATTATAATTAGGAAAATCAAGCTTCAGACATTAAGTGGGAATATTACTATAGGTTGCCACAATTTAAAATGGGTATTTGAAATGACAACAAATTTGTAAAATACCCATTTTACCTAACAATTAATAAACGGAAAAGATTTGACAACTTTCGAAAAGTTGTCAAATCTCCAAGATTTGACAACTTTCGAAAAGTTGTCAAATCTAAATCTAAACTTCAGGATGATTGCATGAAAAATTTAATTTATCGGCAGATACTCTCTATGCTCTTGTCCACGGGCCTCGTGGTCAGCACGGTTTCGGCTCAAAACAGCACGGTGGCGCAAATGGATGATTTGTTCGAAATGGATATCGAGCAGTTACTCAAAGTCAAAATCATCACCATTGCCACTGGTGCCAAGCAAACTCTGAGTCAAGCCCCCGCCGTTGCCACGGTTATCACCGCCAACGATATTGAGGCCATCGGGGCTACTGATTTAGATGAAGTGCTGGAAACCGTACCTGGACTGCATGTGGCAAGAAGTCAAGAGGGTTATAGTCCTATTTACACCATCAGAGGAATTGGGTTTAATCTTTCCAATCCTCATGTTCTGATGCTCATCAATGGAATTCCCCTTCAAGAATTATACAGTGGTAATCGTAGTGCCATTTGGGGCGGAATGCCTGTGAATAATATTGCCCGGATTGAAATCCTTCGCGGGCCTGGGTCAGCCATATTTGGTGCCGATGCTTTTGCCGGAGTGATTAATATTATTACCAAGACCTCAGCGGATATTAACGGTACTGAAACCGGAGTGCGGGTCGGTCGCTTTAATACTCAGGATGCTTGGCTGTTACATGGCGGTAGCTATCATGGAATGGATTTGGCATTAGCTCTGGAGTATCATGATACTGAGGGGTCACGGCAAATAGTTGAGGAAGATGCTCAAACCTATTATGACCATTTATTTGGAACTCAGGCGTCACTGGCCCCTGGCTCGGTTAATCTGCCACGTCATAATCTGGATGCCCGTGTCGAAGTCTCTCGTGAGCATTGGCAATTACGGATAGGTTATCAAGGACGACACGATTTTGGACTCGGTGCTGGTACGGCACAAGCCTTGGACCCCGTGGGCCGTTTTTCTGATGAACGTTTCAATGCCGATTTGACTTATCATCATCCAAAATTCAGTGAACACTGGGATGTCACCACGCAATTGAGCCATCTGGAGAAAGTCTTGAAAGCTACACAAAATCAGATTTTATTTCCGCCGGGGGCGTTTGGAGGAGCTTATCCAGAGGGATTTATTGGTAATACCGGTGTCTCGGAACGCCACTCCCGTTTAGAACTCTCGGGTTTTTATTCCGGTTTTGAGAAACATTCTCTGCGCTTGGGAATGGGCTATCGTTATGGTAACCTTTACAAAGCCACGGGAACCGCAAATTTTGGCATAAATCCGGCCACGGGCCTTCCAATCTCGCCGGACCAGGGACTGGTGGAACTTACCGATACCCCTTATAATTTCATACCGACTAAAACTCGTAAACTTTGGTATGCCTTCCTACAGGACGCTTATAAATTTGCGCCTAATTGGGAATTAACCGCCGGCTTACGTTATGACCATTATTCCGATTTTGGTAATACGGTCAATCCGCGGTTAGCTCTGGTCTGGCAAACCCGTCCCGAGTTGACCAGTAAACTCCTTTATGGTCGTGCATTTCGAGCACCGGCATTTTATGAACTCTACCAAATCAATAATCCCGTGGCCTTGGGTAACCCAGCGTTGCAACCAGAAACTCTGGAAATGTGGGAGCTGGCTTTTGACTATCGTCCTCACGAAAAATTACACCTAAGTTGGAACTTGTTTACTTACCAAATTCGTGACGCAATTCTACTGCAAATGGCTTCGACTACAGACTCTTTTTCTACCCAAAATGCTGGTCAACAAAAGGGCCGCGGGATGGAATTAGAAATGCAATGGCAACTGAGTAAACAATTCAATTTAACGAGTAATTATGCTTTTCAGCGGTCCACTGACGAAAAATCTGACCATGATGCGGGCAATACCCCTCATCATCATGTGTATCTCCGCACCGACTGGCAAGTGTGGCCAAACTGGTTTCTGGATACACAGGTCAACTGGGTGGCAGATCGTATTCGTGTTTCTGGTGACCCTAGACCTCCTGTTGACGATTATACTACGGTGGATTTGAGTTTACGTAATCAAACGATTAAAGACCATTTAGATTTGGCGGTGGTGGTACATAATTTATTCGATACCGATGCCCGTGAACCTAGTGTGGGACCTGACACCAGTGGTATCATTGGGATTCCGCATGATTTGCCATTGGCGGGACGGAATTATTTCGTGGAAGTGCGGTATCGGTTTTAGGCGTGTCAACCAGAGGATCTACCCCAACCACCCCCAACCCCTCCTTAGTAAGGAGGGGAGGTCGAACCTAGCCACCATTAAACTCCCCTCCTTACTAAGGAGGGGAGGTCGAACCTAGCCACCATTAAACTCCCCTCCTTACTAAGGAGGGGTTAGGGGTGGTTGGGCGTACTTCTTCAATCTTTCCGCTATCGCAGTCACCTGAGGCAAATAATTCATAGTGATATGATTACCAGGCACTTCAACCACCTCCACTCCCTCAGTCGCTAAATCGAACCAACTCCGTTCCGGGTTAGCCGGGTTAGCCGCGCCCACTTCAGTGGCACGGAAGAAGAGGATGCGACCTACATACTTAGACGGTCTATAATTTCTCATGGCTTGCACGTTCACCTTAAACAGATAGAGAAAGTGACGCAACTGCTCCACGCTAGACTCTGGAAACAGTTTGTTAACCAACTGACCCTGTGCTAAAAAATAATTTAATTGCGCCACAGGGTCCTCTAATTGGCGAATTTGGTTTGCTAAGAGAGATAAACTCTGGTCCATATTCAACAAATAAACCAAGATGTCAATATCATTGTCTAAACCCATGGGCAATTGTAGAGGACTAGGCGTATCCAGCAAAGCCAGCCAAGCGATGTGGTGACCTTGACTACGAAGTTGTTGCGCCATCTCAAATGCCACTACCCCACCAAAAGAAGCCCCTCCCAGTCGATAAGGTCCGGCCGGTTGAATCACTTGTAACGCCTCAATATATTGAGTGGCCATCGCTTCAACACTGGTCAGCGGTTGAGTTTGACCACCCACGCCTTGGGCCTGTAAACCATAAATCAAGTAATTCGGTGCTAAACACTGCGCTATATCACGATAGATATAAACATGCCCCCCTGCTGGATGCACCAAAAATACCGGTGTGCTTTGATGACTGCTCTTCTCCCCTCTCCCTCCGGGAGAGGGGTCGGGGGTGAGGGCACCAATTTTCACCAAGCAAGGCGGCAAAGTCGTGGTACCAGAACATTTACTCTGGATAATGTCAGCCAACCCAGCAATGGTCTGTGCCTCCAATAAACTGTGGACCAGCAACTCAATTTGAAAGGTTTGGCGTAACTTAGCCACCAATTGCACTGCGATTAATGAATCTCCTCCCAATTCAAAAAAGTTGTCATGACGACCGATTCGTTCTACCCCCAAAGCCGTTTGCCAAACCTCCGCCAGCCGTTGTTCGGTCTCATTGCTGGGGGCGACATAAGTAGTTTTTAATTCCGCGCGTGCGTGAAATTGTTGAACCTCACCCACTGGGGTACGAGAGTCTTGGCAAAACGTTGATTTAGTCGATTGCGGAATAGGTGCTGTAAAAGCGGCCGGTAGAGTGGCTGAAGCCGCCGCTTGTGCTACCAATAGATGGTCGTCCAAAACTTTTACTTTGGGAAAAACGGCCACCTTCACCCAATCGTGATTCTTCAAAGCCTCACACCATTGCTCTAGGGTGGGAAACGGATAACGAGAACGAATGCTATCGCTGTCATAGGGTTGCAGCAGGGGAAAAGCGACATCAAAATGCAGTATCATCGGCGTAGTGACTTCCCAGAGCAAGAGCAGACCTTCTGGTGCTAACAAGGCTCGCACCTGCTGCAAAGATTGTTCCAGGTGGCGCGTGGCATGTAGCACATTAGCGGCAATAATGACATCAAAACTATGGTTCTCATAGCCTTGCTCCGCACAAGATTGCTCAATATCCAAGCGACGATATTGTACAAAGGGATAGGCACTGAATCGTTGTTGAGCCTGTTCCAGAAAAAACATTCCTATATCGGTGAAAGTGTAACTGGTTTGAGTCACCGGTAAATCTGCCAGCAAGCACTGAGTAGTTGCCCCAGTACCAGCACCAATTTCTAAAATTCTCAACTGGTTGCCGGCGGGCAAAAATTTCACTATTTGTTGCATAATGGCTTGAATCATTGCATTGAAATAGCGCGATTCCGGCGAATTTTGGTAAAGCGTTTGCAAAATTTCAAAAGTGGGACCGGTGAATAACAATTGTCTTGGTGCCACTTTCCCGGTTAAAATAGCCGCATATTTTTCGCCACAGCATTGTACCAACTTTACCCATTCCGGCGCATCGGTGAACAACTTTTTAACCTCTTCCAACAGAACGGTAAGCGCGGACCAAGTGCAGGGTCGCAGCGTGCTAAAAGTATCTCCTTCCTGCTGTAACTGTCCTTGTGCCACTAAAGCATCCAGGCAGCGGGTGAATAATTGTTGGTACACCGGTAGAATACCACCTTGTTGAAGCAGTTGTTCAACCGAATATTTTTCCTGAGAATGACTAAACAGCCCCAACTCTTGACCAGCGTGGTTAACGTAGGCTACACTCAAACGGTTTAATCCTTCATATTTGGCCCGATAAGTGGCGTTATCAAAAGCCGCTAGGCCCGATTGTGCCTGCCACAGAGCCGCTTCAGTGAGGGCCTGCCACCGTGGTTCGGACCAATTTTTCGCTGGCAAAATAGTTAGGGGACGGTCAATTTGACTTGGCGGTTCCACCCAATAACGTTGTCGTTCAAACGGATAAGTGGGTAACGGTAGTCGATGCCGCCGCGCTGCGCCATGAAATGCCGACCAATTCACCTTGACTCCCGCTAACCACAGTCTCCCCAAAGTAGTTAACAGGAACGTACTCTCGGCACCTGCCTCTTTCACCGGTGGTAAGCAAGAGAGAATAACTGACCCCGAGGTCCGGGCCGGATGTCGTTTGGCAAAATTACTTAACGTGTGCCCTGGGCCAACTTCCAGTAACACCAACGAGTGATATTCAGTAAACAGATGTTGTAATCCTAGCGCAAATTGTACGGTCTGCCGTAACTGTTTAACCCAATACTGAGGGTCGGTAGCTTCGCTAGGTTGAATCCAGGTGCCCGTCACATTGGACAGATAGGGCCGACGAGGAGGATGTAACGACACTGCTTGCACCTGCGCCAGGAAAGCCGATAAAATCGGTGACATCATTTGTGAATGGAAAGCATGAGAAGTATGTATTCGTGTACATTCTATACCTTGTCGAGCCAACTGAGTGGCAAACTCTTCTACCGCCACTATCGGTCCAGAAATAACACTCTGTGAGGGAATATTGATAGTCGCGAGATCCAGCGTAGGAGGAAGCAAGGGCTGGAGGTCAGCTACCGCCAACGGCACTGCCAGCATCGCGCCTGGTGCCACGGCTTGCATTAAGCGGCCACGAGCTGCTACTAAGGTGAGAGCGTCATTAACCGTAAACACGCCCGCTAAACAGGCCGCTACGTATTCGCCAATACTGTGTCCAATCATGGCCGCCGGCATGATTCCCCAACTCATCCACAGTTGCGCGAGGGCATATTCAATGACAAAAAGTGCAGGTTGAGTCAGCGCGGTTTGTTTTAATAATTCTCCTCTGGTTAATCCTCCATAATTTTTATTTTGTTCAATCTCTTGCTGCTCTCCACCATACAAAACAGTCCGCAAGTCTATACCCAAGATTGGTTTAAGAAATTCGGCCCCGTAATCCAGATGGGTACGAAAGACGGTTTCCGTCTGATACAATTCTCTTCCCATATTGACATACTGCGCCCCCTGTCCGGTAAACATAAACCCCACCATCGGGGACTCAGAAGATTGGACCTGATGGGTAATAATTTTTTGTGGATCCTTAGCCTCCCAACTCTTTATAACCTCCTCAAAAGTTTGACCAAGTAAGAGGCGACGATGATTAAATACCCCACGCCCAACTTGATAAGTGTAGGCCACATCCGCCAAATTAAGTTCAGGCTGTTGTTGTAAATACTCAAGTATTTGCGTCGTGGCCATTTCCAAAGCAGTCGCAGTTTTGGCCGACAGTGGTAGCAAGTACACAGAACGTGGTTTGATTAAATTTTCTCCTTCTGTAGAAAAAATTTCGTGGTGAGTCATGGCCACCATGGGTACCGGCGATTCTTCCAAAATTAGATGAGCATTGGTGCCACCTATGCCAAATGAACTAACGCCGGCACGCCGTGGCAAATCATTGGCCTGCCATTTTGACAATTGGGTATTGACATAAAATGGACTGTTAGCAAAATCAATGTGGGGGTTAGGCGTGTTAAAATGGAGACTGGGAGGAATCATTTGATGTTTTAAAGCCAGTGCCGTTTTAATCAAGCCCGTGACCCCGGCGGCCACATCTAAATGACCAATATTGGTTTTCACGGCACCAATCGCACAGTAGCCGGTTTTATCCGTTTGGGAACGAAAGGCTTGAGTAAGTGCCGCAATTTCATTAGGATCTCCCAACAGTGTAGCGGTACCATGCGCTTCTACATAAGTGATGGTTGTCGCAGGAATTTCCGCCAACGCGAGTGCTTCCACAATCACTCGTGCTTGTCCTTCCACACTGGGTGCCAGATAACTGAGTTTTAAAGCACCATCATTATTAACAGCCGCACCTTTGATTACGGCATAAATATGGTCACCGTCGGCCAAAGCTTCCGCCAATCGCTTTAACACGACGAGTCCTACTCCATCACCTCCCACCGTGCCTTGAGCTTTAGCATCAAAGGCTCGACAATGACCATCCGGCGAAAGAATCATACCTTCTTGATAAAAATAGCCCGCTTTGATGGGTAAACTAATGGCGGCACCACCAGCTAATACCATATCACATTGGTAGTTTAAGAGACTCTGATAGCCCAGGACCACCGCGACAAGAGAAGTCGAGCAAGCAGTTTGGACCGTGACGCTGGGGCCGGTAAGATTGAGTTTGTAGGAGACTCGATTACATAAAAAGTCTCTTTCGTTATTGATTATCAGAGAATAATCGCCAACGCTTTTTCTAAGCGAGAGGTTGGGATAGAGGTTAGTTAAGAAATAGGTATTCCCATTGCTACTCGCGCCGCCATAAACGCCTATCCGCATGGAATCGATTGGTGGACCATAACCAGCGTTTTCGAGGGCTTCCCAGGCACATTCTAAAAACAGACGTTGTTGCGGATCCATAATTTCGGCTTCTCTAGCGCTGTAGCCGAAAAAAGTGGCATCAAAGGTTTCCACATTCTCTAGTATGCCCTTGGCTTTAACATAGCTAGGGTCAGTTAACACGTTGGGGTCAATCCCCGCGGCGATAAGTTCCTGGTCCGTAAACTGGCTAATTGATTCGACACCATTAATTAAATTGTGCCAAAACTGTTCAATATTCTGAGCACCAGGGAAACGTCCTGACATGCCAATAATGGCCACGTCACCGGTGGTCGTGTCGTCGATAGTGGTATTCATGATTTTTTCCTTTCGTTTCCCCTCGTTCCCACGCGAAGCGTGGGTTGGAGTCCAAGACATGTCTTGGACTCCACGCGGAGCGAAGTTACTTTTTCGATTTAAATTGTTTCCTAGCCGCAATTTGCTTTTGGGCATGGTCAGAATTGGCTTGAAAATCGAGTTGAGCCGGCAATGCCTGGTCTAAATAATGTGCTAAGGTGCTAATAGTAGGGTATTGAAGGAGCGCAGTGACCGGTATTTCCCGGTGAAATAATTCTATTAACTTAGCATACACTTGCATCAACAACAATGAGTTTCCCCCCACCTCAAAAAAATTATCCTGTCGATCCAATTGGTCTCTATGCAATACGGTTTGCCAAATCGTCGCTAATTGTTGTTCAGTAGCGGTTTGGGGAGGCTGAGTAGAATGTTCAGTCGTGGGTAATTGAACCGGCGAGGGGAGGGCGGCCCGATCCACTTTACCATTCGGGGTGAGTGGTAAAGCGTCTAGCCAGACCAAGGCTGACGGTACCATATAGTCAGGTAATTGCTCTTTCAAAAATTGCCGCAATTCCATGGTAGAATTAGGCGGGGCGGCGGTGGATTTACCGACGAGATAGGCCACTAAACGTTTATCGCCAGGATTGTCCTCGCGAGCAATCACCACGGCTTCTTGTACTGTAGAATGTTGCTGGAGGAGATTTTCAATCTCACCTAATTCGACGCGAAATCCCCGAATTTTAATTTGATGGTCCAGCCGACCTAAAAATTCCAATTGTCCGTCTGGACGATAGCGAACTAAATCGCCGGTTTTGTAAAGACGAGGAGAATTGGATGCGCTTTGAACACCTTGAGCAGTGGGACGATAGAATGGATTGGCAATAAATTTTTCGGCAGTTAATTCAGGACGATTGAGATAACCGCGGGCCAATCCAATACCACCAATATAAAGTTCGCCGGGAATCCCAATCGGTACTCGTTGTAAATGCGCATCTAATACATAAAGT
This sequence comes from Thiomargarita sp., assembly GCA_022729575.1. Classification (GTDB taxonomy): domain Bacteria; phylum Pseudomonadota; class Gammaproteobacteria; order Beggiatoales; family Beggiatoaceae; genus JAABRD01. The sequence continues at coordinate 34,677 of DZAL01000024.1, forward strand.
GGTGTCTGGCTAATGGGACGACCTATGGGCACCGAATGTTGGAAATTGGCTTGAGTATATTCAAAAATGGTAGCACAGACTGTAATTTCAGTGGGACCGTAAGCATTAAAAAAACGACGCGCCGGCCGTTGCCACAGTGTGGCTAATTCTAGCGAACAGGCTTCACCCGCAACGATCAGCGTATGTAAAGCGGGCAAATCGGCCAGCGGCACAATAGCAAGGATAGAAGGAGGCAAAGTGACGGTTGTAATCGCTCGGTCACGGAGGAAGTGGAGTAAGGGGAGACCTGGCAACAGCGCTTCGCGGTGGCCTAGATATAAAACTGCTCCAATAAGCAGAGCCATGAGCATTTCGGAAATAGCGGCATCAAAACTGATAGAGGAGAATTGCAAAATTCGATCAGTAGGTTGAACGCCAAAACTGCGAATTTGTGCCCTTGCCAGATTGCTTAAGCCACGGTGCTCAATGAGCACACCTTTCGGTTTACCCGTTGAGCCTGAAGTATAAATCAGGTAAGCCAGATGATTTGAGGTTACTACATTATCTGGATTATCTGTATTCTGTTGAGAGATGATTGGCCAATCGGTATCTAAACAAACGACGGTAGGTGGTAATAGGGTAGTAAGGGTAGTGAGGAGAGTTTGTTGCGTGAGTAACAGTGATATTTGTGCATCAGTTAACATAAAAGCCAAACGTTCTCGTGGATAGGCGGGGTCCAACGGCACATAAGCCCCACCGGCTTTGAGAATGCCGAGTAATCCAATTATCATTTCCAACGAACGTTCCAGACAAAGGCCGACTAGAGTTTCTGGTCGAACTCCCAGGGTACGAAGATAATGGGCCAACTGATTGACACGAGCATTTAATTCACGGTAAGTCAGTTGTTGGTCAGCAAATACTACTGCGATGGCTTCTGGAGTGTGTGCGACTTGTTGTTCAAATAGATGATGAATGCACATGATAGATTAGGTGTGTCTTAAACGATTGGTAAAAAGGTAGTGCTGAAATCTGGGGGACCAGAAAAAGAACTCTCTTTGCCGGAGCGGACCACGCGACGCTGGCTCGTGGGAACGAGAATTGGTCGGGTGCGTCCCACGCACCACCTAAACACCATGTGGTTTGCCAAATGGTGCGTAGGACGCACCCTACCTGTCGCTGGCAAAAGAATGCGTCAAGTCCCCCCCCATTCCCACAATTGCTGTTGCTCTTGCAAAGTCAACAGAGGTAACTCTGAGAGACGTTGATTAGGTCGAATCACAATGCCCTCTAACAAAGTTTCAAAATGTCCCACCATTCTGGCAATGGTGGCTTCTTCAAATAAATCGGTATTATACTCAATACGACCAATGATGCCTTCGGTTTCCCTTTCATCCAATTCCATGGTCAAGTCAAATTTGGTGGTACCCGTATGGAGGTCTAATTGACTCAGTTGCCAGCCTAATTCAGATGTTGGTAACGGAGTTTCCAGTATAAATGCTACTTGAAATAACGGCTGACGATCCAATGAGCGCATTGGACTGAAGGCAGTTACCAACTGTTCAAAGGGGAGATGTTGATGAGCATAGGCGCCTGAAGTTACGGTACGGACTCGTCCTAATAATTGCCGAAACGGAGGATTATCGGATAAATCGGTACGCAATACTAAAATATTGAGAAAGTAGCCCATAATTTGTTCCAAGTCAGTGCGATGACGACCAGCACTGACCGTACCCACGGTAATGTCTCCTTGCCCCGTGTATCGATAACACAAAGTTTTGAAGGTGGATAACAGTGTCATAAATAAGGTTACGCCTTCACGACGACTTAAGGCTTTCAGAGCCTCTGTGAGGTCTTTGGATAAGGCTAAACAATATCTCGCGCCGCGAGCAGTCGAGTAGGGTAATCTGGGTTTATCGGTAGGCAATGACCAGGGGGAGAAACCGGCTAATTGTGACTTCCAATAGGCTAATTCGGTGGCTAACACGTCTGCCCCAAGCCATTGTCGTTGCCAAAGCGCAAAGTCGACATATTGCAGAGGGAGAGGTGTCAGCGGTGACGGCTGTTGCTTCAACCCAGCTCGATACAGAATTTCTAATTCCTTTAGAAACACACTATAAAGCGACACTCCATCAAAAATGATATGGTGAAACGTGGCAAATAAGCGATAATCGTTTTCTCCTAACTTGATCAAAGTCAGTCGAAACAGCGGATAGTGGGCAAGGTCAAAGGGTTGCTTGGCCTCGGTCGTGGCTAACCGTAGAGCCTCAGCTTCTCGTTCTGCCGGTGTTGGTAATTGAGTTAGCTCTACCACGGGTAATCGATATGTCGTAAAGGGAATAATCACCTGGCAAGGTTGCCCATTGATACTTGGAAAAATGGTACGTAACGCTTCATGACGACGCAGAATTTCGTTGATACTTTGTTCTAACACGGTCACTGCAATGGCGCTACCGAAGCGAATAGTGAATGGCTCATTGTAAACTGGTACGTGCGGGGTTAACTGCGCACTTAACCATAATTGTTGTTGCGAAAAAGATAGTGGAATTTCTGGTGGTCGATGGTCAATTGGAATAGGGGAAACCGCTAAGTGTACGGTGTCCTCCCATAGCGATTCGATACGGTTAGCCAATTGCGCTACCGTAGGCCACTCAAAGAGACTGTGCAAGGGCAAATCTACTTGAAACACTTCTCGTACCCGAGAGATGATTTGGATCGCCAATAAAGAGTGTCCTCCCAATTCAATGAATTGGTCATGGATACCGACGGCGCTTAACTGCAACACTTCGGCCCAAATCTTGGCAACCAGTTCTTCCTTAGGGGTATTAGGAGCTTGGAACTTCTCAAGTGGAGAAGAATCAGCTAAACCAGATAAAGAGGATAGTGCTTGACGATCCACTTTTCCATTGGGCGTTAAGGGCAAAGAGCTCAGAAAAATGAAGCTAGACGGTATCATGTAAGCGGGCAATTGGGCGGTTAAAAAATTTCGCAACTGGGCCGCTGAAGTACGTTGAATGACTTTAATAAATCCCTGTGTTTCGAACAAATGTTCTATGGTTTGGCAAAGTGGTCTCAATTCCTTTCCAGTGCTAACTAATTCAACACCGGCGCGTTCACCTTGACACCAAACGATATTTCCGGTTACCCAAACGTCATCGGCAATCCTCGGCAAGTGCAAACGTAAACGAAGCGGTTGCTCGACGTAACAAGTAGGAGGCACTCCGGTTAAACAGACACCATCACAAGAAATATCCTCCGTGGTCAAAGCCAGTGGGGATCCCTGATCAAACAGGGCGAGGCAACTGCTTTTAAACGGTAAACGTTCGGGAATCAAATTGGAAATGATATAAGCCACCAATCGTTTATTACCAGGTGTTTCCTCCTGGGCGATGACGATGGCATCACGCACGGTTGGCTCTAGTTTCAAAACGGCTTCAATTTCACCCAATTCTACCCGAAATCCGCGAATTTTGACCTGTTGATCAATTCGACCTAAAAATTCCAAATTGCCATCGGACTGATAACGTACTAAATCACCACTTTGGTACAAACGGGCTTGCGGGTCTTGACTAAACGGATGAGGAATAAATTTGGCCGCGGTCAAGGCCGGCTGATTCAGGTAACCTCGTGCCAACCCATCGCCGCCAATATAAAGTTCTCCCACGGTGGCCACTGGTACGGGTTGTAATTGTTCATCTAGTACGTAAACTTGGGTATTGGCAATCGGTCGCCCAATGGAAACTGAATCTCCGACTTGACTTAACTCGGTCATCACATAACAGCAAGTAAACGTAGTGTTTTCAGTGGGACCATAGCCATTTATCAGTCGCCCACCGGCTTTAAGCGTTTTTAATACGGTTTGAACGTGCGGGACCGATAACACATCTCCCCCGGCTAATAATTGACGCACTGTACTCAAATCGGCCAACCGTTGGTCAACCATCAGGTGAAATAACCCTGCCGTCAACCAGAGGGTAGTGATTTGATAATGCCGTAAAGCATTTCCCAACTCTTCTAAAGAGGGAATCTGAGGAGGCATGATAACCAATTGTGCCCCGTTGAGTAGCGGTCCCCAAATTTCTAAAGTGGAGGCATCAAAAGACAGTGAGGCCAACTGTAAGACGATTTCTTCAACGGAAAAATGGAGATAGTTAGTATTTTTGACTAAGCGTACCACACCTCGATGGACCACACACACGCCTTTCGGTGTACCCGTAGAGCCAGAGGTATACATCACATAAGCCAGATTTTCAGGAGTAGTCTCATTAGTCAGATTCTCTTGACTTTCGGTGGTTAGAAAATCACGGTCTTTATTATCCAGGCAAATAACTACTGGCTTGACGGTAAGATAACGACTGGTCACCAATTCGTCAACTCGTAACCGCCATTTCACTTGTGTTAAAATCACTGATAGTTGAGTATCTTCCAAGTTGAACGCCAAACGTTCTTGAGGATAGGTTGGATCTAGCGGCACATAAGCACCACCAGCCTTAAGGATACCTAATAGCCCCACTATCATTTCCAAAGACCGTTCGACATAAATGCCTACTAACACTTCTGGCCCAACCCTTAATCTTCTAAGGTAATGTGCTAATTGATTGGCACGTTGATTTAGGTGTTGATACGTCATTTGTTGGTCTTTGAACACAATGGCCTTGGCGTGTGGAGTCTCCTCTACTTGCGTTTCAAAAAGCTGGTGGATACAGTAATCACGCGGATAAGAGGTAGTGGTTTGATTCCACTCTATAAGTAGTTGCTCTCGTTGAGCATCCGTCAAAACAGTGGTCATGAAAGTGAATTATTTGTAGATAAGTCATAAGTTAATAGAAAATGATTCTGAGTATAATCAATTTTATTTGAAATGGTCAAGAGATTTTATTGACTCACTAAACGCACTACGTATCAGTTAAATAAATTTTAATCTAGTGTAACATCATTTTCAGTATGTCAAACGTCGCGCTAAGAGAAAAATTGGTTGGGTAATCGAGTTCAATGGTAGTCCTTTCAGATTTAGCAACGCCATCTCACTTTGAGCAGTTTCGTCCAAAGTTGAAGATTTGGATTCCAATAAGTTAAGGAAGGTTACGGCGTTGGAATCCAAATCTTCAACTTTGGCAACGCCGTCTCACCTTGAGTAGTTTCGTCCAAAGCTGAAGATTTGGACTCCAATTCGGCTTAACTTAATGGCATTGAGGCTATACTCTATGCACTCTAGTTAGTTTCTTCTCGTTCCCACGCTCCTTATGGAAATGCCGCCTAAACACTCGGCATCGTGCGTGGCGCATAGGATGTAGAACGTCGTCCCGAACCTGCATTGGCACGTTGGAACGAAAAAAGTTATAACATAAATATTAAATATGTTATCAACTTTGGTACATAGAGTAGCTTTGGTAAGGAAGGGGAGGTACGCACTTCTTGAATCGCAGGGAATACTTTCGGCCTTATCGATGAGGGGTCGGAGGTGGTTGTGCGTAAGGTAAGAATCTAGCTCTAAAATCCCCATTGACTTTTAAAAAATTTTTCCCAGTTCATACAGCACTAATTTGCCACTGGTTAAAGGGACTGCTATCCAACAATTATCTTTGGTACAACGAAAATCAAAATCTAATACCGGTGGTCCACCTTCGGTTTGAGTGGGGAGCCGTAAAGTGAATAATTCACCTCGATTAGCCAAATCCCAAAATCGAATAGTCGCATCACCACCGGCGGTCGCTAATTGTTGGCTATCTGGACTAAAGATCGCCCGAAAAATAGTTTGCTCATGGCCAACTAAATGATATTGCTCTTCACTGGCACTATCGCCTCTACCTGCACCTGTCGCTAATGAATAAATATGAACCAATTGATCACTACCCACACTGGCAATCGTTTTATTATCTGGACTTAACGTGGCCCAAAGAATATTTTGTGGTCTGGGTGGACTCGGCAATAATTGAGGCGAGGGTGTGGTCAAATCCCATTGGTGAATGGCATCACTATCTCCACCACTACTAAGTAAACGGGTCCCTGATCGATTAAACGTGACCGAAGATACTCTGGTTCCGCTATGCGCTTTGGAAATAAATTGCACTTGCTGATTGGCAATGGTGAATAAACCAATTTTACCATCTTCCCCAGCCGTCGCTACCAAGCTATTGCCAGGCGAGAAGGCTACCGCATTAACTCGGTCGGTATGACCAGATAAAGTTTTAATGCGCTGGCCGGTGAGTGGTTGCCAAATTTTAGCCGTTTGATCCGCACTGGCAGAAGCTAACAGGGTGCCGTCGTTATTAAATGCCAAGAGTAAAATTTTGTCAGTATGGGCCGCGGTTTGTTCCCAAAGTAAACGAGTGTCTGGCAGTGAATATAAGCGTAAACTGCCATTAGCAAATCCGATAGCGAGGCTTTGGCCCGCCGGCGCAATGGCAACCGTATAGGCTTTTAACAGGTCTGCGTCGATAGCCTTGACCGTAGTAGATGGGGAAGATGAAGTGGAGGAGATGGATAACGCTGTTTTCATGGTTGCAGGTGATTCATTTAATTCCACCAAACGTTGATACGGTAATGTTATCTCCCACTGTCTCGCGGTGCCATCACTACTGGCACTAAAAATTTTATTCGCTTGAGCGGTAATTCCCGTAATTCGTCCTAAATGTCCTTGCAACACTCGTAGCGTTACCCCGCTGTGAGTATCCCACACCCGCAAGGTACTGTCAGAGCTAGCAGACACTAATTCACGTCCCTCTTTCATAAAACGTAGTCCATACACTCGATTTTGATGACCGTTGAACATTCGTAAAGTTTGCCCCGTGGCCACTTCCCATAACCGGATACTGGTATCATCACTACTCGTTGCTAACAGTCTGCCATCGGGACTAAACGTCACGTTTTCCACATCTTTCGTATGACCCGTTAAAATATGTACCGTCTCACCCGTCTCTACCTGCCATAATCGCGCGGTGTCATCGTAGGAACCACTGGCCAATAATTTTCCGGTAGGACTAAACGCCAAACCTCCTTCTGAAATAGAATCGGTATGACCTTTGAATACGGCTTGGGGTTGGCCATTGGCGAGATTCCAGAGCGTGATATTATGGTCCTTTCCACCACTGGCTAAATATTTGCCAGCCGGGTCAATGGCTAAGGCATACACTTTATCGGGTGCGGTCCACTCAAATAATTTTTGCCCCAGTGGTGCCGTCACTGACCAAAAGATAATTTTTTGATCATCGCTGCCACTGGCTAACCAGAGACCTTGCGGGTGAAACACTAACGCATTGATATGACCGGTATGACCGGTTAAACGAGATTGTAACCGTCCGCTGGAAACATCGAATAAAACCAAGGTACTCTTCTCGCCACCGGTGGCTAACAGTTTGCCGTCTGGACTTAACGCCACCGCGGTTAATTGTGCTTGCGCACCAGCATAAACTTTCTGCTCGGCACTGCCCATCATCGCAATAAACCAAGCGAGTAGATTACGCGAATGTAAACGCGACGGGGCCATCTTAGAATCCAATTCGCGACTGTGGTGCAACAATTGTTTCGCCGTGGCATAATCGCCAGTTCGGGCTGAGAGTGCGGCATGAGTTAATTGGGACTCAAATAAATTTAAGGAGCGTGCTTGCTCGGAGGCGAGCGCCGCTTGTTGGGCAACCTCCGCTTGTTGACGGGCTTGATAAGCATTCCGGACTTGAATAAACTCAAACACGGCTAACGCCGCTACCATCACCAATGCCAATAAACTCCAGCCGACCCACTTATGGGCCCGTTGTCGTTGCAATTCGCGTTGTTGAGCTTCCTCTAATTGACGCTGCTCCTCATTTTGCCGGGCGGCGCTGGCCTCCAAAAAACGCATGGCTAGATCAAAATGTTTGCCATAACGATTAGCCCAAATTTTATTAGGACGTTCTAAATTGCGCCAAACTAACGCATTGTTCAAATTTAAACCATGCCATAATTCAGTTTCGCCTTCTTCCCAAAGTCGGGCATCTAGCTCTAAACGCTGGTATAAAGCGGCTGACACGGCTTCATGTTTGGCCCAATTTTTCAACCGTTGCCAGTCTCGAATGAGACTTTCGTGAGAAATATTGATGACCGTATTGGGTGCTAACTCAACCCCTTCATCAGGCGATAAGAAACATCTTCCAGATTGACGAAACATTTCCACAATGGCCGCTACTCGCTCCCAAGGCGTATTGGTTTGGGCCGCAATATTGCTCAATTCCACTGGTCGTCGCCCATCGCGGTTATCATTTCCTAATTCAGTCAAACTGCGAAATAACACGCTGGCAATTTTATATTGAGCTGCTCCTAATTCTTTATAGGCTTCATCAGCATGTTGAGACAGCGCGGTGGTTAATTTACCTCCAATGGCCTGATAATGAGATAAGGTGAGGATAATTTGGGACGGATTGGCTTCGGCGGCCATCAGCCACATTCGCATTAAAGCATGTTGTAGTAGTGGTAATTGATCTGAATCATTATCAGCTTCGGCTAACAGTTGTTGAACTAAAGCCGGCTCTACGCTACCATTAAACACCTTAGCTGGGGCTTCAATCGCACGTTGTAAATCTTCACGGTGCAACCGGGGTACTAAAAATAGACCTTGATTAATGATTTCGGGCAGACTTTCAAAGAGGGTACATTCTCCTAAAAAATCCGAACGCATGGTAATCACCACATACACATTGGCCAGCCGGCAACTATCCAAGAGTAACGTCACAAATCTAATTGCTTCAGTCTCTTGGCCTTGTTGGTAGTGACGAAAAATTTCTTCAAATTGGTCGACGAGGAAAAAAAAGTGAGGGGGGGGGCCATCGGCTAAATGGGTAGCAACTGGTGCTAACAGGTCCTGGAGGGAGCCCCGTGGTAACGTTTTTTGTAACACATATAATGCTTCAGCCTCATTCGTAAATTGACTTTGATAAGTGGGCCCCAACACTGCTAAGACAGCTTTCGCTAAATTGGCTAAGGGACGATTGCCAGGATGTAATTCTGCTACCTTCCAAGTAACGGCGGAGTGGCAAACTTCAGTTTGCCCAAAGCGGCCTTTTTCCAAACTGGCTAATAAACCAGTATGCACTAAAGAAGATTTTCCACCTCCTGAGGGTCCTACGATGGCTAAAAAATGTGAGGTACTTCCTAGTTTGTTCAATAATTGGTCAATATGGTTTTCGCGTCCAAAAAAAATTGCGGTCTCTTCTTTTTTAAACGGACGCAAACCTGGATAAGGACAATGGTTCATGATTTTATGAGATTATGGTCAACTAACAGAAATTTTATTTGGCAAACTGAAGTTTGCCGCTCCGACGAATAGTCATGCTAAATACTTGGAAAGTGGGAAAGGAGTAACGAATTTTTCCTACCCCTATTTACCTCTATCCAGATGATGTTTAGTTCATTAATCAACTTAGTGATTCATGGCTAATCTAGTTTTCAAAATAGATAGTTATAGTTTAAAATAAATCGTTATTCACTCACCACGAAATTTGGTTATTTACCATAAGCTCTACTTTCTTCCACACGAAGCAGACTAGCAGATTCCGTGCTCAGTAAATAATTAAATACTTTGGTCACTGTTACTTCAGACAATGGCATGACCAAAGATGAATTGATGTTCGTTAATTTATTAAGCGTAATGTGATGGATACTGACCCAGGCAATGCCTAGCAGTAAACTTAAAAATAAGTATTTCATAGTGATATCCTCAGAGTGACCTAATTTAAGGCGTTATAGAAAAAACACCTATGTGGTCAGTAAAATCCTACAAATCATTTTAAGCAAAAATTGTTCCACAAAAAAAGTTAATATTTTTTAATAAGTTATAAGGGGTTATTAATAATTTTTTGAACTTTGAGCACTTTTAAAAACGGAGGTCAAATCGGTGCTAAATCAGTATTAAACCATGGTCAACGGTTTGAATATAGTAATATCCTTATCCAGTTGTCCCATAATGAGTTTGGCCAGCCAGCAGGGATAACACCCCTCGAAGGGGTGTTATCCCTCGAAAAGTACAACAGTAGGTGAGTATTACTATATGATTGAAGAGTATGGACCATTTTAAAACCAGTTAACTCTCTTCAGAAACTATCAATTTTTAACCATACCTTTATGGTTTGGTTAGTTTGCAATTCATTAAGGAGGTAGATACGGTTTTTCATATTTTTGAAATTTGTTCTTAACAAAGTGGCGAAAGCAGATAGTTATTATGGTTGATTAAACTATAAAAATGACATTCCATTGACAGTTTTGACCAAATTCCAACAAAGTTTCAACCAAATTTTAGCATATCTTTTCAAGATTTACTAAGCAATTTCCTGATTGCCCCTTACGCCCCCCACCAGTTTCCTTCCCTCTGCCCCTCCTTGGTAAGGAAGGGAGTTACCACACATTTCGGTAGTCCCTACCAACCAATGGAGGTACTAACCGCCGGGGGCGAGGATTCCTAAACCTGGCAAGTGCTAAGTTTCCTAAACCTTTGAGGTTTAGGAAACTTTGACGCTTGGTAACTCATTGAAGGTTAAGACCTCCATTAATTTGGCGGGACTACCAAGATTCCTAAACCTGGCAGGTGCTAAGTTTCCTAAACCTTTGAGGTTTAGGAAACTTGGAATCTTGGTAACTCATTGAAGGTTAATACCTCCATTAATTTGGGGGACTACCACATTTCCAGAATTTGCTATTGATGGTTGTTAATGGTATACTCTCTACTGTTATTGCTATTATCGAGTTTAACTGAATTGGACTATATTCATCAATAAAGAAATTAATATGAGACCTGCTCGTTTCAGTTTTTGGGGATTATTATGTTGGCTAGTGTTGAGCCTCGCGGCCGCATTACATCCATCGCTGTTGATGACTTGGCAATTAACTGGCGTAATCTTATTGGCTATTTTAATCATCGATGCTTGGCAAGTGTGGAAATTGCCTGCGCTTACCGTGGAGCGACAGGTATTGAAGACCTTACCGCTGGGCGTGTGGAGTGAGGTGGTGTTACGGATTTATAATCCCACACCGAGGCCGTTAGTGATAGACCTCTTTGATGATTATCCCATTCACAGTGAGTTACAAGGTTTGCCACAAACGTTAGTATTGCCTGCCGCCGCCGGGATGGAAACGCAATATCGGGTGCGGCCACAACGGCGAGGTGCGAGTCAGTTTACTGGAGTACATTTGTTACTACATTCACCTTGGCAAGGTTGGAAACACTATCGTTATCTATCAGTGGTCACGCCGATTCGCATTTATCCCAATTTTGCTACCACCACCAAATATGCGTTATTGGCCACCGAAAATCGATTAGGACAATTAGGAATCCGCAAAATGCAACGCCGGGGCCAAGGGTTAGAATTTCATCAGTTACGAGAATATCGCGCTGGTGATACTTTGCGACAGATTAATTGGAATGCGACTTCTCGTTATAAAAAGCTAATTTCTAAGGAGTATCAAGATGAGCGTGACCAGCAAATTATTTTTCTGATTGATTGTGGCAGGCGGATGTTGGCGCAAGATGGGCCATTGTCACATTTTGATTATACTTTGAATGCCATATTATTGTTATCTCATGTCGCCCTGCGTCAAGGAGATGCGTTAGGATTAATGACTTTTAGCGGCGAATCGCGTTGGTTAATGCCGCGGAAAGGGATGAAGACGTTAACGCAGGTGTTAAACACGTTGTATGATTTGCAACCAAGTCATCAAACGAGTGATTATTTATTGGCGGCACAACAATTGACGAAGCAATTACACAAACGGGCGTTGATTATTTTAGTGTCAAATTTGCGCGATGAGGACCATGATGAATTGTTACTCGCGTTGAAATTACTACGGCAGAAACATTTAGTGTTATTGGCCAGCTTGCAAGAAACCATTTTGCAGGAAGTATTAGAGCAACCGGTAGAAACTTTTGCCGGAGCCTTGTGTTACGCGGCAACGTTAGAATATTTAAATCAGCGGACCCGGGCCCATGACTCTTTAAAAGGACATGGTATCTTGTTTTTGGATGTAACTCCAGAGCAGTTAGCGGTGAAAATGGTTAATCGCTATTTAGAAATCAAACGCAGTGGTAAACTTTAGGTAGCCCGATTGGTGGTAGTCCCTCCAAGACCATGGAGGTCATGGCAATCCATGCCAGCTATAATATTTGCCTGTGGGTAGTTTTAGATTTGACAACTTTTTGAAAGTTGTCAAATCTTTTTTGCTGGGACGATTTATTCTACCACAATTCCACCCGGATCCACAATCCGTCCATCCACCCCCGTACTATCTCCCAATTCACCATCCTTCAGGGTGTAACTCGCTTTCACCACTGACTTTCCACCTATCATCACCGCTTCAAAAGTGACGTTGGGGAGGAGATACCAAGCAGCCGTTTGTTCATTCCCTGGCACCAGCGGACCAAATTTACGGAAGATGACATTGCGTTTCACCGTACTCACCGCATGATAATACAAACTGATTTGTGCTTGGGGACAAGCTAAGTCAAAGTAGATTA
>DZAL01000321.1 GCA_022729575.1 Thiomargarita sp.
ACGACTACCAAAAATCTTTGATAATCCGTTTTTAGCCTTTATAATCTCTAACAGTTACAACTTGACACGGGCTAAAGATGCCAGGAATCCAAAGCGTAGCTTTGAACCAAAGCTAAAAATATTTGACAATTCTTGGGCAGCTTTATATAATCTTTGACACTCCCGACTTGACCCGGGCTACCGCGTCTGCTGTGATAAAAACCGAATAGGATTCAACGGATTAGTAAGATTGACAGGATTATTTAGAAGGTTTAATCTTGCCCACTCTACATCTTCTACGTAGAAATGTCATCCTCACCACACCCCGTTGAAAATTTGAACAATTCGTATAAAAAAAGAGACATTATGCAATATCGAAATCAAATTATATCAAAATTCATACTTACCCTTATCATGCTGTGGAGTAGCTCAACCTTATTAGCAGCTGGTTTTAACTGCGCGAAGGCCAGCACCGCCATTGAAAAAGCGATTTGTGCCAATCGTTCACTTAGTCAGATGGATAGTTCACTTGGAAAACTCTATTCGCAACGTCTAAAAGGGTTACCTAAAGCCGAAACTAACCAGTTGAAACAAGAACAACGTGAGTGGTTGGCGCAACGAAATAATTGTTCGGCGATGGAGGTAGATTGCTTATTGTCGTCCTATAGACAGCGAATTGCACAACTTACTACGGAAGGTCAAAATTCTCCCAGTTTTAACTGCGCGAAGGCCAGTGCCGCCATTGAAAAAACGATTTGTGCCAATCGTTCACTTAGTCAGATGGATAGTTCACTTGGAAAACTCTATTCGCAACGTCTAAAAGGGTTACCTAAAGCCGAAACTAACCAGTTGAAACAAGAACAACGTGAGTGGTTGGCGCAACGAAATAATTGTTCGGCGATGGAGGTAGATTGTTTGTTGTCGTCCTATAAACAGCGAATTGCGGAACTGACTACAGAAGGTCAAAATTCTCCTGCTAATGAAGAAGTATCTGAAGAAGAATTTGAAGAATCGCCCATTACTGAAACTCCACATAAACAAACTAAATCAACTGTTCAACCCAGTTCACCAATTTCTGAAACAGTTAAGCCAACCAGTGATAAACCCAAACCAGTCACGGAAACTACCTCACCTCCTACAGAATTGCAAGCTGTTGAGTCAACCCCCAAAAGTGAGAAACTAAAACTAGTCACGGAAACTATCTCACCTCCTAAAGAATTGCAAGCTGTTGAGTCAACCCCAAAAAGTGAGAAACTAAAACCAGTCACGGAAACTATCTCACCTCCTAAAGAATTGCAAGCTGTTGAGTCAACCCCCAAAAGTGAGAAACTAAAACCAGTCACGGAAACTATCTCACCTCCTAAAGAATTGCAAGCTGTTGAGTCAACTCCGAAAAGTGAGAAACCCAAACCAGTCACGGAAGCTACCTTACCTCCTACAGAATTGTCACCTGCTGAGTCAACTCAGGAACTAGACAAGATTGACAAACCTATCGTGGCGATGGAGGTTAAACCTTTATCACCAGAAGAAATTCAGGCTATCCAAGATGCCCTGAAAACCTTACAAAAACTCAGTGCCTCTACAGAGGTAGGAGTGAATTTTAAGGAATATGGCACACTGGTGATAGAGGCAAAAGCACAAACTAATGCGGCTTTGGTAAAGTTATCAGAAGGAGGATTAAAAGAGGAGTTGGAAGCTACTATGAATGCTTATATGGATGCTTTGAGGGCGTGGGATGCGATGATTAAACTTAAATTTGATTCTGAATATGATGATTCTGAACTAACTGAAACTTTGGTCACCAAGTATCCAATTCTCGCTACGATCCGCGACGATGAGTTGGAGATGGTTACCCCCGTGATTTGGCACTTTGCCGGCGAACATCTCAAACGTACTAATGAATTATTCAATCGATCTTTGCAAAAAACGCAAAGTTCTGCTGAACAATTTAAAATCATTGTCTGGCTGTTAATCGTTATCGTATTTCTTGGTCTATATGTAATATGGGACAAACTTTTAAAAAACATTAATTTAAAGAACATTAAATTGACTTCATTTAAAGCGAAACCAGTTGGTGAAACTAGCCAACAGATGATAGCTGTCAACCCAGAAGGTTATTCCTCAAGTCCAATAGAAGTGATTGAGACGACCATCAAATTGCAGCAAAAACAAGAATACTTGCCAAGCATTCAGGGAGTCTCCGCATTACAAAAATCTGGAGGGATTATTGCTCTCATCGCAGGTATTTTTGGAGTCATAGCAGCCCTAGTAACTTTATTGTTTGGTGGACTCGCTGGTGCTTTTAAAGCGGAAGGTGCAGGAATGGTCATAGGTCTTGGATGGGGGGGGATATTATTTTCATTTTTGACCATAGTGTTTGCTGCCATATCAATGGGTGCTAAAAGCCGAACCCCCGGCGTATTTTTAATCCTTACCTCTTTGCTGGGTGCCGTTTTGGGAGGAACTTTTGTGGCCATTTTTATGAGTCTGGCCTTCATTGGTGGGATACTTGCCACCATAGGAGTCAACAAGTCTGTGTAGCCAGGTAGGGTCGGCCACAGGTTTATCGTTGCCCACCGCGACTAGAGTTAAAGTTCGGGGGCAACTAAACATGGTCTTACCTCACATTCACTGCCATTCACTATGTACCAGGGGAAATTCGTAGTCCCTGGTTATCTCAAAGTTGATTTTGGCTATCGTCTCCCCCGATGGAACGCTGGTAGTGAATGCGTAGCCGATTGAGATAACGATTGATTGAGGGTTGGGGGAAGGATGGTGGAAGTTCTCTGGTCTTTCCTCTCAATCATTCGTGAAATTATGTTGGCTTTTGATTAAACCTTGACGGTTGTTCAAACGGTCAAGGTTTTTTTTGCCTTACCACTTGACTCTATAACCACTATCCTGATACACTCATTTCACCATAACGTTCCTGAGAAATTTGTATGTCTGAACACCAATTACTCCAACGAATTACGATGAATCCTAAAGTCATGACAGGAAAACCTGTTATTAGAGGAACACGGTTGACCGTGCAATATATTCTCAACTTGTTAGCCAAGGGTGCCAGTTTGGCGGACATTTTAGAAGAATATGACGGACTGACTTCCGAAGACCTTCAAGCGTGCCTATTGTTTGCGGCTAACATGTTAGAAAGTATGGCATTTATGCCGCTGGCCAGAGAGGTTGCTTAAATGCGTTTTCTGGTAGATGAATGCACCGGTGTAGCGGTAGCGAACTGGTTAAGGACGCAAACTCACGAAGTGTTCTCCGGGTATGAACAAGCACGCGGTCTGGAGGATGAAGACGTGGTCAAAAAAGCCTTCGCCGAGAACTGGGTACTGATCACTAACGATAAAGACTTTGGCGAAAAAGTTTATCGCGAAGGCTATCCACATCGTGGTATTATCTTGTTGCGCTTAGACGATGAACAGAGTACAAATAAAATTAAAGCCTGGCAACTGTTACTCACCAATTATGCCGATAAACTGATAGACCATTTTGTGGTAGTGACCGAACAAACGGTACGTATCAGGTCCAAGTAGCCGGGGTAACAGAAACCAGGAGTTTAAAGCGAAACTTTGACAAAGTTTTGCTTATGGATAAACGTATCATCCTGTTCACGCCTACTTAAACCTTGACGGTGGTTGAAACTGTCAAGGTTTTTTGGGGGCCATTACTTGAC
>DZAL01000322.1 GCA_022729575.1 Thiomargarita sp.
TTCTTATTGCACTCCAGAGGGAATAGTACAGGTTCAAAGGGATTTTACTATATTGAAGAATAACAATTAAACACAAGGAACTGAATTCGCATGACTCGCCTTTATCCACTGACTTCGCCCCAACGCGAAATTTGGTTTGAGCAACAACTGCATGAGGGGATTCCCTTATATAACATCGGTGGCTACGTCAAACTCCCCGGTGCTATTGACCCTCGTTTATTTGAACAAGCGGTCAATCTCTTGGTGCAAAAACATGACACCTTGCGTACCGTGCTGACGGCAGTCCTAGATGAAGATGGGCTCCCCCTACAGACGTATGTCGCCGACTTAGCGGTGACGGTCGCCGTGCAAGACGTGTCGGCGGCCGCGCAACCGCATGAGGCGGCCATGACGTGGATGCAACAACGGTTTGTGACACCATTTCAACTGACGGGGCAACCGTTGTTTCGTTATGACTTATTGAAACTACAGGAAGATTGCTATTATTGGCTACTTCAATATCATCACCTCATTATCGATGGCTATGGCGTAGCTTTGCTCAATCGTTCCCTAGCAGAAATCTATACTCAACTAGCTACTGGGCAATCGCCTAACCTTGACAGCCCTTCCTATACCCAGTTTATTGCTACGGACCGTGCCTATGTGGCTTCGGAAACCTTTGACAAACAACGCCAATATTGGTTGACTAAATACCCAACGCCGCCCGAACCCTTGTTCCGGCCACGCGCTCTGTCACCTTATCCGGATAAGGTAATGGGGAGTAGCTGTGAAGTCCTCTATTTGCCACGCGATTTTTATAAGCGTTTACAGGAATTGGCGAAATCGCATCACGCGACGCTCTTCCATCTGCTGCTGGGCGCACTGTACGTTTATTTCACGCGCACGGCACAACGGGATGATTTGGCCATTGGTTTGCCGGTGCTCAACCGCGCCAATGCTCAATTCAAACAGACCGCGGGCTTGTTTACCGGTGTGAGTCCCACTTGGTTTAAATTTGGGCGCGAGTCAAGTTTTGTGGAATTATTACAACAGATTAAGAAAACTCTCCAAGCCAATTACCGTCATCAACGATTCCCGGTGAGTGAAATCAATCGCGCCGTGGGTTTAGGCACTTCACGTTCCCAACTGTTTGACCTAAATCTGTCGTTTGAGAACCATGATAATGACGCTGAGTTTGCGGGTACCAATGGACAACTCCTCCCATTGTTACATCATTATGAACAAACGCCATTGATAATTTTTGTCCGTGACTTCCACCTTCAGCATGACGTTGAATTTGATTTTGTGTTTAACCAGGCTTACTTTCAGCCTGCTGATATCAAGGCCCTACAAGCGCGTTTGGTCACGATTTTAGAAGCGGTGCTAACCGACAGCGAATTGCCAATTCGTGCCTTACCCATCATGACCGATTCGGAACTTCAACAACTCAAAACCTGGAATGACACCGCCGTCGATTATCCTCAAGACCTGACGATTGTCGACTTATTTGAACAACAAGTAGAACAAACACCGGACAATATTGCGGTGGTCTTTGAAGACCAACACCTGACCTATCAACAACTCAATGACCAAGCGAATCAACTCGCCCATTATTTATTGGCACGGCAAACTCAAGCGGGCATTCACCTTCACAATCCCTTGATGGCGATCGCGGTGGAACGTTCCGTCGCGATGGTGATTGGCTTGTTGGGGATTCTGAAAGCGGGCGGAGCTTATGTGCCAATTGACCCCAGTTATCCGCGCGAACGGATTCGTTATCTGTTGGAGGACAGTGCGGCGCCGTTATTGTTGACGCAAAGTCACCTCCAAGCACAGTTGCCAACATTGGAACATGATTGTGTGGTGGTGTATTTGGACGAGGCTAACTGGGCCGACCAACCGACCGCCAAGCCAGATGTTAAGAGTCAAGCGGGGGATTTGGCGTATGTGATTTATACCTCGGGGTCGACAGGGAAGCCGAAGGGGGTGATGATTGAGCATCACGGTTTATCAAATTTATTGCTGGATATGCAACAACGCACCGAGATAACCGCCAGTGACAAACTGTTAGCGGTGACGACCCTATCATTTGATATTGCCGCCTTAGAACTCTACCTGCCACTAATTTCAGGTAGCCCCCTCTATTTGGCTACGGCTCTCACGGCCAATGAGGGCCTAACTTTACCAGCAGAATTAGTTAAACACGAGATTAGCTTGATGCAAGCGACTCCTGCTACCTGGCAGATGTTGAAACACGGTGATTGGCAAAGTGAAACCCCTTTAACGATTCTTTGTGGTGGCGAAGCACTCCCACTAGAACTCGCCAATTATTTATTAGCCACTCACCATCGCTTGTGGAATGTCTATGGACCAACTGAAACCACTATTTGGTCAACGGCTTATCTGATTCAAACTGCTTCAAAGACCTCTTCTCCGATTGGTCACCCCATCGCCAACACCCGCATCTACATTCTCGATGCCCAACACCAACCCCAGCCCCCTGGCCTGCCCGGCGAACTGTGCATTGCCGGGGCGTGGTCTGGCCCGTGGCTACCTCCATCGTCCCGAATTCACCGCCGACAAATTCATTGAAGTCGAACTCTTCGGTAAAACGGAACGTATCTACAAAACGGGTGACTTAGCCCGATGGTTGCCCGACGGCAACTTAGAATATCTGGGACGTCTGGACCATCAAGTCAAACTGCGTGGCTTTCGGATTGAATTGGGTGAGATTGAAGCGGTGCTCAGTCAACATGAAGCCGTCAAAGAAGCGGTGGTGACCCTCAACGCGGCGGAGGGGAATCCGCGGTTAGTGGCTTATCTCACCACGGCTACTGAAGTGCCAACGGCGGGATTAAAAGAATGGCTGAAAGCACGGTTGCCGGACTACATGATACCTAGTCAGTGGGTGGTCTTGGAGAAACTGCCACTGACACCGAACGGTAAAATCGACCGTCAGGCGTTGCCCGCGCCCGACTGGAAACCGACCGATAGTTATGAGGCGCCCCGCAACGAGATAGAACAGCAATTGGCTCAAATCTGGAGTCGGCTGTTAAAGCAAACTAACGTCAGTATTCATGACAATTTCTTTAATTTAGGTGGTGATTCGATTCTCAGCATCCAGATTGTCGCCCAAGCTCGTCAGGCCGGTTTCCAACTGACTCCGCGTGACTTATTTCAGCATCAGACGATTGCCGACTTAGCTACCGTGGTACGTGTTGGTGTGACCACGGTAGCCGAGCAAAATTTGATTGGCGGCGAAGTTCCGCTCACGCCGATTCAGCATTGGTTTTTTGCACAGGAGTTCCCCGAATACTGGCATTTTAACCAATCGCTCTTACTTTGCGTGCCCACGGACCTCCAGCTCGACGCCTTGCGCCAAGCGTTCGCCGCGGTGCTGTCACATCATGATGCGTTGCGATTACGTTATACGGTGGTCGATGGTGCTTGGCAACAAACCGTCAGTGCCCCAGCAGACCACGTACCGTTAGTGATTGAAGACCTTCGTGCTTCGCCCGACCCGGTGGCCGAGTTATCTCGTCTCACCCAACATTACCAAGCCCGTCTCAATCTCACGACGGGCCCCGTGACTTATCTGGTATTCTGCCAGGGACCGGCTGCCGCCTGGTTGTTTTGGTGCATTCATCACCTGGTGGTAGATGGGGTGT
>DZAL01000171.1:0-10296 GCA_022729575.1 Thiomargarita sp.
GGCGGTGCCAGTCGGGGTCTCGTTTGGTTTCTCACGGTGGTCCTTTGAATAAAGTTGTCGAAGTAATGACTTTCAATGATAAGTACCGAAGCATAAATTCGCCGGTATTTTCCCTCACCCCCGGCCCCTCTCCCAGAGGGCGAGGGGCGAAAGAACATACGAGAAAATTGTTGCTTCAGTACTTACAGTTATCGTAAAATTTCTCCGTAGGCAGATTCGTTCATAGTCCATGATTGCCACGCCCCTTCCAGATAGGTGATGGCTTCTTCAACTGCCACCTCGTCACTTAATACGCCACGCCGTGCTAAAAATTGTGGTAACGGCGTTAATCGCAACGTGTGCATCTCCACGGTCGTCTTAACCATCTCGCCCTCTTGCCGACGCAACTTTCTGAGGAGTGACGAGGGTAAAGAAATCAAGTTATCGTTGGCACTTTTTGCTACTTGCCTCATGGATAATTTCTCCGGTTATTTTACCAACCCACTTGGGAGTGCCAGAGGAATTTTGGCACTTTCCTACGGCGGGAGTAAGGATTATTCAACTCTAAATCCCAACCATTCTCGATAAGACCTTATGGTTTATGCAGTGGATAGACACTGCATCCTCCTTAGTTAGTAAAGACACCAAAACGTCGGGGTCTCGGGTTAGTGTTGAACCTGACAGGTCTGCCAGACCTGTCAGGTTTGGCGCGTGGGAACGAGGGTTCTTCATTCTCATCCACCTTGCATCACTACCTAATTCTGTTCATTCTTAAATTTTGAAAATTCTGATTCAGACTAATGGTCTCGATTATACTACTATTTGAAAAGTCTTTCCTACCATTTTCTGGGTTTAGGTTTCCTAAACCTGGAAGGTTTAGGAAACCGACTAAAAAATGTTCTGTGGTTGCCCCTCTCTTACCATGAGGGTTAATGCCGTCGCCCCAGGACTGCTTGAACCGTTTTAGCCGTGAAAGTGCGCTTGACACACTCCAATACTTGTGACTCGTCTAAGGCATAAATCTGGGTTTGAACACGGGTTGCCAGCGGCCCAAATTTCTCTTCAAGTAAGCGAATGAGTAACTGGGCTTGGCCTTCGGTGCGTCCTTTTTCCAGGCCTTTTTCCAGACCTTTTTCCAGGCCTTCGGTGCGTCCTTTTTCCAGGCCTTTTTCCAGGCCTTTTTCCAGGCCTTCGGTACGTCCTTTTTTCAGACCTCTGGCTTCGCCTTCGGTGCGGCCTTTGGCCACCCAGCGTGCTTCCCATTCATCGATCCGGTCGGCTAACATTGTCGTTAACTCCTCTAATTGGTTAATCTCTTGAATTGCTTCAGAACTTAATAAATGTTTGGCGATTAACACGTTTTTGACCCAGGCGGTCAAATCTTTCTTTAAGCGGGCTTGCTTTGGCGATGACAGCCATTGCGTAACCGTTTTCACCAATTCCACAAATTCCCGCTCGGTGCGACTGTGTTCTAATTGAAAGATCGCTGCCACGACATTTTTTCGCAATAACAAAGGTGCCAGTTGCGAGTTGCTATAGCTACCTTCATCCAGTAATAAATATTGCAACTGCGGGCAATATTTCTCTAATTCGGGGGGACTTGGCACCACCAGGTCCGAAATCTCTTTTTTAGCTCGCCAGCGTCGTGAGCCACGATATAACACGATGGGCAACACGGGTGGCAATTGCCGGTCGGGAATCAATTGGTCAGAATTGATTAAGTCTTGATATAATAAGCCTAAATATACCATGATCCGTACTGCCATGAAGTGGTCGATATTCGTTTGAAATTCTAACAGCAGATAGATATACAAACTTTCTTGACCCCATCGAATTTTCCACACAATATCATCACTGCGTTTCTTCAGTTTTTTCCTGCGGACCGAAACATAAGTCGCATTGGGTTTTTCTAAGGTACTAAAATCTAACTGCTGGACCCA
Source organism: Thiomargarita sp. (assembly GCA_022729575.1). Classification (GTDB taxonomy): domain Bacteria; phylum Pseudomonadota; class Gammaproteobacteria; order Beggiatoales; family Beggiatoaceae; genus JAABRD01. Next base: position 1,920 of record DZAL01000171.1, read on the forward strand.
GTCCGCAGGCATAAAGCCTCGCAACAGATCTTCTATCATCCGCGGATGCGAGAAGAGGCTGACATAACTTATGTCATGGACGGAATCCGAGCCCAATGGTTGGTGTTTCTGTTTCATTGCCGTACTTGAATCTTAATTAGCTTAAATTAGTCTAATTGGCTTAATTATTTCAATCAGGCCAATAGGCTATACGATTAATTATGCTAGTTATGCTAGAATGATTGCTCTCTTAAAGTATAACCGTTGTTGGGTTTGCTACGGTAGCGGGCCGCTTTACTTTCAGATATATATAGCTTCACTTATTATTGTAGTCTATAAGCGAAGGATCGTTCAAGGTTACATCAGATAAGCGGTTAAAATTAAATAACGACCGGTTATGAAGTCATAAATTTCGGTAGTCCCTAGCTAAATGGAGGGATTAAAATCCATGGACTAAATTCCCTAAATTTCATCAGTTATAGATTTGATAAACTTGACGAGTTTAGGGAACTTTGGCGGTTTCTAGGTTTCTTAACTTTTAAGGTTTAGGAAATCTTGACCGTTGATAATTCATTGAATTTTAACATCTCCATTGGTTTGAAGGGACTACCCAAATTTTAGTTGATGGCTTCACGATCCCCGTCTTCGTTACCCCATGGTACTAATTGCCGTGGCGGCTCGGCATGGCTAAAGAAGTTGTTGGTAATAGCATCCGACAGTGCCGGTAGTAAGTGATTTAGTCCGGTGAGTAGTTGGTCTAATTCTTTTCTAAAATTACCTTCAGTCGGTTGTGCCAACTTTTGCGCTTCAGATAAACGTAACGAAGTGAGTGCTTCTAAAATTAGTCGTTCTTCGGTACTACGATAAGGTTCAGTATTCTGGCGTGGTAAGGCGGTAATGTCTCTTTGTAAGTGTGACAATTGATAACCTAGTGAACGCGGATTACTTTCACTTTGTAAAATCAATTCCAAGGTGGCCTGTGGTTCCAGTTGCGAGCGATAGTGACGACGATAGCTTAACAAACTGTCGCAGACAGTGAGTAAATTTTCTAGTAGTACCGCTTCATTAGGGTTGATGCTGATTAATGTGGCGCGAAATAGGTTAGTGGTATAGACGGCGCGTTCGAGTCGTCGACCTATCATCAAAAATCGCCAACCTTGACCATGAGTCATATTGTCGATACTGAGTCCGGCAAAGGCGGCTAACGCCGTAATCAAATTATCTAATTCTTTTAAAGCATCATTGAGTCTGACGGAGGCTTCACGTTGTAACGCTTGTAGTTGGTCGTCAATGTCAGTAATCACGCGCCAAAGATCTGGCGAAACGCGGTCTCGCACGGAACGTACTGAGTTGAGCAAAAATTGTAAGGTGGAGGATAAACTGCCTAGACGGTTTTGGTCCAAAAAGATTGAAATTAATTCACTTTCCGGCGCGTTTAGACGTTCCTTGGCACCTTCTCCAATAAAGCCTGGGTAGGTTTCAGTTAAGCAAGTGACGGCTTGTAATAGACTGTGTAAACAAGCCAGATTGGCGGCTGAAGGAAAATCATCAGGTTCCGATAAAAAGAGTAAGACGGTCCGTAATAGGCGAATGGTGCCGTCAGCACGTTCAGCATAACGACCTAGCCAAAACATATTTTCCGCTACCCGACTGGGCAATTCATGGTTGCCTTCAAAGGTGACGTGAGTGGATGAAGTTTGAGAGAGTAAGGTTAACTGGCTTTCAGGTTCCGAGGCTAAGACCCAGGTGTCTTTGCTAATTCCGCCTGGTTTGGAAATAAAAGGCGTATCAATATCTAAAGAAACTCGTGTGAGTCCGCCCGGCATGACTCGATGCTCATTTTCACTGCTGACGAGAAAGGTTCTTAACATCATCGGGCGCGGTTCTAATCGTCCGTTGACCAAGACCGGTGTAGTCGAATGGGTAATCTCTTCTAAACCAACATACGAATAAGGCTGTTGCCGTATTTGTTCCCGTAATTCCTCACGTTGAGTGGCACTGAGTGATTGACCATGAATGATCGATTTTTTACCCGAGCTAAACGAAATTCGTTTGATAACTAATTGGCTCAGATTGGCCAACACATGATCTCGCGCCTGCCGTTGTCCACACCACCAACTGGCTGGGGAGGGAATTTGCAAAGTTTCGCTTAAAAAATAGTTGGCTAAGGCTGGTAAAAACGACAATAATCCTGGATTTTCCAATAAACCACTGCCCAGTGGGTTGGCCATGGCGACATTGCCTAAACGTAAAGCATGTACTAATCCTGCTACCCCGTGGCTAGAATCGGCATGTAACTCTAGGGGATCACAGAAATTATCATCGACTCGACGTAAAATCACATCTACGGGTTGTAAGCCGCTTAACGTGTTTAATCGTACTTTGCCATCTCTCACGGTCAAATCTGAGCCTTGTACCAGGGTATATCCTAAATATTTGGCCAAATAAGCATGTTCAAAAAAGGTTTCATTGTCAGGGCCAGGACTCCACAGGACAATCCGGTGGTCATTACGAACACACATACTGGCTAGGGTGTTGCGAAGGGTACGGAAAAAATGAGATAAACGGTGAACATGAGAATCACGAAATAAGCTAGGTAAAATTCTTGACATCACTAGCCGATTTTCTAAAGCGTAACCGGCACCGGTGGGTGCTTGAGTATTATCGCCTAAGACCCACCATTGTCCGTTAGGGCTTCGAATTAAATCCACGGCAAACCAGGGTAAACGGTGACGAGGAGATAATTTGATGCCATGGCAAGCGCGTAAAAAACCAGTATGAGCACTTACCAATTCCACCGGTAACAAACCTTTACGTAAAGTTTCTCGCGGCCCATATAAATCAGCTAACAATAACGTCATCAATTCCGCGCGTTGCGCTAATCCAGATTCAATGGTGCTCCATTCTTCACTAGAAATTAACAACGGAATGGGATCTAACTGCCAAGCCCGGTTTCGCCCTTGGGGGTCACCGTATATATTGTACGTGACTCCATTATCACGCAATAGGCGATAGGCTTCTTGCCAACGATGTTCTAATTCGACTCGTCCCAACATTTTTAAGGAACGAATCATATAATCCCAATGCGGACGGATGAAGTTAGGGTTAACACACATTTCATCGTAAACACCGGTGAGGCATTGATAATCTAAACAAAATTCATTAGTTTCATTCATTTCATTCATTTTATTTATCCATATATAAATTTTAATTATTGATTAAATACATTTTCATCGTTATCTAAAAAAGTAGTGAAAATAAAGTTGCCAATTTTACTTTACAACTCATGGCATTCACTTAGTGACCACTATCCACTATCCACTGTTAATGATACGATTTATGGACATTTAAAACTACCTACTTTAAACGCCTCTTATGTACAATAAAAACCGTATATTAATTGTCGATGACCAAAAAACTATCCGTGAAACACTCAAACAGTTACTCAATACTGAGGACTATCAACTTGATTTTGCTTGCTGTGGTGAAGAAGCCTTAACACAAGCGGAGAAACTTTACCCAGATTTAATTTTATTAGATGTCGTTATGCCAGGCGAAATGGATGGATTTGCCGCTTGTGCTAAATTACGCGCTCATCCCAAATTGGCTGAAGTACCCATTATTATGATAACTTCTTGTAATGACCGTCAAGCTCGCCTACACGGCATAGAAGTGGGTGCGGATGATTTCATCACTAAACCGTTTGACCCTGACGAATTATGTGCGCGAATCCGTGCGATTACTCGTCTTAACCGTTACCGCCATTTATTGTTAGAACGTTCCAGATTTGAATGGGCGGTGGAGCAATCAAATGATGGTTATGTGTTGTTAAATAATGGTGACATTATTTCCTATGCTAATTCCAGTGCCCGGTTTTACCTGGGAATTTTGAAAGAAAGTGACTTACCAGCCAGTTTTTTAAAATTGCTCCAAGCGCAACATTACCGGCGGGAACCAGACCATGCCTGGGACAGTTGGCCAGAGCCATTAGTGGGAAGTCTTTCCCGTTACCTCATGCGTGCGGAAACACCCCATAGTCAATCCGTCTGGTTACAAATAGATATTTTTGACCTCCCTTCTGATAACATTCGTAATCAACTGGTACATTTACGGGATGTCAGTGAACATCTTAATTTGCAACAACAAATGTGGACTTTTCAAACCTTAGTGTCACACAAATTACGTGGCCCACTGAATGGTTTGGTTGGATTGCAAATGTTAGATGAACGCATTATGGATTTATCTAGCTCGCGTGCTCAAACTTTACTTAAAATTGCTCGTGACAGTGCCAAACGGTTACAAGACCAAATTTTAGACATTTTACGTTATATCGATTCCTCACAATTCCATCATTTGAATAATTCTTTCAATTTATCTGAATTGCCAGAATTGTTAGAAAAAATTCGCAAAGACCTTGACCTGGAAATACTCCCTGTTTCAATGGATATGACCCTCACTAACCAATCCATTAATATTTCTAGTTCCAATCTCGAATTAATTTTACGGGAGTTATCTACCAATGCCAAAAAGTTTCATCCTCGTCAATTCCCTACCATCCAAGTATCAGTGACCTCACAAGAAGCCAATAACGTGATTTTGTCTTTCAGTGATAATGGTCAATCTATGTCAAATCAAGAACTTAATCGAGTTTGGACCCCTTATTACCAAAGCGAGAAATATTTTACCGGTGAAGTTAAGGGAATGGGCTTGGGATTGCCGATGATTGCTCGCCTGCTACGAAATCGTGGAGGTCACTGTCGTTTACTTAATCGAGAGGACCAACCTGGGATAGTGGCAGAATTAACTTTATTGCTCTCTACACCGAATAAAAACCAAACGGTGTTTGGTGTTTAGATTATTCATAGAATACACCAAAACGGCGGTGTCTGGAAAATTTTCCCGAAACCGTAAATATCGGATTTGTCACGATAGCGTATCAAAAAAACGAAGATTCTAGCCGCTGCGGTATCGCTATAACCTTTGAGATTTAAGAAACTTTGAACCTTGGCAATTCATTGAATGTTAAGACCGCCATTAATTTGGAGGGACTACCGAAACGTTGGAGTAGAGGCTTTAGCCGCAATGCCATTAAGTTAAGCCCGAGGTTTGAGGGATAACACCCCTCGAAGGGGTGTTATCCCTGAAGAGGTTTGAGGGATAACACCCCTCGAAGGGGTGTTATCCCTGAAGAGGTTTGAGGGATAACACCCCTCGAAGGGGTATTATCCCTGAAGCTAGTTAAGGTAGGGTGTATAAGCGAAGCGTCATACACCAAAACCTAAAATGGTGCATGACGCTATCGCTTATGCACCCTACGTTAGCTTTCGATTCCTTAACTTAATGGCATTGCGGCTAAAGCCGCTACTCCAACGTTCGAAATGGTTTTACGAGAATTTCATGCTATCAAATTTAGAATTGATTTGTCCTTATCCGTGACACCACAATGATAAGTAGGTAGGAATTTACTCATTTTATCCAAACCACCCCCACGGTGACTGACCATGTTCTCTACAATAGAATTTATCAATACTATCATAGGTTTATTATTAGTGACCACGCTGACATTAACCATCAGCAAACGTTTGGCACTACCGATACCCGTGACCTTAGTCGGACTGGGAATTATTCTCAACCAATTTGCCTTGCCTTCGCAATTTCTCACAGGATTGGTGACTCATCCGGAATTTCCACAAGTCATTACCTTTATCTTCTTACCCACTTTAATCTTCGAAGCCGCCATGAAATGGGAAGTGCGTCCATTGCGCTTCACCTTGTTACCGATTGCCTTATTAGCCATCATAGGATTTTTAGGATTTACCCTCATCGTCGGGCTACTCATTAAACTAACCACCCCCCTGACTTTACCAGAAAGCCTCCTCTTTGGAGTTCTGTTAAGTCCCACCGATCCACGTTTAACCGTGACCTGGTTTAAATCCTTAAGTGCGCCCAAACGCCTATTCATCCTACTCGAAGGAGAAAGTTTGTGCCACCACGCCTTGGCTATGGTCGCCGCCAAAATTCTCTTTTCTTTAGTCATTATTGATACTTACCCACTAGCAACCCTGTGGCAAGAATGGGAAGGCTTTCTGTGGCAACTGGGAGGAGGACTGCTAATCGGGTGGAGTACCACGCTCCTATTGGGAGGAATTTTAACCCGGCGCGAACGCAATACCTTTATTGAAATTTCGCTCACCCTCATCCTCGTCTATGGCAATTTTTTATTAGCCGAAGAATGGCTTCAAGTCAGTGGTGTCATGGCCACCCTGGCGACCGGCTTAACCCTCTCCCAGTTCTTCAATTCTGGTTTCACCTTATCGACACCTTACCGACTTGCTACCACGCCCACCGGCACCCTCAATCCAGATAAATATCTGAGCCAAGTTTGGGAATATTTAGCCCAATTAACTTCCGCTTTAGCTTTCCTGCTAGTTGGCGTTTCCCTCCCGTTACCTTTATTATTCGACTCACTGGAATTAGTCGCTATCGTGATGCTCGCACTCTGGTTGGGACGAGCCCTCATTGTTTATGGATTCATGTCACTATTGACCCTCTTACCTTACCAAAAACACATTGGTTGGCGCCATCGTACTGTCATGTATTGGGGCAGTCTGCGCGGGGCCGCCGCGGTAGTGATTTTGTTTAGCTTAGGCCAATTTCCACAAGGCAATCTATTCTTAACCGTGGTCACCGTTACCATCCTGTTAACTATTCTAGTGCAAGAATTTACTCTAACCAAAGTCATCCGTTGGTTAAGACTAAACCAGCCCAGTTTAATTGAACGGTTTTTACGATTAGAAGGACTGTTAACCGCCCAACAACGCGCCCTGGAGCGAATTCCAGAATTTCAACAAGGCGGACTATTTTCTGCTCGCATTGCCGAACAACAAGCCTTACACTGTCAACATAATATCAACGATACTCGCCACCGGCTAACCACCTTACGAGAACAAGTGTTAGACCCCGAGTTAGAACAACGTTTATTATTTTTACGAGTGTTTGCCGCTGAAACGGTCCTCTACCACGACATGTTTGTCAAAGGTCATTTATCCGAACGGGCCTATCGTAATCTCACCTATTCCATTGAATTACAAAGCGAATCAATTCGCCAGGAAGGACAACTGCCCAAGTTTACTTTGCACTATCAAACTCATGCGTGGTGGCAACAATTATTCAAGCTCAAACAATTATTTTGGCAAGGATTAGAATATCTCCCCAGTGGTCGTCGTTGGAGCACCCAATTACAAGCCTGGCACACCGCCAAAGATTATGAACAAGCCTGGGGCCGACATCAAGGAAACTTATATATTTTATCACGATTAGATGACATTGCGCAACCAGGCGTGCGACCACAAACGATTGAAAAAATTCGTTCTCACTACCGACGTTGGCACGATTCAGCACGAGCGCGGATTGACCATACTACCGAACAATTTTCCGAATTTGTGACCGCGATGCAAATTCAATTGGCCCAACGCCTAGTGTTACATGCGGAACGTGAAGCCCTGACCGAGCAAGCCAACGCCGGTTTTTTGCCAACGGGTATCGCCCAACACCTGATTAAAGAATTGGATACACAACTACAAGAGCAAACCGCTAACTGGTATACTATCGCCGCACATTTACGACTAGAGCCAACGCAATTGTTACGAAATCTACCGTTGTTTAAACAATGGTCCATGGACCATTGTGGACCACAGATTGTACCTTATTTAAAATTCCGTACTCTGAAAGCCCAAGAAATTTTGATTAAACAAGGACAACTCAATGATACTTTGTTTCTAGTGGTCCATGGTGTTATTCGCGTTTCACGGCTGGAAAATGGACAGGATAAAGATGTGGCTACGCTGATGGCCGGCGATTATGTCGGCGAAGAAGCCTTGTTGGGAGACAGAATTTATCACACCGCTACTTATCGCACTGTCACCCCCTGCTCCGTGTATGAATTACAACGAGCCGATTTTGAAAAAATTCGGGCCGCTTGTCCTTAGTCTTAGATTTGACAACTCTCGAAGAGTTGTCAAATCTGCTTTCGAAAAGTTGTCAAATCTGCTTTAGTCTTAGATTTGACAACTCTCGAAGAGTTGTCAAATCTGCTTTAGTCTTAGATTTGACAACTTTCGAAAAGTTATCAAATCTGCTTTAGTCTTAGATTTGACAACTTTCGAAAAGTTGTCAAATCTGCTTTAGTCTTAGATTTGACAACTCTCGAAGAGTTGTCAAATCTGCTTTAGTCTTAGATTTGACAACTTTCGAAGAGTTGTCAAATCTGCTTTAGTCTTAGATTTGACAACTTTCGAAAAGTTATCAAATCTGCTTTAGTCTTAGATTTGACAACTTTCGAAAAGTTGTCAAATCTGCTTTAGTCTTAGATTTGACAACTCTCGAAGAGTTGTCAAAT
>DZAL01000171.1:10396-14731 GCA_022729575.1 Thiomargarita sp.
ATTTGACAACTCTCGAAGAGTTGTCAAATCTGCTTTAGTCTTAGATTTGACAACTCTCGAAGAGTTGTCAAATCTGCTTTAGTCTTAGATTTGACAACTTTCGAAGAGTTGTCAAATCTGCTTTAGTCTTAGATTTGACAACTTTCGAAAAGTTATCAAATCTGCTTTAGTCTTAGATTTGACAACTTTCGAAAAGTTGTCAAATCTGTTTTAGTCTTAGATTTGACAACTCTCGAAGAGTTGTCAAATCGGCTTTAGTCCTAGATTTGACAACTCTTCGAGAGTTGTCAAATCTGCTTGGATTCAAATCTGCTCAATCGGAAAAATTTAAACATGACCCAATCAGAATTAACTCAATATATTCAACAATTGGTACCAAAAAAAGTGACCGAGTTAACCCTTTGCTTCGAAGAGTTAACCGAATTACCGGCCGACTTTGGGCAACTCACTCAACTACAAACTTTAGACCTCAGTTTTAATCAATTAACCCAATTTCCACCAGAAATTGCCCAATTGACTCAATTGCAAGAACTATATTTGAACGATAATCAACTCCTCCAGTTGTCGCCGTCCCTGGGACACTTAACGCAACTGCAAAGCCTAGTCCTAAGTGGTAATCGTCTAACTCAGTTACCTCCAGAAATGGGGCACTTGACGCAATTACAATTGCTTGATCTCAATAGCAATCAACTGACCCACTTGCCCTCCACGCTAGGGCAATTGACTTTATTGCAACAACTTAATCTGAGCAATAATCGACTGACTCAATTACCTCCTCAACTTGGACAATTGACGCTACTACAACAATTAGACCTCAGCGACAACCAACTGACCGATTTGCCGCCAGAATTAGGACAATTAACTTTATTGCAACGACTAGACCTGAGTCATAATCAACTGACTAAATTACCAGCCGATTTCAAACGGTTAACTCAATTACAGCAACTTTTTTTGCGTGACAATCAACTGACACACTTACCCCTAGAAATTAGACAATTGGCTAAATTCATGGAAGCCAATATCGATAAACTATCGGACGAGACCAAATATGACTGGTGCGGTTTACAATTGCAAGAAAATCCGCTACGCTTCACGCTTCCCCCAGAAATGTTAGGTAAAACGTACCGACCAACCGAAATCGTTAATTACTATTTCAATCTCACCCAAGCCAAACCGCTATACGAGGCTAAAATTTTAGTGATTGGCCAAAGTAAAGTCGGTAAAACTTCCCTGGTCAATCGGTTACTTTACCACCGCTATAACCCTTATGAGTCGACTACCGAAGGCATTGCCATCAACCGCTGGTCTATTACCACACCTCACCAAGAAACCGTTGACCTCAATGTTTGGGATTTTGGGGAACCGGAAATTATGCCGATTACTCACCAATTTTTTTTAACCAAACGCAGTCTCTATCTATTGGTCTTAGATGCCCAACGTAGCGAGCAAGAAAATCGGGTCGAATATTGGTTAAAATTAATCTGTAATGTCGGCGGTAATTCGCCGATTCTGGTGGTCATCAATAAGAGTGAAAAATCGCAACTCACCTTGAATTGTAAAGGATTAATCCATAAATATCCCTCGTTGAAAGCGATTCTTAATATCTCTTGCCAAGAATTTCAAGGTATCGAGGTACTGAATCAGCAGATTGCCGAATGGGTGGATAAATTAGAAGACATTCGTAACCCCTTCCCTACGGCCTGGTTTAATCTTAAAGCGCAACTGGGAAAGTTAACCCGTGACTATCTCAATTATAGTGATTATGTACAACTGTGCCAACCAGAAAATATTCTGGAAGCCACCAGTCAACGCACTTTGATTGGCTTCTTACATGATTTAGGCATCGTGCTCAATTTTCGTGAGGTGCCGCTACATGACACCATTATTTTTAAACCTGAATGGGTAGCGCAGGGAATTTATAAATTGCTCAATCATCAACAAATTTTGCAACATCATGGCGTGTTACCCCTACGACAACTAAATGACTGGTTAAATTCTCCCCGTTATCCAGTACATAAACAATCGCTCTTAATAGAAATAATGAAACAATTTGAACTCGGTTTTACCTTAGCCGACCAGCAACAATTTTTGATTCCTCGATTATTGCCAAAAGAGCAACCGGAATTAACCTGGGAGATTCAACAGAGTTTAGCCTTTCAATACCACTATGAAGTGCTCCCGCACAGCATTATTTCTCGTTTGATAGTGCGACTGCATAGTTTGATTGACCACCACACTTACTGGTATACCGGCGTGGTATTAGTGAAGGAGCAGAGCCAAGCGCTAATTAAAGCCGACCTAGAGGACCACAAGATTTTTATTTGGGTTAACGGTGAAGATAACAGTAATCGAGCACTCTTAGCCTTGATTCGTTCCCACTTGAATTACATTCATCACAGTATCTCCAAACTCCGAGTGATTGAGCAAGTGCCCTATAAAAAGAATGTGGTCATACCCTATAAAAATCTCCTAAAATTTTTAGAAAAAGGTATCTATGTGCTCTACATTCCAGAAGTGAATGAAATCGTTGACATTATAAAATTATTAGATGGCGTTGAAGAACAATATCCGCTTAGTCTGCTTAAGCCAAGTGCGGAGAATTTATTGAACACACCATCTCAACCGACTCCTGCCGCCACGCCGCCCACACTATCGAAAAAGATGTTCCAAATCTTCGAGACCTGGAAAATCTGGAACTAGAAGACCAGTTGACCAGTTTTGAGCCGGGGTGTTTTCCCTCACCCCCAACCCCTCTCCCAGAGGGAGAGGGGCGAAAGAACATACGAGAAAATTTATACTTCAGTACTTATAGTAATATCTTTACCTATTTGTTCTACTTTGTTCTACAATGAATTTGGCCAGTAGGTAAGGAACGTGGCGATGTTCATGAAACGGGGGAAATCAAACGAGTCGTCAGTTCTTTATTGATACAAATCGATGCGCTGCCTAGTTATGTAGTAGTCGTGACCGCCAGTAATCATCCTGAATTATTAGATAAGGCGGTCTGGCGAAGATTTCAATTACGATTACATTTACCAGCACCTTCCCCAGAAATGCTCACTGAATGGTTTCACCGGTTGGAGAAACGGATGGGGTTATCACTAGGTTATACTCCGCAAATACTCGCGGACCAATTAAAACGATTAAGTTTTGCTGAGGTAGAATCCTTCGGTGCCGATATTCAACGCCGCTATATACTTTCACAACCCAACGCCAATTTAAAACAAATTGTGTCAGAACGGTTGAAACAATGGCAGGCACGTTTTACACCTTCCAATAATGACAATCAGTCTTAATATGGCAGATAGACCACTTATTATTTTTCCACGTCCAACCACAGCGCCACTTATTTTGACAGTATTGAAGTTGGAGTCCGGAATTTATTCCGTCGCTGTTGGAGTCCGGAATTCATTCCGTCCCGTCGTTGGAGTCCGGAATTTATTCCGTCTTTAGAAACGAAACGGAATAAATTCCGGACTCCAACACCTTGACGGAATGAATTCCGGACTCCAACACCCTAACGGAATAAATTCCGGACTCCAACACCTTGACGGAATCCATTCCGGACTCCAACACCTTGACGGAATGAATTCCGGACTCCAACACCTTGACGGAATCAATGCCGGACTCCAACACCTTGACGGAATCAATGCCGGACTCCAACGGCAGGATGATTTCAAAATAAATCATCTTCTGCCACTCTGAAATCCTTAATCGGATAACTGCGCCAACACTCGTTCAGCCATTCTAAGCCTTTAGTTTCCAAGTAGAACCAGAAGCTAGAGAAGGGCCAATCATGTAATCGTTGCACATAACCATGTTTGATGGGATTGTAATGGAGATAGTTAAATTTTACCCAATAATCCTCATCGGAGTTAACGCATTTATCCCAGTAATTATACCATACCGTTCGACCTCTCACACGGTCCTCGTCGTTGAACATTTTAGCAGTTCTGCCATGCAATTGCTTAAAGAAACTGGCTAGATTTTGGCCGTGTTCAAGTTGAAAAAGTAAATGATAATGGTTGTCTAAGATGACCCACGCTTCTATAGTGATACCATGTTGTGAAGCAATGGTAAACAGTTCCTCCTGCAACAAAATTTTATGACTGACAGGAGTCAGATAGCGGGCATGGTTAAAAGTCGAAGCGCTAACAAAGTAAACCATATTATCCAAACGAACATGATGTGGACGTTTAGCCCCTGATAATGGCTTGGTCATTTTCTAATTCCTCAAATGTCAAAAAAAGTTGAAAAATGTTAAAAAAAGTTGAAATTGGAATCCGGAATTTATTCCGCCCCGCCGTTGGAGTCCGGAATTCATTCCATCCCGCC
>DZAL01000323.1 GCA_022729575.1 Thiomargarita sp.
GGGCAAACGAGAGAAAAAGTTAAATCTGGTAGCGGTCTATTCTTCACACCAATTATAGTAATATCCTTATCCAGTTGTCCCATAATGAGTTTGGCCAGCCAGCAGGGATAACACCCCTCGAAGGGGTGTTATCCCTCGAAAAGTACAACAGTAGGTGAGTATTACTATAAAAGCCCCGTTTCTCTACGAAGGAACGATGAATGCCACTTTATTTAATACTTATTTGACACAGTATTTGTTGCCCGTCTTAACACCTGGACCAATCGTGGTTATGGATAATGCTACCTTCCATCGTTCTGCTGAAACTAAACGCTTGATTGAAAGTAAAGGTTGCCAACTGTGGTTTTTACCCCCCCTATTCACCACAATTAAACCCTATTGAACACCTTTGGGCCGTCTTAAAACGTCAGGTTAAGCATTTTCAGCACCAATTTTCCTCCCTCACGGAAACTTTGGATTTTATTTTCCAAAATATTCCTCTCTTTAAAGGAGGTGATTCAACGGAACTTCCGCCGCAAACAAAATATTGTGGTTAATTAACTCAAATTACCCTTATTATTATTTTAATACAAATAATCTTTTAATAGTACAATTGTACATGAATATTACTATAGATGAGCAACTTTCCACAAGGCCAGAATTTTATTGAAATAGCTATTCTTCAATAGCATTTGGAATCTAATTGGTTTCCTTAACCTATATTCACTTATTGCCCTGAATAGTGGTTTCTGTAAACCTTCAAGGTGTTTAGCCGCTTTCTTAATTAAGCTACTGGTAAAGTTGATTCTCCGTCCTTTAAAGCGAACGGCTCTCAATCTACTACCTCTACGCATTACTTTGAATGTCCAGATCTTCAATAGCTGTTCAAGAAACTTCCTAGCTTACTTCCGCCCCTTTATTCCATTGGGTCTCAGTGTTTCTATCAACCTGAGTTTAATGAGCAGTACTTTGCTTGCGTACTATTAGGCCTCTGTAAGATTAATGCTAACTCTCTATAAAGTTAGTCAGCCTTGACCTAGCACTAACCTCATCCCTAATTTTGATTAATTAGAATATAATGACTGATTTAGATTGAGACTTTACCCCTTGCACTTTTAGATGATTATGCAGTTCCCTGTACTACTGCATATAAGCACTTTGACCCTGTAGGAGTTTAGAGGCTTCAAACATCTCTTCACTGGTGTTAATCATGTCAATCTCTGCTCAGGTGATGGCCTTAAACGAGGTCTGCTAATTCCATCTATCCCTTTTGTCCCTTCGCTATACCACCCAGTGACGTTATAGCGTCCTGAATGTCTGAAGGTAAGCACACCATCTATCATCAATGGCGGGGGAATCGCACCCCATTTCTAACTATCTTTCGTGACCTCTTGTTCTTAGGTTACTTCTTTAGGCACACACCGAGTTTCCTTATCTCACCTATCCCTGTTGTCCATTCGCTATACACCCTAGTCCTGTTTTAGCAGGCCAGAGGTCTGAAGGTAAGCACACCACCTCTCATCAGTGGCGGGGGAATCTCACCCCATTTCTGGTTATCTTTCATAACCTATTGTTTTAGGTTACTTTTTTAGGCACACGCAGAATGAAACCCCACCCCATTCTGCAAATTCTGATTCAGACAACCAGACCTGACAGGTCTTCAAGACCTGTCAGGTCTTCTGAGAGGGCGGGCAACCCAAATTGGTTACCACACCTTCTCAGGCAGGTCGGCAGTCAAGAGAGCGCAAACGACCAGAAGAGACCAGCGGTGGCGGGCAACTCTAAAAATTTAGCCTCTCTAACAACTTATAAATTTCATTATCATTCCGCTTGCCAATCAGAGGTACATTCACCGTCTCCTCTTCCACTCGGTAGATAATCCGATACTCTCCACAATTCACACGCATCAATTCCTTATAGCCGGTTAGCTTTTTGGAATCCGTTGGGTAAGGGACGCTCAAAAGACGAAATAATTGAGTAACCACTTGTTTATGGTGTTTCGGTGGTAAGGTGTTCAGAAAATCTACCGCGGACTTGGTCATCCTAAGTTGTTTCATGTTCGACCTCGCCAGGACCAGTCTGTTGTAGCAAACGCAGGGTGTCTTCGGCACTCAGATAACCTTCTTGTTCTGCTACCAAGGCTTGCTGACCCCAGACTAAATCTTCTAGTTCCAATAAATGTTGGTATACTTGATAAGAAATCATAGCTACCAAAGGGGTACCTGTCTGTTCCACAATGACAGGTTCGGTCGCGGCTAGGTCAAGATACTGGCCGAGACGGTTTTGTAAATGTGCCGTGGAAATGTGCATCGCGTTATCCTCTCAGGTTAATTTAGGTTAGATACCACCAGTTGATAGATTTGGGGCTGCTGAAAATTTCGTGAAGCCAACGAATTATTATCACTTGGTGATAAAAAACGTCTGGACCAAATTACATCGCTTCAAGAATTAACAGGATTGCCCCTAATTCATCCACTCTATTCAACTAATCCGTTTCATTTGAAAGGGCAGGCAACCCAAATTCGTTGCCACATACTACCTAAGTCAGTTGGCTAAGGTCTGAGATTGTCAGAATCAGAATTTCCAGAATTTTAGAATTAACAGAATGAACCTCCACCCCATTCTGCAAATTCTGATTCAGACCCTCCCAGACCTGACAGGTTTTAAAAATCTGTCAGGTCTTCTTTTCTCATGGGAGGAATGCTGGCTGTAAAAAGACTACCTGGCTACCCTACCTCACTTAATGTCCAATTTTCGATAGTCACTCCAGGCAATTTACTGAAATGGTTAATGTTTGCGGTTGCCACAGTCATACCATGTGCTAATGCAATACCTGCAATCAAAATATCAATGTCATCCACAGGAGTGCCTTGCTTACGGGTTTTGGCGTATAAACTAGCCGCCTGCTCAACGGCTTCGCGATTCAATGGCAACATTTGATTTTCCTTAACAAAGGCTTGAAATCGTTCCAGTTGCTTATGTGCATCTCGATGTCGTAAACCACTCAGCACTTCGTAATAAGTGATGATACTGATATTGATTTGGCCATACACTTGAACATAGCTATTAAAACGTGCTACCACTGGTGCCTCATTGCGAAAGAAACGTGATAAAATGTCCGTATCAACTAAAGTTGGTGTCATGGGTGTTCGCGGCTATCGAACGAATGCTTGTTGGCGACGTCTTTGCCATTCGGTTTCGTAAGCGGCAAATTGCGTATCTGACATATCAGACCAGGCACCAGCGAATTTGCTAATGTCGGTGGACTTAGCTGGCACATTGTCTAATCCTAAGCGAAAGAAGTGAATCAAGTCGAAAATTTCTGGTAAACGCTCGTCGGGAATCTGTTGAATTTCTTCTATCAGTTGTTCGCGTAAAATAGTCATCAATTTATCCTCATATTTCTGTTTAATAGTCCGAATCAGAATTTCCAGAATTTTAGAATTAACAGAATAAACCCCACCCCATTCTGAAAATTCTCTAATGTCTTTCAATTCTGATTCTGACAACCAAACCTGACAGGTTTTCAAAACCTGTCAGGTCTTCGGAGAGGGTGGGCGACCAAAAGGCGTTGCATCATATCTATCAACTTAAGCCCAAACGGGCTTGGTGTCTATGAGAGTCTGCCAAGT
>DZAL01000324.1 GCA_022729575.1 Thiomargarita sp.
TGGTCAAGGTGAGACGGCGTTGCCAAAGCTGAAGCTTTGGACTCCAACGCCGTAATCATTAGCTTAATTTAATGGTATTGTGGCGGGGCCAGTGGTGGTTGGGCGTGGATCCTAGTATAGTAATATTCACCCACTGTTGTACTTAAAGTCTGAGGGATAACACCCCTCGAAGGGGTGTTATCCCTGCTGGCTGGCCAAACTCATTATGGGACAACTAGATAAGAATATTACTATAATTGGAAAATATGCTAATACTGAAGTGAAGCAGAAATTTTACGGTATTTTCCCTCACCCCGGCCCATCTCCCAAAGCGAAAGAACATACGAGAAAATTTCGGCTTCAGTACTTATAATATAATTACGCCGGTAATTGTCCTCCATATAACTTCGCATACAGTCCATTATTACGAATTAACACCTCATGGTGTCCATCTTCAATAATTTTTCCTTGGTCAAACACTAACACTCGGTCCGCTTGTTTCACGGCACTTAACCGGTGAGCGATGATAATAGTCGTTTTGCCGACCAAAAATTGAGTTAAAGCGGTATGTAATTTAGCTTCCGTGCGGGTATCCAAGGCCGAAGTCGCTTCATCTAAAATTACCACTTGCGGATTCGCTAGAATCATTCTCGCCACCGCTACTCGTTGGCGTTGTCCCCCGGATAAACGGACCCCGCGCTGGCCGAGCACAGTATCTAATCCTTCGCTCATAGTCATCACGGTGTCGGTTAATTGAGCAATGTCTAACGCTTGCCACAGTTGTGCATCTGGTAAGTCTCGCCCCAAAGTGAGGTTCATTCGCAAGCTATCATTGAACATGGCCGGTTGTTGTAACACGGTGATAACATGCTCACGCACTACTTCCATGCCAATTTGATGAATCGGCACGCCATTAAAATAAATCGTGCCGGCGTTAGGGACATAAAGCCCTAATAAAATTTGCACTAAGGTGGTTTTACCACCCCCACTGGCTCCAACTAACGCCACGGTTTCGCCAGCGGGAATGTCTAAAGACACTTGGTCCAGAATCCAATCGGTTTTATGGTACGAAAAGCAAATATTTTCTAAGCGAATGGCTACGGTAGAATGGTGTTGAAACGGATTCTGTAAATGAGGATACACCGGCTCCTCAGCCAAGGTAAATAGTTGGTTGATGCGTTGTAATGCGGCTTTGGCACTATGATAACTATACTGAATGGTAATAACTTCTTGCAACGGTGCCATCATAACCCAAAGATAAGAAAACACGGCCAACATTTCGCCGATCGACAAATCGGAAAACGCAACCATCATCATGCTCAGAGCGCGAAATATTTCTACGCCAAACAAAAATACACTGAACGAAAGGCGATTGGCCGCATCACTTTTCCAAGTATACGCAATGGCATGATTTTTAATAGCATTGGCACTGTCAATCACTCGTCCCAAATAGTATTGTTCTCGATTATAGGCGCGAATTTGCTGTATAGCTTCCAAGGTTTCGGTAAGCGTTTGTTGAAATTGTGAATAGGCGGCATTTTCGGCTTTTTTCAACTCCTTGACGTTACGTCCTAACACGGTGGTTAAATAGATAACCAGGGGATTAATCAGAATAATTATTAACGCTAATTGCCAGTGCATCCAGAGTAAGGCGGCGGCAATGCCTAATAAACTGAGGACTGCTATTAAAAAACGACTTAGGGTGGCCCCAATAAATTGGTCTATAGTATCTAAATCGGTGACTAAGTGTGAAATCACTTGTCCACTACCTAGCGTTTCATATTCGGCCATCGAGACTCGTTGTAAACGTTGAATTAAGTGTTGACGAATCTGGTATATCACATTTTTGGAAACGACGGTAAATTGTTTCGTTTGCCATACTCCCAAACCTAAACTGAGGAGACGCAAAACAATCGTGAAGACAGTAATGGCCGTAATCACTAATATTGGCCCCTGCCAACTTTGAGGAAATAGGTAGTATACCGTGTTGACTAGAGTGGCCGGTTTATTCAGTAAGACCTCATCTACTAACAATGGCATTAATAAAGGTATCGGGACACTGATCACGGTGGCCACCAAAGCAATTCCATTGGCCCAAATAATTTCTCGACGATGCTGGCGAGCCAGGGTTATAATTTTTGACCAATGATAACCCACTTCTGCTTGATTGGAGGTGGTAGTGACAGAATTGGAGAAGAAATTGAACATGAGGTTTAGGTAAAAAAGTTCAAAAAGATTTGACCATTTTTGCAAAGTGGTTAAATCTAAACGTTATCGACACTTCTTTAGAAGTTTTGGGTATGCAGTTGGCACTTCGAGGCCGCCGTTTGGGTAGTTAGGCACCAGGTGGTGGTTTAAACCTGACAGGCCTCGAAGACCTGTCAGGTTTGAGACCGCGGCCACTACTTATCGCATCACTACCCAATTCCCTTACCATCCATAATAAGTGAGTTGGGCCAAGTTGTCAAGATTTTTTGATAGTTATGCCCTGTGGGTGAGATTTGACAACTTTTCAAAAGTTGTAAAATCGGTCCTAAGCCGATTGGCACATCGGGATCCGGGTAAGGCGACGCCTCGGTGGTGAACCAGATTTGGGTAGTCCCTACCAACCAATGGAGATATTAAAAGACCCTTCGCGGGGGTATCCCTTTTTGACGAATTTAGAACACTTTTTCTTCTCGTTCCCACGCGTCGGCGTCAATGCCATTAAGTTAAGCTCAAGTTACGGCGTTGGAGTCAAAATCTTCAGATTTGGCAACGCCGTCTTACCTTAGCCAATCTCGTCCAAATCTGAAGATTTGGACTCCAACGCGACTTAACTTAATGGCATTGACGCGTCGGCGTGGGAATGCAGTATGGACGCGCCAGCGTCCCTTTCCCGCAACGCTGGCGCGTTGCCCACGGCATTCCCACGCCGGCGCGTGGGAACGAGAGATGGGAAGTGAATGTCTATTCATTCAAACTATGGTGGTCCCTCCAAGATAATGGAGGTCTTGATAATCCATAAGTACTGACACAGCAATTTTCTCGTATATTTTTCGCCCCTCTCCCTCTGGGAGAGGGGCCGGGGGTGAGGGAAAATACCGTATAATTTCTGCTTCAGTACTTACCAACCAATGGCGATATTAACACTCAGGTGCTGGATTTTCTAAATCTGGCAGAGACTTAGGTTTCCTAAGCCGTCGAGGCTTAGGAAACCTTAGACTCGGTATAACTCTTTGACTGTTAAGACCTCCATTAATTTGGAGGGACTACCCGTTTTCAAACCATTCGTTTGACTCGGTTCAATAGGTAACCGAAATAAGGGGGCGTCAATCAGATAACTGGTTAACGGACCGACCGTCATACTGGTATGAGTTGGATTAAACCAATCCGATTGTACCACCACCGCTGGACGTGGTTTGCCAAAGTCTCCACTTAACACACACCAGATGACATCACCTCGTTGAAACATAGTTATTTCCACCCCGTTTCATCTTGATTAGCTAACCAGAGTTCCTCCTCGGTGGAGGTGTGTACACTGGCTAACAGAGATTGTCGTCGTGCCTCTAAGGGGAGAGATAAGGAGACACTGCCATTAAGTTAAGGAATCCCCCGGTCAGGTTTTAACCTTGAAGGTCTGG
>DZAL01000172.1 GCA_022729575.1 Thiomargarita sp.
CCGTATAAGTCAACAGGTGATCCGTTTCATTGGGACCAGGATTAAACGTGGCCCAACCGGTGAGAAGATGAATCCCCGTATTTTCTAGCACCGCGGGCGGGTTATTGGCGGTGAAACTAGGGGCATCATTAACCGGCGTGACCGTGAAAATTATGGTGGCAATGTTAGAGTCCACCGTCCCATCATTGACTTGAACAGTAAAGGAGTCAGTGCCATTGAGAGCGGCGATTGGGGTATAAGTGAAGGCACCGCTACTGGCATCAGTTATCGTGGCATTACCTTTAGTGCCATTGGTAATAATGCGGTAA
Source organism: Thiomargarita sp. (assembly GCA_022729575.1). Taxonomy (GTDB): domain Bacteria; phylum Pseudomonadota; class Gammaproteobacteria; order Beggiatoales; family Beggiatoaceae; genus JAABRD01. The sequence continues at coordinate 309 of DZAL01000172.1, forward strand.
ATCAACGGATTGTTATCCAAATCACTGGCAGACAGAAAGTCGCTAACAGCCACATCTTCAATAGTAGTGAAACTGCGATCGTTGGTGACCGGGGCATCATTGACTGGCGTGATAATTATCGTCATCGTTGCGGTATTGGAATTGGCGCTCCCATCATTGACTTTGAAGGTAAAACTATCGGTACCATTCTCATTTGCCGAAGGGATATAGGTGAAGGCCCCGCTATTAAGATTTGTTATCGTGGCACTACCTTTAGTGCCATTGGTAATGAGGCTGTAAGTCAACGCACTGCCCTCCACATCACTGGCGGTAAGAAAACCAGTCAAAGTAGTGTCCTCATTGGTGGTGAAACTGGCATCGTTGGCGACCGGGGCATCATTGACTGGCGTGATAATTATCGTCATCGTTGCGGTATTGGAATTGGCGCTACCATCATTGACTTTGAAGGTAAAACTATCGGTACCATTCTCATTTGCCGCAGGGATATAGGTGAAGGCCCCGCTGTTAAAATTTGTTATCGTGGCATTACCTTTAGTGCCATTGGTAACGATGCTGTAAATCAACGGATTGCCCTCCGGATCACTGGCCGAGAGAAAGTTGCTTAAAACCGTGTCTTCATTGATGGTGAAACTGCCATTGTTAGCCACAGGTGCGTCATTCACTGAATTGACGGTGATATGAAGATAAACATTGGAAGGCAATGTACTATCCGCCCAAGTATTAATCACTGCGGTGCCAGATTGATTAGGCTGAAAGGTTAGGGTAATCACACAGCCCGCCCAATCTGAATGGCTGGTTTGTAGCAAGGTGGAGTTATTATTACTACTATGAAAGACACTCCACAGCGCTTCCGAAAAATAATCTCTCAAGTCAATACTGACGGGAGAATTATCTTCATTGTAGGTAAAATAATAGTCGTCGGCATCCGCCGGCAAGTTAACAAATAAAGTAACCACCAAAATAGTACCCTGAATAATAAAACCAGGTAATGCGGTTAGAAAATGTCCAAGGGGTTGCCAAAAAATCTGCCAGAGGCTGGTAGGGAAAGTGAGAAACCGCGGGTTAGACGGTTTGAGTATAGTAAGATTAGTCATGATTAAATTCCTTATTAAATTCTTTATTAAATTCCTTAGCTCAGTGGGGTGAGGTACAGGTTTACCGTAGCCCACTACTTTAAAGAATTGATTTATTAGAAGTGAAGGTGAGCAAAGATACCCTCCCTCCCTGGCTTTAGTTAAATAGTCAAATTGAATCAAGGTGCGTAGGACTCACCCTACATTCCCAGCAAAATTACGGTCTTTCCTGCGACTGCTACTACTTCTCGATAAATTCGTTCCTCCCAAGTCTTCCCTGCTCGGGTTTCAAACAGAATCAAGTAGCCTTGTGACAGGCCGAAGCGACTTAAATACTCCGCCGTTTGTTCTAAACCGTCTTGCCGCGTTTGGGAATCACGATACAACTTTAATTCTATCACAAATTGGTCCGGGCCATATTCCAGCCATAAGTCGCAACGCCCATTACCCACCGCCATTTCGCGCTCGAGCCGCCCGCCCGCATTGATAATTCGTTGCAGAAAGGCCATCAGTAACAATTGCCGACCGACTTCGCGGAAGTCATATTTCTCTAGCCAGGCTTCCGAGTAACGACGATAGAATTTTTGGAAGGCCAACAGCAGTGCTTCCACCTCTAAACGTCCCTGTTTGACATACCATTGGCGGTCCACTATCGCTTCTGGCAGAAACTCCTCAAACCCCATGCCTAACACTCTGGGAATAATCTCCTGATAAATCGGATTGGCAAACCGCACGGGCGGTTTCGGGGCAATCAAGCCTAAATCACGAGTATATGAAATGGCATCATTCAAGTCGTCAAAGGTGGGCGCGTCACCATTGAGAATGGCGATCACGACCCGTTTGACCTGCGGTTCGCGTAACTTGTCTATCAAACTATCCAAATGGGTATCTCGCCGTTGAATTAATTCCTCCTTGGCTTGGATGACGTGGGCTAAGGTGAGGGGTTGCGAATAGTCATTCTTCAGGACTTTCTCCACAATCTGCCGCGCCAACGCATTGGTTAGCCAGGGTTGACCTTGGGTGAGACGATAAATCTCCTGTTTAACTTCAGGGGGGAAGACCTGACCCGTTTCTTGAGTATGTTGTGAGAGTAAGGCATTGACCTCCTCTGGCGTAAACCCCAACATGAACAATGATTCGGTTTTCACGTTAAAGGGCGACCCCATACCCAAACGGTCTCTCTCTGGACGAACCCGAATTTTATAGTCCCGCACATCGCGTAAACCGACGAGGGCGAGAGAGTGGGGAAACCCTGTGGGACGGGCTTCAAAGCCAGCCCGCAATTGGCGTAATAAAGCTAAAAAGAGGTCATCCATTAAGGAATCAGCTTCATCAACAAATAGGACCAGAGGTTTGGGATTTTGGGTAGCCCATTGTTGTAAGTAATGCTTTAAACTCCCAAAGTGAGGACTGACTTCAGTGAGTTCTTTTGGACATTCGGCGGCGGGCAAATATTGAATGGCCTGGTTGTAAATATCGGCCGCCACAATTTGCATAGCCTTTTCTGAGTCTCGTCCACTGGCCGCCGCTTGAATATTCACTTGCAACGCCGTATATTTCCCTTCTTGATTCAGTTGGTGCATCAAGGCATATAAATAAGTAGTTTTCCCTGTTTGACGGGGCGCGTGGATAATAAAATAATGGGCATCATCAATTAATTCTCGAATGCCAGTCAAGCGTGGCAACGGGTCGGTCATATAATGACGCTCTGGCTGACAGGAACCGGCGGTGTTAAAAAATTTGTGTGTCATGGTTTTCTCCATTTGTAGTTTTAGATTTGACAACTTTCGAAAAGTTGTCAAATCTGGCTAGGACAAATTATTCTACCATGATAATATTCTCCTGTGGGTAGTTTTAGATTTGACAACTTTAAAAAAGTTGTCAAATCTGGTCTGAACGATTTATAGTAATATCCGCTTACAGATGTCTGATTAAAATAATATTTGTAGTATATATAAAAATGTGGTAATCTAAGTAAATTAATCAATCTGAGGAATAATAAAATGAATTACCATCTGGATTTAAGAGAAAGAGTAATTAATTGGGTCCTAAATGGAAAAAGCCGTCTAAGCGCCAGTCAAGTGTTTAAGGTTCATTATAACACGGTCAAAGCCTGGGTGACGAATTATAAAAATACCGGTGAGTATACGGCATTACCCAAAGCGCGTCCAAAGCGTGGCAAAGTCGATGAGGAAGAATTACGTCAAGAACTTAGTACGTCGCCTGATAGTTTCCAAGACGAACTCGCTTGCCGTTTCGGTGTCTCTCAGTCAACGATTAGTAGAACTTTAGCTAAACTTGGTCTGACTCGTAAAAAAAAAACCACCACTTACCTCGAAGCCTCAGAAGAACAACAACAAGAGTTTGTCAATGCGACAATGGCGGTGACTCACGATACTCTGGTCTACCTCGATGAATGTGGCATTCCTCAAAATCTCTACCGAGAGTATGGTTGGGGACCGAGAGGTGAACAGATATTGGGGGGTAAACGAGAGAAAAAGTTAAACCTAGTAGCGGTCTATTCTTCACACCAATTAAAAGCCCCGTTTCTCTACGAAGGAACTATGAATGCCGCTTTATTTAATACTTATTTGACACAGTATTTGTTGCCTGTATTAACACCTGGACCAATCGTGGTTATGGATAATGCTACCTTCCATCGTTCTGCCGAAACTAAACGCCTGATTGAAAGCAAAGGTTGCCAACTGTGGTTTTTACCCCCTTATTCACCACAATTAAATTCTATTGAACACCTTTGGGCCGTTTTAAAACGTCAAGTTAAGCGTTTTCAGCACCAATTTGCCTCTCTCACCGAAACTCTGGATTTTATTTTCCAAAATATTCCTCTATTTAAAGGTGATTCAACAGAACTTCCTCCGCAAAATATTGTGCTTAATTAACTCAAATTACCCTTATTATTATTTAAATACAAATAATAATTTAATAGTACAATTGTATATGAATATTACTATAGCACCTGGATTTTAATACCTCCATTAGTTGGTAGGGACTACCGGAATTCGCGGCTATCGAATGCTTGTTGGCGACGTGTTTGCCATTTGGTTTCGTAAGCAGCAAATTGCGTCTCTGACATATCGGACCAGGCAGTGCGATAAGTGCGGCAGTGTCCACCAAAATCGGTGGTTTCATTGGGGTGGTTGATACAGATAGTGATCATGATGTTCGGCCAAGTCAGAAATGCCCGTGGCTACAGCATATTTGTCAATATCGGCTAAAAATTTTGGCCAGGGGTCGCGGTTTACCGGCTGTTCTAAAGAGAAGGACTCGATTAACCTCTGGAGAATAAATTCTTGAGGATTAGACAGCGCAGTAAGTTGTGTAGCTAGCCAATCAGGAAGTTCAATCGTCATTTGCATCTGGAGATACTCTTAGTCAGGTTGGGTAAACATTGGGTTATGGTTTTTCTCCTGCTGGTCGCTTTTCTCTAGTTCAGGAAGAGGGTGAGTCACTTGTAGTCACTTATCTATCGTCTATTTTAACAGAGAGTTGAGAATTTCACAAGGTGGAAACCAGTGGTCCGAATCAGAATTTCCAGAATTGTAGAATTAACCGAATAACCCCCACCCCATTCTGAAAATTCTGATTCTGACCATCCCAGATCTGACCGTTTTTCAAAACCTATCAGGTCTTCTGAGAGGGCGGGCAACTAAAATTTATTACCTTTTCATCCTTGACTCACTCAAACCCAAGTTCCTGTTTGACCTCCGCTAAACTCCATTTTTTGACAGTGCGTCGTTTAACCTGTTGGATATGCAAATAGTCTAAATAGTCTTCTAGTTGTTCGGTACTAGATAGCAAGTTCTTGACCGACAAGTATTCTTGAAAATCGAGGACTGCAAATCGGGCTTCTCCTTGTGAATCTTTCAAAATTTGGACGGCTTCTAACATTATCTGTTCCTCTGGTACGCCCGGTCTCGTGGCAAGATGTCAATGATGTCGATAATTTTCAAGGTGTCATCCCGTTCAAAAAAGATACGATAATTGCCCGCCCGTAGACGGTAAGACACGTCAAAATCAACTAATCGCTTGACGTTACTTTCTGTAACGGCTGGTCAGCAAGTTGTTCAGTTTTACCCAAAATGAGGCTTTGGTCCTTGACTGGGTATTTTTTCAAATTGGCTAAGGCAATGTCGGTAAATTGTAATTGGTAAGTCAGTTTTACCTCCTCTTGAAAATGGTTGCCAATGAACAAAATTCTCTTCTAATCACGGCTTTTGAAGTTGTGCCATGGTTTGATTGGTTCGCCTGGGAGAAAACAGTGTACAGATAATCCCACCTGATTCGTAGTATTTTCTACGGTCCGAATCAGAATTGGCAGAATTTTAGAATTAACCGAATGAACCCCCACCCCATTCTGCAAATTCTCTAATTCTGCCAATTCTGATTCTGACCCTCCCGGACCTGACAACTTTTTAAAACCTGTCAGGTCTTTTGAGAGGGTGGGTGACCAAAGGATGTTGCAACTATTGTTTATAAATATCTCTCCGTGGTCCCACATAATCAACATAGATAACCGAATTTTCCCTATCTAGCCAATAAATGACTCGTTGATTTTGAACACGCCATCGGTAGTATCCTTGCCATTCTCCTGCCATGGCTTTAACGTGAGGACTGTTAAACGGATTATCGGCTAACCGTTTGAGGGCTGCTTTGAGTGGTTCTTGTTGGTTTAGGGGCAGTTTTTGTAAATAACTGGCAGCCCGCCGGTGAATGATGAGACGATACATATTTGTTAAAGTGCCTCGAAGTCTAAATAAGCCTCGACATTACCCTGTTCGCGATCTTGACGGGCTTGAATCAACTCGGCCCTGGCTGGAGTATCGAGGTCAAGTCCGAGGATTTCCACCAATTCTTGATATTCAGTCCAGGGAAGAATCACTTCAAGGGGTTGACCTTGAGTAGTTAAAACCATTTTGGGATGTAATTGGGTCATCATTTTTTGATTAGGACTCCTTATAGATTTGGAAAAGCCCGCGTAGAGTTGGTAACTGGCGGATGAGGCTTTGCTTATCCACCCTACGTGGGCTAAGGTATGAGATTGTCTGAATCAAAATTTCCAGAATTTTAGAATTAACCGAATGAACCTCAACCCATTCTGCAAATTCTCTAATTCTGTAAATTCTGATTCAGACCCTCCCAGACTTGACCGTTTTTCAAAACCTGTCAGGTCTTTTGAGAAGGGTGGGCCAACTAAAGGAGGTTTGCCCACTTACGCTACGCAGGCGAAATTATAACCTGGCTATCAACTTATCATATTCCGCATGTGTACCAATCCAAAACCAGATGATTTGCTTATCTTTCTTGATACCCACCACTCGCCAGCCAATTTCTACTCTTACGGAATAGACGGGTTGACGGTCACTGACACGTTTAAAGTCTAAACTGGCATGATACGGATGTTGTTTCCAAAGTTGATAAGTTTTTCGGGCTTGAGTTTGGATTCGGGACGGTAACTGGCGAAATAGTTTCACAAAGTCATTGGTAAGATGTGAAATCATAACTCCCCGAACCCTAGAGGTTTGACTCGTCCAGCCTCAAAATCGGCCAGGGCTTGTTGCGCTAATTTATCCAGTTGAGTCTGTGACGTGGTAAAAGCCGTTTGCCAGCGAAGTTCTGATTCCCAGTCGGACAGTAGTTGTTGTGCTACTTCGTCTTGAAGTAGTTCGGGAAGTTGTGACAGTTTGTCAAAGGCTTCCGAAAGTAGTAAAGTCATTCTGATTACCTCTTAAGTAGTTGAAAGTAGTGAGAACCACATAACCGAATAGGTCAGTTGGCTAAGGTATGAGATTGTCCGAATCAGAATTTCCAGAATTTTAGAATTTGCAGATTAACCCCCAACCCATTCTGTAAATTCTCTAATTCTGTATATTCTGTTTCAGTCCCTCCCAGACCTGACAGCTTTTCAAAATTTGTCAGATCTTCTGAGAGGGCGGGCGACCAAAAGACGTTGCCACACCCCAGCCACTATTGCTTCACCCCCTCCACATACGTCTCCGGATAGGTAGTGCCATCGGATTGGTAATCAGTCGGGTAGTCGGGTAGGGTGGGCAACAGGTTTATCGTTGCCCACCACGAACAGGAGTGGATTGGTGGGCAAATAAACACTTGCCCACCCTACCTGGCTAGATAAGTTGGGTCAAAGGAAGTCATAATAAAACTCCTGTGTTTTTAGCAATCTGATAAATGGGTCTATCACCATCATCGGCACTTCGCACCATTAAATCGATTTTTTGGTCACCCAGTTGGATTTGAAGAAGGGAAACGGCAATCATTTTACGTTTCCAAGCCTCCGCAAAATTTTGTGGAGTTTCTAAGAATAGGTCAATATCTCCTCCGCGTTTCTGGTCATCGGCCCTGGAACCAAACAGCCAGATTTTTACATTCTCTCCAAATTGAGAGTGAATCACGTTTAGAATAGTTTCATTTTCAACAGTAGTCAAGCGCATGTGGTAACGAGAAAACTCAGATTTTATTTCGTTTAAATTCCGATTTTATTTTTTAGAGTTTAGCATAAATAGTACTAATAGCGGAAGAAATAAAATAGTAATCAAAGCTGTAGACGACATAGTAATAGTACTAATAAAGTGAACTATTCCTGTTAATGTATGGAAATCTATCTTCATCTGAAGAAATTCAAAGATAAACATTATCAGATTCAATATAATTACTATCAACAACAAGGTTTGAATAGAGAACCTCGCCCAATTCTGCCTTCTCAAAAGGCCAATAGAAAGAATGAAAAGGATGAGTGAGATTAGGAATATAGATAGTGATTCAGAAGTCCTAAAAGAGTTATAGTTGAACAGATCGGCGACAGCAAATAACATTCCAAGGCTAGAGCAAATAATAAATATCTGTGAAATTGAGTTAATGAAATTTGATTTTGGTCTTACTGGCATTCTTACTGGCATTATCTCTATCTCTTTCTTCGGGCATAGAAATACTGGGCACAAAAGCATTGCGAGTGCTGCGAGTAGTGCTGCAATTCCAACGCTGGCGGAATAACCGAATGCTTGCATAAACAAATTATTCACAAGACGCACAGTATCAGCAGGACTACCATCTTCATAAGGATAGTAATGCACCACTAACATCAGCAATAATAGAACAACTGCAAACATTATCCCGAATAACGGCCCGGCATAAATGTGACGATTCACTATCTCCATTATTGCGTAAGCCATGAAACCAAGTAATGTAGTGATTACTAGGCCACTCAATATTCCTGGGATCAGTCCATATATTACAAATATCATAGAAAATTCCTATTTATTGAATGCTTCAGTCAGGTAGAGTGAGTAATACGATTTACCAGTAATTCTTCAGATAGATTCTGCTTGATCTATCAACATATAGTCGGGTAGGGTGGGCAACAGGTTTATCGTTGCCCACCACGAACAGGAGTGGATTGGTGAGCAAATAAACACTTGCCCACCCTACCTGGCTTGGTAAACTCATCTGGATGGTCTGGCACGAAGCTGTGCCAGTAAATCTGCCACCGTTTGGCCGTCAAGCCATTGATGACGTTCCGTCGAATAGTCACCTCGTCCCAGTTCAAATTGCTGTAGAAATCTTATCATCACCACAGGGCCTAATTCACGAGTTAACAATTCTAATCCTTGTGTACGAATTTGCATTAAATTGGTAGGTGGTATAGTGTTCATATTAAAGGTTCTCCAGTAACCAAAAGACCGGGTTAGCGACCGTCACTTGAAGTTGTGAGGATAGACGAGTCGCTAATTTCAGTAGTTTATCATCGGCCGTCAGAAAAACGTTAGCGGTCGCACTCTCGGCGCCAGCTAAATGTAAAGCATCCATAGCATGAAATCCGAGTTGTTCCAATTGTTGACTTCGGTTGGCTTCATTGATTGAATGGCTATCCAGTGGTGTACTTTAGCCGCCATTAACCACAGGCTATTTCGTCGTTCCAGATTAGGCGTTTGGTCAATTTTCAGTGTCAAAGCATCGCTACCAAACCATTCCCAGTCACGTAAGTGGAGATGATGTAGAATAAAGAGAATAGCTTCGGCCTCTAGTCGAATGCGTGGTTGGTTTTGGTCATCAAACGGGCGGTTTAAACAACATACGTCTAGGTAAATTTTCAAGAGTTAGTCCTCACTAAAAAGATATGGATTAACGATTTGACAATCTGAGTCAACTGGAATCGTGTCATTCCAGTTGGGCAGTTTGTGAGTCTAGCACTACGAGTTAGAAAATGCAACAAATTATTCCCACTCTCATTCGTGGTGCTAGGGTATGAGATTGTCTGAATCAGAATTTCCAGAATTTTAGAATTAACCGAATGAACCTCAACCCATTCTGAAAATTCTCTAATTCTGCAAATTCTGATTCTGACAACCAGACCTGACAGGTCTTCAAGACCTGTCAGGTCTTTTGAGAAAGATTAAGTCAGTGTAGGGTGAATAAGGTGTAGCCGTCATCCCCCAAAAATTGGAAAATGGTGGATGACGCGAAGCTTTCCACCCTACGCGGGCTAATTAATTCCTCCGAGGTTATCTTCAAAAATTCGTACTAACTTATACTGTTCACTCAGGACACATACATCAAGCCAAAGTTTGGAAAGGATCGAGTGAAGTTCTCTTATCCTCAGATTTCCTAGTTTCAAGTGAATGACTCGTGGCGGTGGGTTACTCAATAACATGCGGTCTGAAAAATCCGCATCTTTGGTAATGATGGTTAACTGATGATTCTTGGCATATTCCCAAATTTGGGTATCAGTCCATTCCTCATTGAGGTCTCTGACATGAAGATAAGTAGAGGTTGCCCAAAGAGAAAAACGATAAAGCAAATTAGCATCTATCAGATATTTAGTGGTCATGTTAGGAAGTTATTTTGAGAACGTATCGGTGACTCATTAAGTAAGCCGCAAATTTTAAGCAAGCGTAAAGGTCTTCTAGTTCTAAGGAAGGATATTGCTGTAAAATATCTTCCTGACTATCCCCAGCACCAAGAAATTCCAGAATCGTTTGAACCGTAATACGTTTGCCTCTGATGGTCGGTTGACCATTGCAAACATCAGGGATAATCGTGATTCTTCCCTCAAAAAAACTCATTTTGCTGTCTGTCATTGTTGTTCTCCGATTTGAAATGGGTATGAAATAGTCTGAATCAGAATTTCCAGAATTTTAGAATTAGCAGAATAAACCCTACCCCATTCTGAAAATTCTAAAATTCTGCAAATTCTGATTCTGACAACCAGACCTGACAACTTTTCAAAACCTGTCAGGTCTTCTGAGAGGACGGGCAATCAAAAAGTGCCACCCTCTAACTTTAATTTTTTACCCGTTTTTTCAGCAACGAGTAAAACTCGCCACGTTTACCAATCATCAGGATAAATACGGTGTGCGTGTTCTCTTCAACATTGTTGTTTAGCGGAAGTAAAATGATAGGAACGAATACCATTTAAATCACCGATTAGAAGTTCTCCCTGGTAGGGATTCGCCAACAGTTTCGGAAGATGTTGTGTTTGAATCAGTTCTCGCAAAGTGGGGGTCAAATGTTTTATATCCTTCTTGACTTGCGGATGGTATTCATCCTGATACATCGAATACCTCCTCTCTGCTTAGGAACTTGACTCGATTTAACTCAAGGTCTTGTTTACGAGTCAACAGTTCTTTTCCGTCGGCGGTTAGCAATAAATACAAGGTTTCGATTTCTGGACTGTTCATGGCCTGGATAATTTCGGCTACCTTGTGTATGGATATATCCACCATCAGTTGTGGCATAATGACCTCGATAATCTTAGTTTAAATGAAATTTGGATAAGTCTAAAGCCTGCTAGTCCGAATCAGCATTTCCAGAATTGTAGAATTAACAGAATGAATCCCACCCCATTCTGAAAATTCTCTAATCCTGTAAATTCTGATTCAGACAACCAGACCAGACAGGTTTTCAAAACCTGTCAGGTCTTCTGAGGGGCGGGCAACCCAAATTCGTTGCCATACCTTACACGGGCCTAATATACTTTATCATGTGTCCCAATATCTTCCAATAAAACTGCTTCGGTATCTTCGTAGGGCACCAATTCAAACACGATTCTTAACTCGTAATCCACACGACAGGCCCAACTGTCCTTGAGTTCACCTTTTAATTTATGCGTTCTCAAGGCGGGTTGAAAAGCGTCTTCCGCCAACCTTTCCAAAGTGGCTTGAATATCTTTGGCGAGTCCTGGAGATTTTTTACCAAACGTTTGGCACTGCGAATAAATGCAGGTGATTTGAGGAGAACACGAGTCACGACCAGATGTCCTTCATAATTTCACTCGGTGTAGCAGGTTGGCAGAGACCTTGTTGAAATTCCCAGCGTGCCGTTTGAACTGTTTGAATCAAGGCGGCCTGTTGTCGTTCGCGTAAGCGCTGTTGTAGTAAAGTAATCAGTGATTGGTGTTCGGCTACCGAGAGTTGGTTAGTAGCTTCTAAGAAGTCGGTTAATGATATCATGGGTAACATAGTGGTTAACTGTGGATGGAAAGAAGTTTTCAGGCGAGTTTATCACAACAAATTAAAGAATACCATGAATTATCCTTCACCTGATTCGTGGTATTCCCTATTGTCTGAATCAGAATTTTCGGAATTTTAGAATTAGCAGAATAAAACCCAACCCATTCTGAAAATTCTCTAATTCTGCAAATTCTGATTCTGACAACCAGACCTGACCACTTTTCAAAACCTGTCAGGTCTTCTGAGAGGGTGGGCGACCAAGGGACGTGGCACTCGCGACTTAGCTAGGTTCGCTTACCTTTTTTGATAAGGCGACAGAACCGTAGTCAGCATTGGGAAATGTTTAGTGTTTAAAGTTACCAAAGTACACCCTTGCAATTTAGCGGTGGCCGCAATCAGCGCGTCTGCCAAACCGACACCATGACTTTTACTATAATCACGTAACCATAAACCGCCTAATTTTGCCGTTTCTTCATCTAAGGGCACTACTTGTAGAGTTTCCAACAAAGTTTCCAAACTGTTCCTTTCTTTCCCTTCTCTTACGCCTGCAAATAATTCTGCCACCGTCAGCACAGAAACATAAGGTATAGTAGCCAATCCCTCTAAGTAGTCAACGGCCAACGGATAGTCGCGTAGATAGTCAACTAAGACATCTGTGTCCACTAGAACTTGATTTGGCATCATTATTCACCCAAGTTCTGTGGAGAACGTTGCCAAGAACAACGCAGTTCCTCAAAATCGGGTAAGTCGTCACGGTCTTTCCAGAGACCCCGTGCTACTCGCATTTTCTTTAAGCGTGTTTCTTGGCTCCACTCGGCTAGTAAGTTGTTGATGGCTTGTCTAATGAGTTCCATTGGTTTTTTTCCCAATTGAGAAGCGAGTGTTTGTAAATCAAGGTCTTGTTGTTCGGTGAGTTCAATTTCAGTTCTTAGCATGAGTCATCTCCATTGGATTGAAAATAGGTAAGTTCATAAGTCAGTCTAGCACAATGCAACGAATAGGGGTTGTAATAATTCGTGATACCAGCGTCTAAGGCTGTCCGAATCAGAATTTCCAGAATTTTAGAATTAGCAGAATAAACCCTACCCATTCTGAAAATTCTCTAATCCTGCAAATTCTGATTCGGACAATCAGACCTGACAGGTTTTCAAAACCTGTCAGGTCTTCTGAGAGGGCGGGCAACCAAGGGGCGTGGCACTTGCGACTTAGCTAGGTTCGCTTACCTTTTTTGATAAGAACAGGAGAGGATTGGTGGGCAAATAAACACTTGCTCACCCTACCTGGCTACCTGGCTGGAAATCCTGATTCAGACCATCCAGTGGAGAAGATTGCTAACCTACGTCCGCTATTTCTTCAAGACATAAAGTTGTTTCATCTCGTCATCTGGCCAAGCCCGTGTAAGGTGCAGAAGCGATAGTGTCAGGCACTATTTCGGATTTGGGGGATGACGCGGAGCATTACACCCTAGACTAGCTGAATCAAAATTAAACTTCTTGCTTAAGCATGGCGGATAAAATTCCAACAATTTTACCAACCTGGTCAATGCTATAATCTTTTAAGTCCAAAGACACTTGATGGTTCTCCAGTTTGAGAAATTTCCAGGCGGTACCTGAGGTGACGGTGCCATAGACTTTAGCCAGATTTTGACCCTCTTGGTGATTAAATCGCTGGGCCGCCACCATTTCCGCCAAACATTGACCTAGTCCATTCATTAGGTTTTCATTTTTGGCTTCGACAATGGTAATCACCGGTGCGGTTAAGAATAACTGTTCTTTGGAGAGACTCACAATAAAATCACAGTACCCTGTGAGTCCCAATTCACGGTCCACGGTAAACTCAATGCCAGAGAAAAAGCTAATGTGTCGTTGAAATAATTTTCGGACCTCCACCAACACGTTGGCGATGATTAATTCCGAACGGGCTTTTTCGGTATTAATAGAGACTGCCAACAGCACATTCTCTTCTAAAGTGGTAGTTAAATGGGGACTGATAGCTACTTCTGGCACCGTGGTAAAAATACCTAATTCTTCAATGAGTTCTAATTGAAAGTCGTGTTGTACGGTTTTGAGGGTAAAATCACTATAAGACATTCATTACTCCTATGACAGTTGACAGTTGTTAAAGAATGAAACGACTTTGCCCATTACGAAATGGCGAATAAACAAACGAGGGGTTGCCCACCTACGCTTGCGGTTCCAATGGTCTGAATCAGAATTTCCAGAATTTTAGAATTAATGGTGATAGAGAAATACATCTTCTCTAGTGTACAGACCTCTGTATCGTCTGTTACTAGAAATTAGGTATTCCCCCCACCCCAAACCGTGCGGGACACTTTCGCGTCACACGGCTTTCAAAAGTTTAGGACTAGGTAGAATGCCCGGTGTCCACAATATTTTTGGTAAGTTTAAGGAGATTCAGTTGATTCTTCATACTGGCCTCCAAGCAGCTACTCCCGCTCTAAGAAGACTATTTTAGTTGGTTAAGGAGCCAACCAAG
>DZAL01000173.1:0-10543 GCA_022729575.1 Thiomargarita sp.
ACCACGAAAGTTTCCTTTTGTCATCTACAAAATTGCTTAAGTTGATAGATCTGGGCCACGATAAACCTGTTGCCCACCCTACCTGACTGGATTGGGTAGTTTAGAAGAAGTTAAAGTTGTTTCATAAGGTTCTTAGAGTAAGGCCATGGTTGCTATTCGGTTCTCCCATCACCCTACCATAACATGGACAGAGGAGAAGGATGGGTTTTATCAAAGGAGGAAAAACCTGAACATCGACTTTTACCGTTTACTACTCAACCCCAGATAATACTTATACAAGAAGGCAAACGAATAAAAAACCACCCCACCTCTGCCAGTGACTAGGCGAATAATACCACTGTCTATCATCAACTTACTTAAGTCATCAAAACGTTGATGTTCCATTTCAGAAGAATAAGTTTCTACCACGTTTTCAAATAATCTCTCCAATTCCGCCTTCGTTAAGAAGGATTTTCGCAAGGAAGCTGGTGCATGTAATTGTATATAACTAAAAATTCGTTTTAAATCTTCACTACCAGCCTCACTTGCCAAGTCATTGAAATGTCTCGCCACTGCCTGCTTGCGAACTTCCCCATTGGTAAAATATCTTGGTGCCAAAATCACCGGCGTTGGCGAAGACGAATGACTCATCTGGCTAAAATAATAGCCAATCGCATTTTCCAGCAAATCTAAAAAAGGACGCAAACTAATGGTACGATCAGCATTACACAGATTCTTATAGAACCACTGATAAGTTTCTACTGGGTATCCTCCAGTTTCCACCCATTTGCCGAAGAAAGTTTCCACCAAAGGGCGCAAATATTGGTCATCAAGTACCACTTGATTATCTCGGTCAATCGCATTCCGAATCTCCAAAATTTGTTGGCCTGAGTAAGTACCAACCAACTTCATTAGTCTAAAGAAATCCTCTTTGGAACGTGAGAAAATGAGTTTAAAAAATACGCCAAATAACTCCTCTTTACGCCATTCCAGGTCCAGGATACGACTCGTCGACAGCGATTGTTTATTGGTGATATTGCCCAATTTCGCAAATAGGTCCCGGCGAACGAATAACTTGGGATGGAGTTTGACAAATGAATGAGACATCCAATAGTTAATAAGTGGCGCAATGCCCGTTGACCATTCATTTGGCTTAATCACATAGTCGAGTTGGTCATACGTCAACATTAAATTTATTTTCTCCTGTCTTAGAAGCGCATCCAAGTGTTTCAGGTTCGCCTCAATGATTGACATATTCGCCTCGGAATGTATCAATTCTAAAAAACGTTGACGAGTCTCAATATCATTTTGAAGCGGTTTAACATAGGCCGATAATTGAGTAGTCGGTAAAGATAAACCGAGTTCTGCGGAACTTAGCCAAATCGCATTCCAAGTATACACCTGCCAGAAACGTCTAAAGAAGAAATCACCATGTTGATAATCTTCTGGAGAAAACAGTGACAATTCTAAATACTTCCGTTGTTGAGGTGACTCCCAGCCTTGTTCTTTCAAAGAAATGATATTGATAACCCGGTAGCGTTCTCTTTCCGCGTTTCTTTCTCTCAAGAGTTCTAAAAACTGTTGATTGGTCGACAACGTTTTATACAGAAAAGTTTTCCCGGTCCCTTTGCTACCTAGCAATAAAATTTTATCGCGATTGAATAACTTATTCATACGTTCTCGCCAATAGAATTGCTCTCTCAGGAAACCTTCCGAAGCCGCATCAACGTGTTCCGCGTAATGCTGCGGAAGATGATTTTGAAACGCCGTTAGGAGGTGTTGTTTCAGGCGTTCAATTTCATCTCCTCCAATAGTCGTAAGTAGGGCTGGTGGTGTTTCACGAACGCCCCCTGAAGTGACTACCTCCTTCGGGTAATCGGATTCATCTTCTAACTCCAGGCCTGTTTTTTCCAAATAACCGAGTTTCTTGATAATTTCTTCAAATAATTCCACATGGTCAAGCAACGCTTTCCGTTTGACCTGGGGAATAAAATCCAGTTTATGTTCTAACTTGGTCCCCAACGATTCTAATAATGAGTTGCGAACTATCGGAAACATCGACAGATTGTTCAATCTCTCCTCGTAAGCGTCAGCGTCAACCGCCAGATTAGTTCGGCCAATTTCCCGGACCGTTTCACAAAATACTTCAAAATGTTCGTAGTTTGGAATAATGGCATTTACCAAAATGATATTCTTATCCTCCAATGCTGGATTGGACAAGAAGAAGTGGAGGCCAGGCAACGTTTGCTTATCACTGGCAAAGAACCCTACAATCATCGACGAAAAGGCTAAACCAATATTGGCGAAAATATCGTTAAAACCGGTCCTGGAATCGAGCAGAATGACATCCGGTTTTAATTCGGTTTCCAGATGTTCTAACAACTGGCCGAACTGTTCTTCCATTTGTTCCGTCCCGGAAATATTGAGACGTGCTAAGGCTTCTAGGTAATGGTCCAGATGAGTGTTTGACGATACGGCGGTCACCGGCACCGAACTTAGTTGACCGGCGGGCATGAGGTAAACCTGTCCTTCACTAGAATTGGGTATGATACTGGTATACTCGTCGGAGATTTTGATAATGTAGTTCTCTAACATGATACCTTCTCTTCCCAAAAATGCCCTATCTAAAAAATACTCAACTACACCACTTTGGGAAGTAGCTTCAACCCCGGTGCCGTTTGTCTGAAGGGAGGATAACTCTGGCGTTATCCCAAAGAAATTCGTCATTCCAGGGGCTTCCCAGTCACCATCAATAATAACTACGGTTTTCCTTTCGTGCATGGCATAATATGCGGCAAAGGCTGCTAAGGTGGTGGTGCGACCCACGCCACCTTTGTAACTGTAGAAGGTTACGAGGGGGACCGACGATAATCTCTTTGATTTGTGATAATCAATTAAATTGGAGTACCCACGGCGAAAGGTTAGATTAACTTTTTTGGGATTGTCTTGGTCACTGAATAGGAATTTATAAAAGTCCTCAAACTGCTGTTCTCTTGAAGTGACCAGTTCCAAGTCTATTTGTTCCGCTGGGATTTCTTCTTGCCGAAGAAAAGACTGAAACTCCGGTTGGACCAGAGAATTTTGCGGTGGGTCAACCAGCACAAAAATTTTGATTTGTGTGTCAAGTAGTTTAAGCGTTATTCTATAATCAATAATAACACTTTGTTGGATTTTAGTCTCCAAGAATTTTACTATCGCTTGAATTTTTTCTAGTACCAGAATCATTGAGTTAAGTTCCTTGCTTGGTAAGCGACCGGATGGCGTTCTTCAATTTTTGACAATCATTCAGAAAGTCTCTAATTTCCTGTGAATCAGAGTAAGGTGGCGCTACATAACGATAATTAGTTGTCCATCTGCTAAACAGCCGGTTTTTCTTAATCGTTTCTGTCAGTTTGGTTAGCTGAGAAATGGCCGGAGTTGATTTTCCAAATTCGTCTTCGCCTAAGTTAATCAAAATATCTAAATTGTCTTTAAACTTATGCTTTTCTATATGATAACAATAGGTAAGAAATAGTTTGCCTGGGCCAATATTTAATTTTGTAACATCTTGTGATGCCTGAAACAGTCCTTTCTTAATAACCAGATGATATAAACCATAGTTAATACTTCCTTCCGCTATATATCCTGTCAAATAGTAAACTTCGGCCAACAGCTTTTCGCCGTCTTCTTTTGAGGTGTGGGCGTCATCAAGACATGTTAACAAACATTCACACGCAACGTTATGTCTATCAGCAGTAGTCAGATATTCATCGTAAGTCACTATGGTTCTCCGTTTTTATATTATGGACCGTTCTATCTAATAAATCAACGATTATGTTATGGGCGGTTTTGGGTATAGGAAAAAAGGTATTTACGGTAAAATAGGTTTACATCATACTTTTTCAACTACGGTTCAAGAATATTTTAGGTAGCATGGCGGAAGTTATTTTGCCATCCAAGAAGTGATATAGCACCAAAGTTCTTGTTGTAGAAAGAACATAATAAAGCGTTGAGTCCTCTTTGAACTGGTCTGGAGTGGTCGTCTCAGGTAAAGTGAAGAGGCTCAGGCGAAAGATTAATTAAATTTGCTCAGATTTGCAAAAGGTGGTATAATCTAACTTTCAAAAAATTAAGTTAGCGTCACTGGGGACGATGAAATTACCCCAAAAACCACAGCAAATTGTTAAAGGATGAAGAGTTTAAATCTCATCACCGAAGGTTTGTTTCTAAAGACAATTTTGCTTAACTTAATGGCAGTGCGGCTAAAGCCTCTACTCCAACGTTTCTTCTGGTGGCTTCGGCAGTTTCACGCACTTAAATAGATGTTGCAACCAGGTAGTTTCCTAAACCTCAACGATTTAGGACTCTTAGCACCTGCCAGGTTTAGGGGGACCACCATAAATTCGAGAGTTGACCACTTGAAAAAAAGTTGTCAACTCTAATAATTCTAAATTAATTCTAATAATTTTATTTATGTCAAAAGCCATCAATTCCACTATTTTTCTCACCCTTTTCACTCTGCTCACCGCTTGTAGCCATTTATCCTATTACCACCAAGCGATTACGGGACAATTTGAAATCTCCCAACGTGCTCAGGCCATTAGTGAAGTCCTCGCTAGTCCTTCTACCTCACCGACTATTAAACAAACATTGAGTGAAATTTTAACCATCCGTGCCTTTGCTTCACAATCCTTATCGTTGCCAGATAATTTAAGTTATACCTACTATGCAGATTTACAACGACCTTTTGTCGTGTGGACCGTATTTGCCGCCCCCGCTTTCTCATTCCAGCCCAAACAATGGTGCTTTCCCATCATTGGTTGTGTTAGTTATCGAGGCTATTTCAGTCAAGCGGCGGCCACGGAGCAGGCCGAAATTTTACGTCAAGCCGGTTATGAGGTCTATGTTGCCGGAGTCGCTGCCTATTCCACCCTGGGTTGGTTTACTGACCCGATACTTAATACTATGTTACACTGGAATTTAACTAAAATTGCCGGTGTCATTTTTCACGAATTAGCCCATCAACAATTATACATTCCCAACAATACCGCCTTTAACGAAGCCTTTGCCATGACCGTTGAAAATGAAGGAATCAAACGCTGGTTGGCCCAACATGGTACTCCTCAAGACTGGCAACGTTATCAAACCGAGCAACAGCGAGAAAATGAATTTGTTGAATTGGTCTTAACGACTCGGGATCAGTTGGAAAATCTCTATCAACAACCTCTGGTCTCCTCTAACATGCAATTAGAAAAACAAGCCACCTTTGAGGAATTACTACAGCAATATCAACAATTTAAGCAACGTTGGCACCATTACGCCGGCTATGATAACTGGATCAACACCGAATTAAATAACGCCAAACTATTATCAGTGGCCACTTACCAAGACCTAGTCCCAGTTTTTCAAGCACTATTAGTACAAGTTGGCGGCGATTTACCTAAATTTTACCAAAAAGCCGCTGACCTGGGTAAACTTTCTAGGGAAAACTGGAGTACGGAAATTGTTCCGTTCTTACATTAAATTATTATTAATCAAAGAATTAGTGCTATTACTGAAATTTCACAAAAGTTTCGAATGAGTTTAGCACTTGTTTTTCTTGACTACCTTGGTTAAGATAAAATAGTAAGGGACGCATTCAAGATTTGATTCAAGATTTGACAACTTTCAAAAAGTTGTCAAATCGGCTTGAGATTTGACAACTTTCAAAAAGTTGTCAAATCTGCTTGAGACGATACACGCAATTTAAACACGCTTAATAATTTACAGTAGTTTACCAGCAGGTTTCTGGAAAAATTTCTAAAAACCTCCTCCACCAACCAACATATTCTTATTTTTTGAGGAGCATAACTAATGAATAAACGACTAACCACCAGTCTTGCAACCATATTAGTCAGTTGTGTAGCCACCCAGGCGGATGCACAAACGGAATGTCAGGGCACACAACTTTTGATGGCCAAAAAATGTGTCGGCGACGGCATGGAACCTAAAGAAATGAAAATATACGAATTGATAAATCTGTACCGTGCTCAATTCGGTTTACCCGCCATTCTACAATCACCCTCACTGACCTTAGTAGCCAACCGGCATGTGCGCGATTTAGATGGCAACTTAGGTGTGGTTATGAATGGCTGGAGTAGCTGTGTGTATGACCCCCGTAACCACAGCACTTGGAATTGTATGTGGAAAGCACCGCAACGTTTAGGCACTTCTTACCCTGGTAATGGCTATGAAATTACCCAAGCCAGTGGTTATAAAATTACCGCTAACTCCGCCGTCGATGAATGGCAACGCGGTAGTTATAGCAACTCGATGCTGCTTAATCCAACTTGGAATGCTCTCGGTATCGGCACCTATAAAAATTATGCCGTCCTCTGGTTTGGGAACGAATCAGACCCGATGCCTCCTATGGAAATGCCTAAATTGCCAGACTTAGGCTATGGCCAGACTATCGATGATGGCCATGTACTTCCCTCTTTGGCTATGTTTAGAGGCGGTGCCTTGGGCCTGCCACAGGGTACCACCGTAGGGCAAAATAAATTTGAAAATCAAGCGACGGTAACGACTAAAGACCTAGTTAGCTTACGCGGTACCCTGTTGGTTGACTCGGCCCACGTTGGAAAAATCGCCGATATTGTGGCTTATGCGGTTTTTACTCATCCCACCACCAATGAGCAATCCTTTTACATGATGGACGATAATGTGATTATTGCTCCCTGGAATCAAAGAATTTCTGAGTTAACTCCCTTCACCAAGAAAGTCACTTTGCAACGAGTTTATGACTTAGAATTATACGAAGGTCGATTTGCCACGCCAGGCAGTTTCAAAGTATTCTTTGGCTATCGCTTACCACAAAATATTTTAGTGGCTAATAAGCAACCCATTGAATTTACAGTAAAATAATTTACCTTACACACTAACCACCCTTCTTCTCGTTCCCACGCGCCGGCGTGGGAACAAGAAACGGAGTCCAAAACAAGTTTTGGGAACGAGGAAAGACCAATCTTGAACTAAGTACTGAAGCAGAAATTCTACGGTATTTTCCCTCACCCCCGGCCCCTCTCCCAGTGGGAGAGGGGCGAAAGAAAATGCGAGAAAATTTATGCTTCAGTACTTATTTAACAGGTACACCCAATGGATGTGAAAATTGCTCCCTCGTGGAAAGAGCGACTGGCCACCGAATTTGAACAACCTTATTTTCAAACCTTAGCCGAATTGATCCGAGCAGAATATAATAATGGTACTATCTATCCTCCTGCTCGCTTAATTTTCAACGCGTTTGCACAATGCAGTTTCGACGACGTAAAAGTAGTCATTTTAGGACAAGACCCTTATCATGGTCCTGGTCAAGCCAACGGTCTCTGTTTTTCCGTCAATGATGGTATAGATATTCCTCCTTCTTTGCGCAACATTTTTTTAGAAATTCATAACGATTTAGGCAAAGACATTCCTCAATTAGGTAATTTAGAACGTTGGGCCAAACAAGGTGTTTTACTGCTCAATGCCATTCTAACGGTCCGCGCCCACGAGGCCGCTTCTCATCAAAATAAAGGTTGGGAGCGTTTCACCGATGCGGTCATTCGCTTGCTCTCGGAACAAAAAGAACATCTCGTATTTTTACTCTGGGGCAAATATGCCCAAGATAAGGGCAAAATCGTTGACCACCGTAAACACCTCGTTCTGCAATCCGCTCATCCATCTCCTTTGTCATCAAAAAAATTCTTTGGTAATCATCATTTTAGTCGAGCCAATGAGTATCTACAAACCATCGGAAAAACTGCCATTGAATGGTAAACTATCGTTTAATAACTTCTTCAAACATTCGAAACTCACAGCGCTTACTTAATAACCGCCATCATCAACGGCCCGTTTTTAACCACCCCCAACCCCTCCTTGTTAAGGAGGGGAGTATGCGCCAACCAAGTTGGCAGGAGAAACTCCCCTCCTTAACAAGGAGGGGTTGGGGGTGGTTAAGGATGAGTTAACCATAAAATCAATCTATATGCTCCCCAGTCGTAATCAACCTTGCCCTTGTGGCAGTGGCAAACGTTATAAACATTGTTGTGGTTTATTGGAAAAACACGCCTCCGCTACTCACTTAGCACAAACTGTAACCATTGAGCAAGCCTTAGCCATGGCTAATCAATTCCAACAACAACAACGATTTCCAGAAGAAGAAGCCATCTATCGCCAAATTTTACAAGCGCAACCGGAGTTGGCCGAAATTCATTACAAATTAGGGAATGTCTTAGAAACGCAAACTCGTTTAGATGAAGCCTTTGCCTGTTATCAACAAGCTATTACACTTAAGCCAGATTTCGCCGAGCCTTACAGTAGTATCGCTTATCTGTTGGGAATGCAAGGCCGGTTAACCGAAGCCGAGCACTATTATCGCCTCGCCTTAGCGCAAAATCCTGAGTTTGCTCAAGTTCATAATAATTTGGGGGCCTTGCTGAATTTGCAAAATCACTGGGAAGAAGCGAATTACCATTTTCAACAAGCGTTAACCTTGAAACCAGATTTTATCGAAGCCTACAGCAATCTGGGCAACTTGTTATTAGCACAAGGGAGATTTGCCGAAGCCGAATTACTGTATCGTCAAGCCCTTCAAATCGTTCCACAATTTGCTGAAGCATGTAATAATTTAGGTCTCGCGTTACAAGCGCAGGAGAAATTTGCCGAAGCCGTCTTTTGGTACCATCAAGCCTTAGAGATTAAACCGGATTTACTTGGTGCCAGACGTGGGTTAGGAGATGCGCTACGAGTGCAAGGTAAGTTAGCCGAAGCCGAAGCTTGTTATCAACAAGTCTTGACCCAGCAACCGGAGAAAAATGCAGGTACTCGAATTCGACTGGCCACACTCTTGCCAGTCATTATCGAATCCAAAAAAGCGATGTTAAAATCTCGCCAGCAACTGATCGGAAATATTAACCAATTACTAAATAGCTCTCTTAAACTTGATGACCCTTTTGCCGAAGGAGGAGTCACTCTATTTTTTCTCGCTTATCAAGGTGACAATGACCGCAATTTACAACTGAATTTAGCCACCTTATACGAATATGCTTGTCCTTCGCTATTGTACATCGCGCCTCATTGTCAAGCGTCTGCTTCACGGGGGCCGCTTTATATCGCGAAAAAAACCGCTTTGGGTATTCTATCGCAATGGACTGATGGCCTCTGGCCACGTCAAGCAACTAATTTGACCCGTAAAATCAAAATTGGTTTCGTCTCACATTTTTTCAACCTGCATACTATTGGCAAAGTAGTTAGAGGAGTGATAGCTAACCTCTCACGCAACTGGTTCCATCTGCACATTTTTTTTATCTCCCCCGCTGACGATGAAATTGCTCGATTTATTCAACAACATGCAGACGAAGTCACGGTGTTACCATTAGATTTAACGGTGGCGCGAGAACAAATTGCTAACTCACAATTAGATATTCTCTGCTACACCGATATTGGTATGGAAACCTTTAGCTACTTTTTGGCCTTTGCCCGATTAGCCCCGGTACAATGCACTACTTGGGGACATCCGGTGACCACGGGTATTCGTAATCTGGATTATTTTATCTCCAGTCGCTACTT
Source organism: Thiomargarita sp. (assembly GCA_022729575.1). GTDB lineage: Bacteria > Pseudomonadota > Gammaproteobacteria > Beggiatoales > Beggiatoaceae > JAABRD01. The sequence continues at coordinate 9,544 of DZAL01000173.1, forward strand.
GGAACCACCAGAAGATTATGAACAACATTATAGCGAAAAGGTGGTCTTATTAAATAGTTTACTGACTTATTATTATAAACCACCGTTACCATCGCAATGGCAACCACGCGATTATTTTGGTTGGACTGAGCAAGCACATATTTATCTTTGTCCACAATCATTATTTAAACTGCATCCTGATTTTGACCCTGTGTTGGGACAAATTTTGACTAAAGATTCATCAGGTTTAATCGTCTTAGTAGAAGGTTTAGACCCTTACTGGTCCGAATTACTTAAACAACGATTTAATCGAACGTTACCGGCGGTAAAAGAACGAATAGTGTTTTTGCCACGACAAAAGTTCAATGATTACCTTAATCTCATTGCGGTGGCCGACGTGATTTTAGACCCGTTTCATTTTGGTGGTGGTAGCACCACTTACGAAATTTTCGCGATCGGCACTCCTATTGTTACCTATCCTTCGCGATTCATGCGCGGACGTTTTGCCTACGGTTGTTATAAGAGAATGGGAATTTTAGACTGCATCGCTGACACGCCCGCCCGTTATGTGGAAATCGCGATTCAATTAGGCACCGACCAGGCTTACCGGGAGCGACTAAAACGGAAGATATTGGCGGCTAATTCGGTCCTGTATGAAGATTCGAAAGTAGTTCGAGAATTTGAAAAATTTTTTCTGGAAGCCGTCGCGTAGAAATATCAAGATTTGACAACTCTTCGAGAGTTGTCAAATCTGCGGTCGTAGAAATATCAAGATTTGACAACTCTTCGAGAGTTGTCAAATCTGCGGTCGTAGAAATATCAAGATTTGACAACTCTTCGAGAGTTGTCAAATCTGCGGTCGTAGAAATATCAAGATTTGACAACTCTTCGAGAGTTGTCAAATCTGCGGTCGTAGAAATATCAAGATTTGACAACTCTTCGAGAGTTGTCAAATCTGCGGTCGTCGAAATATCAAGATTTGACAACTCTTCGAGAGTTGTCAAATCTGCGGTCGTCGAAA
>DZAL01000173.1:10643-14331 GCA_022729575.1 Thiomargarita sp.
GAAATATCAAGATTTGACAACTCTTCGAGAGTTGTCAAATCTGCGGTCGTCGAAATATCAAGATTTGACAACTCTTCGAGAGTTGTCAAATCTGCGGTCGTAGAAATATCAAGATTTGACAACTCTCGAAGAGTTGTCAAATCGGCGGTCAAATCGGCGGTCTATTCAAATAAATCTTGCAATCCTTTGGCTAACGTCTTAATCGCTTGAGGTCCTGCCACGCTCATTACCTGTTGACTCACATAAGGTTTCTCTTTCAATAACGCTTCCACTTGTTCCCCAAAATAGCGCAAAAAATCAAAGCCAGCCTCTCCATGTTGGAAACTCAATTCGGAATAGTCATTAATTCGCTGATTGAGAAAATGAATAAACGAGGCACGATATTCTCCAGGACCTAACACATCGCGTTGATTATCAGTGTAAGTGTCAATCATACGTTGCGCTAACGCGGTGATAAAAGACTGACGATTTTCCGTGGCCAGTGTCTCATAGCTTAAACGGTCGGTCACTTGCAACAAAAACGCCATAAATTCACCAATGATTTGCAAACGGTGAGCGTTACTCGTCGTCTGGCAACCTTGGTTTTCTAACTCTAGCACCGCATTAGTAGCTATTTTCCAACAGATAAAACTGACGGCACCAGCAATCTCGACTAATGATTGTGATTTCGCCCGGGCATTCCAGCGACTATTTACTCGCATATTAATTTCCTATATCATTAACGCATAACCAAAATTTTTTTTGAAGCGCAATTTAAACATTTCTAAAGTAAAAAGATGATTTTGCGATCCATGATGTTCGACCTTAATGGCACCCATTAAACTGGCAATTCTGCCTGTGGTTTCCCAATCAATATCTTTGAGCAAACCATACAGTAACCCCGCGCAAAAAGCGTCACCACAACCTGCCGTATCATTCACCGCTTTAGCTTGCGCACTGGGAATTTGATAACAGGTTTCTTGAGAATAAATTAAGGGTCCTTCGGCATCTCGTGTAATAATCAACGCTTGGACTCGGCGGGCCATTTGAGTAGCCGTTAAACCAGTACGTTGCTCCATCACTTGCCACTCTTTTTGATTCACTAAAATCCAAGCCGCTTGCTCAATGAATTTCAGTAAATCATCACCATCAAATTGATGAATAGTCGAACCTGGGTCAAAAATATAGGGAATCCCGGCTTCAATCAATTGCAACGCATGAGTAGTCATGCCTTCAACGCTATCGGCTGAAATAATACCTATATTAACCTCCTCTGAAAGTGGGGAGGTAATACGATGGTATTGAGAAAAATTCAACGCGCCAGGGTGAAACGCAATGAGTTGATTATCGTCCATGTCTCGAATAAAAAAAGTTTGTGGAGTGTAACAATGATCCATTTGTTTAATATAATTTCGACTGATACCTTGAGTATCTAGCCATTCGGCATAAGGGCCAAAGTCCATGCCGACGGTGGCCAGGGGTAAAGGAGTCGCTCCTAATTTTTTCAAACTATAGGCAATATTACCAGCACTGCCACCAAATTGGCGACGTAAATCGGGGACCATGAAATGAATTTCAAAACCACTTGGATGCTCTTGTGGAATCAGATGGTTTTTAAATTTTTCTTCAAGGACAATGACGGTATCGTAAGTAAGTGAGCCACAAATAAGTGCTGTTGCCATCGTTAAGGTTCCTAGGTTAGAATTTGATAACTTTCAAAATGTGTACTGCCCTCCCCCAGCCCACTGCCATTAAGTTAAGCCGCATTGGAGTCCAAAGCTTCAGCTTTGGACCAGACTGCTCAAGGTGGGACGGCGTTGCCAAAGCTGAAGCTTTGGACTCCAACGCCGTAACTTTAGTTTAATGCAGTGGGGCCAGGGGTGAGGGAAAATGCCGCAGAATTTCTGCCTCAGCACTTATATCCAAAATTTTCTTTAAAGCGGTCAGTCAATTCGGCTTGAGTAATGGTATGATTTTGAGTGCCAGGGTGCTCAATTTTCAGAGCCCCCATCAAGGCCGAGAGTCGACCTGTGGTTTCCCAATCTAAATGATTCATCAAACCGTATAACAAACCCCCACGAAACGCATCGCCACAACCGGTAGGGTCCTTTTCAGCGTGCGCTTTGGCCGACGGAATTTGATAAACTTGAGTCGGGGTATAAATGCTGGCGCCAGCCGCGCCTTTAGTGATAATCAAGGCTTGCACCTGTGACACTATTTGCGCTGGTGTTAACCCTGTACGCTCCTCCACTAATTTCCATTCATAATCATTGACAATCATCCAAGTCGCGCCTTGAATGAATTGTCGCAATTCATCACCGTTAAATAACGGCAAACCTTGGCCAGGGTCAAAAATAAAGGGAATACCACTGGCGACAAACTGTTGCGCATGTTGAAGCATCCCGTCACGCCCATCAGGAGACACCATGCCGAGGGTAACGGCTGGCGCTGAAGTTACTTGCGTATGATGCGAATAATTCATGGCACCTGGGTGAAAAGCGGTGATTTGATTGTCGTCCAAATCCGTAGTGATAAACGCTTGAGCGGTATAAGTGTGCTCAATTTCCATCACTTGAGTACGCGGAATTTCACAACGATCCATCCATGCGGCATAAGGTCCAAAATCTTTTCCCACCGTGCCCATGGGTAAGGGATTGCCCCCTAATAATTTGAGATTATAAGCAATATTTCCCGCACATCCCCCAAATTCACGACGCATTTCTGGTACTTGAAAAGAAACGTTGAGAATATGTACTTGATTCGGCAAAATATGATTTTTGAATCGGTCTTTAAAGACCATGATGGTATCAAACGCAAAGGAGCCACAAATTAGAGCAGACATAGTATCCTTGGTAAAATCTCAAGTTGGGTCAAAGGTAATGACTATTAAATTAATAAGGTTTTATCCCGCCATAAGAAAATCAATTTCTTGTCAAGAGCGGTAACATTAACTATAATCTAGTTTTTAATAAAAAACAATGGTACAATAGGATTAAGATTTATCTTAATTAACAATAAGTAAGGACCTGAATGTTATGAGTGCAGTCCCCTCTCAAGCTATTAAAGTTTGGGTGATTAAAGCATTAGAAATTCTGGAATGGATTGGTTTATTAGTGATTACCGTAGCGACGTTGATAGCAATTGGTCAAGAAATTTATTTGATGTTAGCACAAAGTCGAGTCCTCTTACCAGACATCTTGATGTTGTTTATCTTTTTAGAAATTTTGACGATGGTAGGTTTATATTTTACCAGTGGCAAATTGCCATTGCGTTATCCCATCTATATTGCTATCGTGGCAATTTCTCGCTATATTAGTATTGGGATGAAAGAAATGGATGGGTGGATGATTATTTCATTATCGTTAGCTATTTTAATTTTAGCGCTGGCGGTGTTGGCCATTCGCTATGGACATACCAGAATGCCTTATGAGGAGTGATGGCCTACGGTTTATTCTTTCATCCTGTTAATTGACTGTTATTCGATAGTTCCTCCAAATTAATGGAGGTCTTAACTTTCAATGAGTTACCCAGGTTCTAAGTTTCCTAAACCTCAAAAGTTTAGGAAACTTAGCGCCTGCCAGGTTTAGGAATCTTCGCCCCCAGCGGTAAGGTGTATCAGCGAAGCGTCATAAGTACTGAAGCAGAAATTCTACAGTATTTTCCCCTCACCCCCGACCCCTCTCCCAGAGGGAGAGGGGCGAAAGAAAAT
>DZAL01000325.1 GCA_022729575.1 Thiomargarita sp.
TTTCAATTTTCAAAACTTTTCAAAAGCTAATATTGTTACGCTATGAAGTATAACTTAGAATAATCACCGAGCAAAACTTCGAGTTTTAAGAAGTATCTAATTGTTCTACTTCAAGTTTTAAACGGTTAAGAATAAACTTAAAGAGAGTTTCCCAATCCGGTAAGACCCGTAAGACCCAATAAGCACGTAGGAGTTCCCAGAATTGGCGGCGGGAAGAACAGGTGCGACGGGCCGCCTGAAAGAGAGGACAAGCGAGTTTTTGTACCTGATCAATGAGAAAATGTAGCATCATGAGCGTAGCTAAGACCGTGGCTAAATGTGGTTTCCCATGACCATAATGGTGTTCGAGGTGATAGTCTTGAGTTTTCAGGGTGTTGAAGGTTTCATTTTCAATTTTCCAACGTGCTCGTCCCGCACGCCTGACTTGGAAAACGTGGTCTGGCGTAAGTTCTATATCGGTTATCCAACTACAGTGGTAGATGGTTTTACCCTCCTTAAGTTCATGATATTCTAAATAATTGACTAACAAATCTGGATTACTTTGAGTTAATGGTACTTGGTTTAAGTAGCGATATTGCCGAATCGTGTCGTCCTCCCGGCGTTCTATCGTGTTCCCCCCTCATTCAATGATGGTGCCGCGGGAGAAATAGACTTAGAACCCGAATTATCGGGCGAGCTATTTGAACCCTTGAAGGACCAGCATTTTTTTAGAACTTTCAAGCTGAAAGGTCATACCTTGGCTTGGAGTAATGGTGCCGATTTTGCGCCTGAGTTTTTACGCGAGCAAATATAGTAATATTCTCCCACAATTGTACCATCTCCCTCTGGAGCGCAATAAGAATTATTGCGCATAGCGGCGTAATAATTCTTCATAGCGCTCCAGAGGGAATCGTCGGGAGTGTTATACTGGGAAGGAACGCTCCCTAGCGTCTTCTCTTATAAATCTCCCGACGATGCCCGACTTGGTGAATGACAATGGTTTGTTCGTCTTCCAAAATTTGGTATAACACGCGGTAGTCGCCCACCCGTAGCTTGTAGAGACCTAACAAATGGCCAGTCAAGGCTTCGGGATAAAGGTTGTTTAAATGTTCTGCCAGCCAATTAATTTTCTTAACCACCTGGCGACCTATCGGTGGAGATAACCGTGCCAATTCGGCAGTTGCTTCGTTCAAGATACGAACGTGATACATAATGGTCATCCAAGATTAAGTTGTTGTACCACTTCCGCAAACGGTTGTCCTCGTTCACCTGCGATAACTGCCTGTTTCTGTCTAAGCAGTCTTTGATAAACCCGTTCTTGAAGTTCCAAACCATCATCCAGATTGCCAAACATTTCCATCAACTTTTGTTCAATGAGAGTTTCTATCATGTCTTTAAGTTCTTCTGGCGTCATTTGCAAGACTGCGTTTGTCATAGTGTTCTTCCATAAGCAATTTCGTTCAGTTTCGATAAATAATTTTAAAAGGAAGAATTATAACAGGATTTCAATTGCGGTGTGAGGTGTGATACGTGAGAGAGGCGATCAGACCTTACCCAGGTTAACTATTTTCTGGCACAGTTTGAGAATGGCCCATGATGCTTAGGTTGACACCGCGCTACTGGCTTGATGGAAGGCGTTGCCCTGGGGAATTTTATTGGTATGGTAGTGGTTATTAAGCCGAGGGGGGGCGTGAGATAAAAACGTTCCAGCACTGGGAACTTTTTGTTCCAGCACTGGGAACTTTTTGTTCCAGCACTGGGAACTTTTCGAAGTAGCTGCCCGAACTTTTCGAAGTAGCAACCCGAACTTTTCGAAACTTCTGCGGCTACCAAAATAATCATTAGTTAATTTTAATAATATGAGTGGCTATGGGGAAATAGAGTGACTGATAAAATGGTTTGATAATGATAGAATAAGATTAGGATTGACGGGCGTCGGCTGATTCTATGTTGAATAGTGAGGTTATTGGAGGCTGATTGGGTAAAAAATTGCATTTTTGTAAAATTTGGGTCTCGTGAGGGGATGGAAGGTGGGAACGTGGTATGTGGCAGGTTTATGGGGGGCGTGGGAATGGGGAAAATATTTATACTACGTGGACCGATATTAGTTGCATTCTTTATTTAGGCAGTGATACAATTTGCAGTTGTGTCTGAAATTAACAACGATTTTAGATAAATAAATCAATACCTATTAGAAGTTCTGGCTTGGAATCAAAAGCCATCATTGGGGAGCATTCTTCATATTTGGTGGCAAAATTGGAGAACCGTAGATGCCAGAAATAAGCCGATTTTTGGGAATAGTCATACGCATGTACATTAGAGAACATGCACCAGCACATTTTCATGCGGAGTACGGCGAATATGAAATTACTGTAGATATAGTAATATCCTTATCCAGTTGTCCCATAATGAGTTTGGCCAGCCAGCAGGGATAACACCCCTCGAAGGGGTGTTATCCCTCGAAAAGTACAACAGTAGGTGAATATTACTATATTAAAACTGGAGTGGTCACTGGCAAATTCCCAAGAAGAGCGTTGCTGGCCGTATTGGATTGGTACGTGCTGCATAAAGATGAACTCATGGCTAATTGGGAAGCCGCCATGAGTAGAAAACCGTTATCAAAGATTGAACCACTGGAGTAGCTAATATGTTTACACATGTGACACAAGCAAAGTACATTGATGATTACCGCGTCTGGCTCTCCTTCAATGATGGTGCCGCGGGTGAAGTAAATTTAGAATCCGAATTATCTGGCGAACTATTTGAACCCTTGAAGGACCAGCGTTTTTTTAGGACCTTCCAGTTGGAAGGTCATACTTTGGCTTGGAGTAATGGTGCCGATTTTGCGCCTGAGTTTTTACGCGAGCAAATAGTCGGCACCGAATGAGTAGAGTTGCGTCTTGATGGGGTGTCGAAACCTATCTTATGGTACATCGCGATGGATGGGGTTGGCCTTCGCGCCATTCTACGCGGGCTAATTTCCTGAGATCAGTCGAGTCATAAAGCGCAGTAAAATGAATTTAAAGGTTGCTTGACAAATGGAAAAGTAACTCTGCTATAATTAAGATACTCGTTACCTCATAAAGTGAAAAAGATTGGGAGTCGAGTGTTATACTAAACTTATATAAATGCTCTTGACCTAAATTGTTATAGTAGCATTTTACAAGTCAATTTGATTATCTATTTTGGAGAATATTTATGATAGATCCCGTAACGTTATCGGCAATGGCAAGTTCATTTGCCAATGGTTTTGCTTCAGCGTTAGGTTCTGAAGCGGGTAAAGCGCTGTTCAATGGTCAGTGTCATTGTTCGCAGGAGGATTCACTGGTATTTTCCCTTAGGCTGGCGCCGCAGGATAATTCTCTTCCCATCAGAATCAGAAGAGGTGTAGTAGAGTTGCCGCGGAGAAGCTAGACAGTCTGGTAGGGTGGGCAACCAGTTTCTCGTTGCCATATCTATCAACTTAAGCAATTTTGTAGATGACAAAAGGAAACTTTCGTGGTA
>DZAL01000174.1 GCA_022729575.1 Thiomargarita sp.
TTATTGACCTTCAAATTTGGTTACGATAATTTAGATCATGCCGTCTTTGCCACGCACGGACTGAAATTAGACCTGACCGGACAATTCTATCATCAAGCGATTGGCTCGGACCTGAATTATCAGAAATTAAGTTTATATGCCCGCGCTCATGCCAATTTGGGGCCACATATCATGTTATTATCCGATTTAACGGTGGAGACGGCACTTAATTCAACGTTACCGGACTATGAATATTTTGCGGTCGGCGGCTTCAATTTATTATCCGGCTTCCGCCAAGGCCAACAAACGGGCCGTCAAGCCCTCGTAATGCGAGCCGGTGGCTTATTTGATTTACCTTCCCCCGTGGCTAAATTTGGAGCCACTGAATATAAATTTTTAGGACTGATTCATGCGGGCAATGCCTGGGACACGACTTATCGAAAAATTAAGTTAAGTGAGTTAAATTACGGCGGCACCGCTGCCATCATCTGGGATACTCAATTTGGAGTAATTCAACTGGGAATCGGCTACACCGACAACGCTAGTTTAAGGTATCATTTATCGCTAGGACGTGTTTTTTAACAGTAGTGCTGAAATCTGGGTGAGCAAGAACCGAACTCTCGTTCCCACGCGCGTCAGCGTGGGAACGAGAAAGGAAATTTCCTTTATAATTTTTCGTTGCTGGTTACACACGGTTAAAATAACTGGAATCCAAATGGTAAGTACTGAAGCAACAATTTTCTCGTATTTTCTTTCGCCCCTCGCCCTTTGGGAGAGGGGCCGGGGGTGAGGGAAAATACCGCCGAATTTATGCTTCAGAACTTAAGAATTTGGGGGAGTGATGCCATCTTGACAAAATTAACCTTTGAGGTTATAATTAAACCAATAACTGTCATTTTATCTCTACGTAAGTACTAAAGCATAAATTTTCTCGTATTTTCTTTCGTCCCTCGCCCTTTGGGAGAGGGGCCGGGGGTGAGGGAAAATACCGCCGAATTTCTGCTTCAGTACTTATTTGACCGAGCAACCGATTTAACCTCGGTTTGAAAGTAGTCAAGCCTACCTAAAACTGGTAGTGAGGAAATCTGGGTGAAAGGTCCGCTGGGATTAGAAGGTCTGAACTATGATTAAAATGAGTTTCAGATGAACTATGATTAGTCATAGCCTTCTTTCATAGTCCTCATTTAATCAGTTCAATCATAGTTCAAAACGAAGAAAAACCTCGCGATATTTCACCCAAATTTCCTCACTACCTTAAAACTTAAGCTCCACTCCCAACGAGTAAACTCGTCCGCGATTAGGGATACCTTCGACATAGCGAATTTGTTTGGAAGAGCTATAAAATTCCTCATCTAAGAAGTTATGCACCCGCCCCACTATCGTCAGACCCTTATAGAAATTATAGCGCACGGCCCCATTCATCACCCAGTAGTCGTCTAAAGTATGAAAACCTTGAAGCAGTTGTTGCTCCATCTCATCGTGATAATAAGCATTGAGGTTGAAGTTCCATGGACCCTTCTGGTAGTTGACAATTGCAGAAAAAGTCTGTTTCGGAAAACGACGTGGCTGTTCCTCGGTTTTCGACAGGTAGGTGTAGGCCGCCCGCAACGATAGCCCTGGTGCAACCGTTAGCCTGGTCTCGAGTTCCCAACCGGCGGTCGTCAAGTCACGGGTATTCTCAAACACGCGGTCGCCATTTTGCTCCAACACCGTATCAATTTTGTCCAGTGACCGATTCTGGAAGTAAGTGAGGGCTGACTGCCCGCCGGCATACTCCTGTAGCCAAGCCAGTTCGGTAGTTTTTATTCGTTCAGGTTTCAGGTTAGGATTCCCAAACCCCTTGGCGGTTAATTGTGTCACCGAGGGCGCCCGAAAAGCTTGGCCATACATCAACTTAAACTTGGCGTTGAAGTCGGTCGAATAGACCCAGGCCGCCCGCGGATTGAGCGTGCCACCAAAATCGGAATAACGGTCGTAGCGCACTCCTAGCGTCATGGCTAAGTGGTCGTTGAAACGATATTTATCTTGACCGTATACACCAATCAAGTCGTGTTGACCTTCGTCGCCAACCACCATAATCTCCTCCACGGTGCCCTGATACCGCAGAATCCCTGCGGGCGGGCGGGCAATAAACGCTGAATCATCGTAATTGCTACGGTTACGGAATTTGTCCACGGTTTGTCGCTGCCACAGCCAACCGGCGAGCCATTCGTGATGTTCATTCCAGCGATAACGTCCATCCAAGCCCAGTCTCCAACTGTGTTGTTCAACGACGTTGCCGCCCACCTGTGCTACTTTTGGCCCAGTCCCCGTGACTGTAGGCGGCAATTTCTGAATGGCAACGGCGGACATTGATTCCCTCATTTCCTCCGCTTGGCTAGTGAGGTAACTGGTATCGAAGCTTAATTCCCACTGCTCGGTATTAAAGAACTGGTAATTGAGATGTACCAAATCCTGTTGGGTTTGATGGTAATTTACCCCGTTACTTAGGGAAGTGGTCTGGTAAAAATCGCGCACTTCCTGTTGTAGATGACGAGCATTGACGCGCAACTTATCTTGCCAGGTATAAGTGAAATATGCCTCTTTCCCACTGAGAGGGTCTTGAGTCGAAGGCACTTTAGGGTCAACCAGACCCGTATAGGTTTGCCCCTCATCTTTAAAATATCGTGCAAAGATAGAAGCCTGCCCATAGTTACCGGTCTTAGACAGATTAAGATAGGCTTCCTTACTATTGAGATTGCCGATGCTTATAAAAGCCTCATTCGCGTCGGTGGTGGTGATGAGATTAACCACTCCCAAAAACGCACTGGTACCATACAAGGCCGAACCAGGACCACGGATAATTTCCACTTGTTTAAGATTGGCTAGGCTGAGAAAGCGGTTATAGACTTGCGCACCGCCGCTCACCCCGTCATTCAGCGGTTGACCGTCTATCATAAATAGGATATTATAAGAAGTTTGAGGGGTGGTTTGGCCGCGGGCTGCCACCATCGAGCCTTGCCCAAACACAATTTCGCGGGTAGTAATAAAGCCCGGCACAAAATTCAATAATTCCTCCAGGGTAGTTGTTCCCATGGCCAACAATTCTTGGCGGGTAAAGACCGTGACCGAAGAGGGACTGTCCGAGATACTTTCCTCAGTCTTGGAGGCTACCGTCACTGTTATGTCTAACAATTCTTCCAGTGACATCGACAGTAACTTCTCCATATCAGCCACTACCTGAGTGTTCTCTTCTTGAGCCATTACCGGTGGACTTCCCAAAGCTATCCATAAGGCACTAGCCAGCATAATTTTTTTCATAATGTATCTTATTTTAAGAAGTAAGCGTTGACCAGTTAAAAAAAGTTGTTCACCCTCACGATGATTTTTATTACTATTCTAATTCAATCTTCGCTCGCAAAATGAAGTAGCGTGAATACTTTCACTCACCTTACGCATAGCTAACTCAACCACCCCCAGCCCCTCCTTAGCAAGGAGGGGAGTCGCCCCCCCAGTGCCCCTCAATGCCATTAAGTTAAGCCGGCCAAAGAAACCTTGAAGGTCTAAAACCAGACCTTCAAGGTTAAAACCTGACCGGGGGATTCCTTAACTTAATGGCAGTGCCCCCAGCCCCTCCGTAGCAAGGAGTCGACTACTCCCAGCCCCTCCTGGTTAAGAGTTTTCTCTGCCAACTCAGTTGGCGCATAAATCCATCTTTGCTAAGGGTTATGCGTAAAGCGAGTTTTCAAAATTAATCATAACATATTCTGAATGTTCTGGTAACAATTCATTTAGAATTATATGATCTATCAGTCAATCATAACTAGGAGACCGATTATGAATAGTAAAATCCTTTATCTACGTTTATTACACTATCTTATACCATATTGGCATATTTTTGCCTTAGCCATTGTAGCTATCATTACGATGGCCATTACCGACCCTGCGTTAGCGGCTTTGATTCGTCCATTATTGGATGGAGGTTTTGTGGCTAAGGATCCGCATACTATTCAACTGATTCCCTTGCTATTGATGGCATTGGTGACAATAAAAGGAATAGCTTTATGGATCAGTAGCGTCGGTATGACCTGGGTAGCTAGTCGGTTGGTGATGGATTTAAGATTAGCTATGTTTAGCAAAATTCTGACTTTGCCTACCGTTGAATTTGATAATACTTCTACCGGCGTATTGTTGTCGAAAGTCAGTTATGATGTGAGTCGAGTGATGGCCGCTGCGACGGAAAGTTTAATCACTTTAGTGCGCGATAGTTTAGCGGTCATGGGCCTGTTGGCTTGGATGTTTTACCTAAACTGGCGTTTATCTTTTATTATTTTTTTCACGGTCCCCTTTATTGTTATAGTCGTTCGCGTGGTGAGTAAAAAATTGCGCGGGATTAATCTTTCGATTCAGGAAGGCATGGGAGAGATAACGCGAATTTTGGAGGAAGCGATTACAGGTCATAAATTAGTAAAAGTATTTGGGGGACAACAATATGAACAAACTCGTTTTACGATGGCCTGTGAAGCGGTACGTAAATTGGAAGTTCACATTCAAACTGCGTCAGGATTGAGTGTGTTTTTGGTGCAAATGTGTACAGCAATAGGTTTGGCGATAATTATTTATATTGCCTCCTTGCAATCGGCGGCAGATAGTATTACCGTGGGCGGTTTTGTTTCTCTATTCACGGCCATGGGTATGTTGTTTGCGCCGGTTAAACGCTTGACTAAAATCAATGAGCAGTTGCAACAAGGTTTAGCTGCCGCGCAGAGTATTTTTGGGTTGATTGATAAACCTGCGGAACCGGAGATAATGTCAACTGAAGCCGTTGAAAAAGAGGTTGAAAACGAAGTTAAGGAGGGAATAAAAATAGATTCTACGGCGCGGAAAATGGTTTCAGTGGAGCATCCGCCAAAGAATAAATTTATTGGTCACTTGAGTTTTGAACAAGTGCAATTGATTTATCCTGGACATTCGCAACCGGCGTTGACCGAGATTAATTTGACCATTCAACCTGGCGAGACGATTGCTTTGGTAGGTCGCTCTGGTAGTGGCAAAACGACTTTGGTGAATTTAATTCCGCGGTTTTATCCCATGACACAAGGTCGGTTACAGATAGACCAAATTGACCTCCAGCGATTGCCGTTAGTGACGTTACGGGCTAATATAGCGTTGGTCAGCCAAGAAATCGTGTTATTCAATGATACGGTGGCGGCCAATATTGCTTATGGAACGATGGCGGGAGTTTCTAAAGACCGCATTTTAGCCGCGGCTCAAGCCGCGAATGCGTTAGAATTTATTGAACAGTTACCAGCGGGTTTCGACACCATGGTGGGAGAGCGTGGGGTGAAATTATCTGGAGGACAACGACAACGGCTGGCGATTGCTCGGGCCTTGTTGAAAGAAGCACCTATTCTCATTTTTGACGAAGCGACTTCGGCTTTGGATACGCAAGCGGAATCTCAAGTGCAACAGTCGTTGGATCAATTGAAATCGGGTCGGACGACGCTAATTATTGCCCATCGCTTGTCGACGGTAGCTAAAGCGGATCGAATTGTGGTGATGGAGCAAGGACGAATTGTGGAAGAGGGAACGCATTTGGAATTGTTAGAAAGAGGAGGTATGTATGCTAACCTGTATCTTAATACTCTTAATTAGCCTAATTAAATCTTAATTCTTTAAGAACTGGTGCAAAATTTGGTAGTGCTGACAGGTAGGTGAGAATTTAGGACCGACCGTCTTCAAAGGACTGTGGGTCCTTAGCGCAAGTCGTCACCCACATTACTACCCAAAATTTAAGTAGTGCTGCAACCTGGGTAACGGTGCCATCAGGACTGCCAGTCCTCGGTCAGCACCCAGATTGCCTCACTACCAGAAAATCAACGGTCCTCGTCTGACCAGATTAAAATTTTCAAGATTTCTTGTTATGTCTCGTCCCCGAAAAGGCAAACCTGACAGGTCTCGAAGACCTGTCAGGTTTAACCCAGACGACTCGAAGAGTCCTGTGAGAACCAGTTAAAACCGTTTTAATCTGGCTGCTGGAGATATTTAGCAACGATTCGCTTCAGTATCTTTAAAATAGTCTCGGCTTCGGTTTTCTCGGTATACTCTCTGGAATATTCAACTCGTAAGGTGGGCCGGTCGGTCTCAATATCGGTTACTTCGGCCCGCACAAAGGTCCAACTATCGGCTATGGTATAGCAACCAAATACGTTTTGACCAGCCTGTTTCTCCTCTTCCCAATTGATATGGGCCGCCGCCAAGAGTTGGCCATATAATTGAGGTACTGGGTCTTGACTTTCCACTCCTCGTTTTGTCTCTATCACGACTAAATAGGGAGATTCTAGGCGACCAGTCACACTTTTACCTAAAACGCCATCGGCCACTCCTTCTAATTCAAACAGAGTATATTGGGCTTGTAAAGAGACTTCGGCCCACACTTCAATACCGGTTTGTTCAACCAATAATAGTAACGGATAAATAGCCTTACCCCAGAGCGTCGCTTCATTCATACGATGAATGGGTTTTTTCAGCAAACGTGCCCTAATCTCTTGTAGCGATTGAGATTCTCTGTCGTTGAGAGTGATTGACTCTATTTGAGTCCATTCGTAGTCAGAGATTTCTTGTTCTATCAATTTGACAAATCGTTTAATGTCGGCCAGTGTGACTTTGGCTAAAGTGAGTTTAGTGACCATCTTGTATCTTTTTCTGTTGTAACATAACCTAGATTTGGGTTGGCTTCGGAATCTCTTCTGGTAGCTTTGAAGCAAAAAAGCAAACAGCATTAAGGCCACCAAGCAGAGAAATTGCAGTTTCCCAGATGATTGAATACCTCCTGTAACAGGTAAATATAGATATAAAATAAGTGACCAGGTGAAGTATAACACAATATATAGTAATATTCCAACCTAGAGGTCCCTCAATAACTCTGGGTCTGAACCCTGATTTTCCTGATTAAAGGATTTTCTTGATTATAATTATAATGTTTCAAGAAAATCTTTTAATCAAGAGAATCAAGGTTCAGACGTATCAATAAGTAGGAATATTACTAAATACTGAAGCAGAAATTCGGCGGTATTTTCCCTCACTCCAGACCCCAATGCCATTAAGTTAAGGAATCCCCCCGGTCTGGTTTTAACCTTGAAGGTCTGGTTTTAGACCTTCAAGGTTTTTTTCGCCGGCTTAACTTAATGGCATTGACTCCAGGCCCCTCTCCCAGAAGGCGATGCCATTAAGTTAGGCCCGACTGGTAGGGTGCGTCCTACGGGTAATCCCTCCAAATTGATGGAGGTCTTAACCTTCAATGAATTACCAAGGTTCAAAGTTTCCTAAACCTCAAAGGTTTAGGAAACTTAGCACCTGTCAGGTTTAAGAAACTTAGCACCTGTCAGGTTTAGGAAACAGGTAGTCCCTCTAAATTGATGGAGGTCTTAACCTTCAATGAATTACCAAGGTTCAAAGTTTCCTAAACCTCAAAGGTTTAGGAAACTTAGCACCTGTCAGGTTTGGGAAACTTGACGAGTTTAAACCTAACAGGTGCTCTACGACTTGTCAGATTTGGTGACGTTCACCACTACCTGTTGCCTCACTACCAAATCCTTAAATGACCTCCAGTCCTCAGTTTTCACCAAAATTTCAGGATTACCACGCGCCTAACGCACCCAATGCTGGCTCATTCATCTTTCTGTTATCAATTTACCATCAACCAAGCGCAAGATTCTATCCATTTTGGCGGCCAAGGTAACCGCATGAGTGACCAAAACTAAACTGGTGCCGACCGTTTTGTTTAATTCCAACATTCGTTGATAAACTTGTTCCGCGGTCCGGGAATCTAAATTACCCGTAGGTTCATCCGCTAACACACAACGCGGTGCCGTGACTAAGGCTCGGGCCACCGCGGCGCGTTGGCGTTCGCCGCCGGACAATTCACCGGGTTTATGTTTAAGGCGTTGATCTAGTCCGACTTCATGGAGAATCGCTTTCGCTTTTTCTTGTGCCAGTGCCACTGATAAGCCGCGAATTAATAACGGGATGCAGACATTTTCTAACGCCGTAAATTCAGGTAGGAGGTGATGAAATTGATAAACAAATCCCAAATGTTGATTGCGCCAGAGTCCGCGTTGGGCTGGATTAAGTTGGTTAATATTTTGTCCCGCGACCCAAACTTCTCCATCAGTCGGATTATCTAACCCGCCCAATAGATGTAACAAGGTACTTTTGCCGGAGCCAGAATTGCCAACAATGGCCACTTGTTCACCAGGTGCAATGGTTAAATTGACTCCGCGTAATACTTCTACCGCAATCTCGGTTTCTTTGAAACTTTTTTGTAAATTTTTGCACATCAATACTGGCTCATTCATAGCGTAAGGCCTCGGCTGGTTGAGTTCGTGATGCTCGCCACGCGGGATAGAGGGTGGCTAATAAACTCAGAAGAAAAGAGAGTCCGGTGATTCTATACACGTCGACCCATTGTAAATCGGAGGGTAAATCGCTGATATAATAAATATCAGGAGATAAAATTCGAATACCAAAATATTGTTCAATGAGAGGGACCAGAGTTTCAATATTGAGGGCTAAACTGATACCGCCAACTAATCCTAGTAGTGTGCCAAATAATCCAATGACGGTCCCTTGTACCATAAAAATGGCCATCACCATTCGTGGTGTCAGTCCCAGTGTGCGTAAAATGGCAATATCCGCTTGTTTATCAGTCACTACCATGACTAAAGTGGAGACGATGTTGAAGGCGGCCACGGCCACAATGAGGGTCAAGATGACAAACATGACGGTTTTTTCCATGTTGACGGCTTTAAAGAAATTCGAATGACGGTAAGTCCAGTCACTACTGTGTAACCCGATGGGCAATTGGTTGTTTAATTGACGACTAAAAGGTACCGCCAAAAACATCTCATCCAATTTTAAGTTTAAGCCGTGAATATGGCCTTCTGGTAGGCGTAATAATTTGGCCGCATCGTCTAAATGTAGCAACATAAATGCACTGTCGTACTCGTGCATCCCGACGCTAAAGACTCCTGCTATCGTCATGCGTTTCATACGAGGTAAAATCCCGACTGGAGTTACCGTGGCTTGAGGTACCACGACCGAGATTTTATCGCCGACTTGTACTCCCAACGATAAGGCCAGCTCGTTTCCAATGATGACATTAAATTCACCAGGGCGTAGCGCATCGAGACTGCCTTTCAACATTTTATTGGTTACTTGTGAGACTTGCGGCTCTAGTAGGGGGTCAATACCTTGAATGAGCGTACCTTGGACACTATTATCGTAAGTGAGCATCGCTTGCCCTTGGAGGTAAGGGGCGACACCGGTGACGTGTGGTTGTGTTCGCAATTGATCAGCGAGTGGTTGCCAATCCTTCCAACTGTTATTATGAGCACTGATCATCACATGGGCCGACATCCCCAGCATTCTAGCGCGAAGTTCTTTTTCAAAGCCATTCATGACCGACAACACGGTAATTAGTGCGGTCACGCCCAGGGCAATGCCCAGCATGGAGGTTAGGGAAATAAATGAAATAAAATGGTTACGACGTTTGGCGCGTGTGTAGCGCAGTCCGATAAAGAGAGGGAGAGGTTTGAACATAATTGTTATCTTTAAAAAATTCTTGAAACCGAGTAGTAGATTTGACAACTTTTCAAAAGTTGTCAAATCTTAAAACTGAGATTTTACCGTAATTTCGGTAGATTTGACAACTTTTCAAAAGTTGTCAAATCTTGAAACCGAGATTTTACCGTAATTTCGGTAGATTTGACAACTTTTCAAAAGTTGTCAAATCTTGAAACCGAGAAAAATTCACCGTAATTTTCGTAATTTTAGTAGATTTGACAACTTTTCAAAAGTTGTCAAATCTTGAAACCGAATAATGATCCGGAAAAATTGATTGCTTGAATTTATCCGGCTCCGCCCCATTATCTTAATAATCCCCTTTAAATTTTGGAAAATTATACTACTATGTGGGAGCGCATAAAAGAAGATGTGGCTTGTGTATTTCAACGTGACCCCGCGGCTCGTACTACTTTTGAGGTCATGACTAACTATCCTGGCCTCCATGCGGTTTGGTTACATCGTATCAATCATCGTTTGTGGAATGCCGATTGGAAATGGTTAGCCCGTACTCTATCAACGTTAGGACGTTGGCTAACAGGTATTGAGATTCATCCAGGCGCCCAAATTGGTCGACGCTTTTTTATCGACCATGGCATGGGCGTAGTGATTGGTGAAACTTCTCATGTTGGAAACGATTGTACCATGTATCATGGCGTTACTTTGGGCGGCACTACCTGGCAACCCGGCAAGCGTCATCCGACTTTAGGTAATGATGTCGTGATAGGCGCAGGGGCGAAGATATTAGGCCCTATAATTATAGGTAATGGCGCTAGAATTGGTTCTAATGCCGTCGTGGTAAAAGAGGTACCTCCTGGAGCCACGGTAGTGGGTATTCCGGCTCGAATCGTCCAGGTTGATAAAGATTATCAAGCACACCATAAACAAGCGATTGAAAAAAAAATCTTTGATGCTTATGGTATTCCTCAAGATTTACCCAATACTGATCCGATCCAACATGCAATTAATCACATGTTAGATGATATACAAAAGATAGATGAAAAAATACAGATGCTTTGTATTACAATAAAGAAAATAGGTGGAGATAAATTGTTGCCTAATGAACTTAATTCTTGCAAAATCCGTGAGTTACCTAACGAGACTAAAGAAATTAAGTAGCAAGCACATTAAAACAAGTAAAATTTTTTTAAAGAGTACTTGATTATTCCAATATAATACGTAATACTTTTAGGCAGAAGTATCATGCTAACTGAGGGTAATAATGATATGTCCTCTATTGACGGTAATTTTGCTGTCGCAGGGTATAGATGACTATCGCCTCTTTAAATCAATTTTTATTTTTAATGTTTTTAAAAAGAGGATTTACATCCCTTTAGTTAGATTTGTGCTAAAAAATATAGTCACTCACCTTATGCACGGTTAACTCAACCATTCCCTGCGCTTCATGGTTAAGGAAGGAAGTCGATCAAGCCAACTCAGTTGGTGCATACTCTCCTCCTTGCTAGGAAGGGCCGGGGGGTGGTTATGCGTCACTACCATTAAGTTAAGCCGTCTTGGAGTCCAAAGCTTCAGCTTTGGACGAGACTGGTCAAGGTGAGACGGCGTTTCCAACTCTGAAGATTTGGACTCTAACACCGTAATCTTAGTTTAACTCAATGGCATTAGTAGTGATGCGTAAAGTGAGATAGTCAATTATTTTAGTATAATTTATGGTACTTTTGCTCAAAACGTAAATATCAACAAAATTAAAGGAAACGCTTATGAGACTTACAACGAAAGGACGGTACGCCGTTACTGCCATGTTGGACTTAGCTATTAATCGTGGTCAAGAGCCAATTACTTTGGCCGATATTTCACAACGGCAAGGCATCTCCTTGTCTTATTTGGAACAACTGTTTTCCAAATTACGTAAACATGGATTAGTCAGTAGTGCGCGTGGCCCTGGTGGTGGCTATCGTCTTAGTCGCTCGGCGGACACCATTGCCATTGCCGAAGTGATTGCGGCGGTAGATGAAAATGTCGATGCTACTCGTTGTAGTGGCTTGAAAAATTGCCATGATGCTCGTGCTTGCTTAACTCATCAATTGTGGACCGATTTAAGCGAACAAATTCGCGAATTTTTAAACGGCATCACTTTAGCCCAAGTAGTTGAAAAACGTGCCAATGAAGTCAATGAAGCCGCGGCTCGTTCAGAAAATACACCACGGACGACAACGGATAATCGGGCGATGGCACCGCAACTTCGTTAACTTAAACCCACTCCATAGAGACAAGACTCATCTTGTCTCTATCATCAGACAATATGCGAATCTCACTCCGGATAGCCTAACATAGAGGGAGACAATTTATGAAATTACCAATTTATCTTGATTATTCAGCCACCACGCCGGTAGATCCTCGCGTCGCTGAATTGATGATGCAATACCTAACCTTAGATGGTAAGTTTGGCAACCCGGCGTCGCGCTCTCATAAATTTGGCTGGGAAAGTGAACAAGCGGTAGAAATAGCTCGCGGACAAGTGGCAGAGTTGATAAATGCGGATCCTAAAGAAGTTATTTGGACTTCTGGCGCGACCGAATCCGATAATCTGGCCATCAAAGGCGTGGCACATTTTTACCAAAAAAGAGGTACGCATATTGTTACTTGCAAAACTGAACATAAAGCCGTGTTAGACACCTGTCGCCAATTAGAGAAAGAAGGGTTCGAAGTCACTTATTTGGAACCAGAGTCCAATGGGCTCATCGATTTGAAAAAATTAGATGCGGCCATTCGTAAAGATACGACTTTAGTCAGCATCATGCACGTTAACAATGAAATTGGAGTCATTTCGGACATTGCGGCGATTGGTGAAATTACTCGTTCTCATGGCGTGTTTTTCCATGTCGATGCGGCGCAAAGTGCTGGCAAAATCCCGATTGATTTACAAAAAATGCAAGTTGACCTCATGTCTTTTTCGGCGCATAAGGTGTATGGCCCGAAAGGAATCGGGGCCCTTTATGTGCGTCGTACCCCGCGCGTTCGTTTAGAAGCTCAAATGCACGGCGGTGGACATGAGCGTGGCCTACGCTCTGGAACTTTACCAACTCATCAAATTGTGGGCCTGGGAGAAGCTTTCCGTCTCGCTAAACTAGAAATGGCCACGGAAAACGAACGGTTTACACGCTTGCGTGAACATCTGTGGGAAGGTTTGAAAGATTTGGAAGAGGTTTATATCAACGGCGATTTAGAGCATCGAATTGCGGGCAATTTAAATCTCAGTTTCAACTATATTGAAGGTGAATCCCTCATTATGGCACTCAAAGACATCGCCGTCTCTTCCGGTTCAGCTTGCACTTCCGCCAGTTTAGAACCTTCTTATGTATTACGGGCCCTGGGTCGCAGTGACCAACTGGCCCATAGTGCTATTCGCTTCACTTTAGGACGCTTTACAACCAAAGAAGAGATTGATTACACCGTGCAATTGATCCGCGCCAAAGTAGAAAAATTGCGAGAGCTATCGCCACTGTGGGAGATGTATAAAGAAGGTATCGATTTAAATTCGATTCAATGGACTGCGCATTAATTACCAGTTAATATTACTCAATAAAGTCGACCGTTAATTTTTCCTAATTGGAGGTAACATCATGTCTTATTCAACTAAAGTTTTGGAACATTACGATAATCCTCGCAATGTCGGTACCCTAGATAAAGAAGATTCTAACGTGGGTACCGGCATGGTGGGTGCGCCGGCGTGTGGTGACGTCATGCGTTTGCAAATTAAAGTCGGTGACGATGGCGTGATTCAAGACGCGAGATTTAAAACTTACGGTTGTGGTTCCGCTATCGCTTCTAGCTCCTTGCTAACCGAATGGATTAAAGGTAAAACGCTGGAGGAGGCTGGGCAAATTAAAAATTCGCAGATTGCCGAAGAGTTAGCGTTGCCACCGGTTAAAATTCATTGTAGTATCTTGGCTGAATCAGCCGTAAAATCAGCAATTGAAGACTACAAAAATAAGCAAGCGGTCAGCCGCCGGCCACGACCAGAAGCGGTTTCGCTGCCAGAAGCGGCCTAAACGTCCAATGTCGTAGGGTGCGTCCTACGCACCGTTTATTTGGAAAAGCGCACCAGGTTCAAATGGTGCCTGGGACGCACCCTACAACCTCACTGGTTTCAAAAACCGGCGAAGTTTGACCGCAGACCAAATTCGATAATCATCTCACCTCCACTTACCACTAAAATTAATTAAACCAAATCACTTCGGTCCATTCTGCTTCTCATCATCATCCATCAAAATCTCATGCGCCGGTCCTTCTAAATCTTCAAACTGACCAGATTTAGCCGCCCAAAAAAAAGCCCACAGCATCAAACCAATTAAGGCCAATGAAACTGGGATCAGTAAATAAATCACTTCCACTAGATCACCTCGCTATTTATTAAACTGATAACTCACTTTACGCACAACTACCCCTAGCCCCTCCTCGGTAAGCTACTCTACGCACACCAGTAGGTTTCTTCTCGTTCCCACGCGCCAGCGTGGGAATGCCGTCGGG
>DZAL01000326.1 GCA_022729575.1 Thiomargarita sp.
AGGAAAGTTAGCACCTGGATTTTAATACCTCCATTAGTTGGTAGGGACTACCGGATTTCGCCATTGAAAAAATTAAAAATTAAGATTTTTGACCAACGTCACTCGTACTTTGACGTTATCGTTAGCATCTAAACGTTCAACACTCATGGCACCCACTTGTATCTGGTAACGATTATATAATTCCACTAACCATCGCATTAAAGCGGTAAAACTAACTTGCTCAAATTCGACTAGAATTTCTTCCTCGGTTTTTGGCTCAATCCGTTTCGGCGTGGTGGCTAACCAGGTTTGACTATTACTGTTATCAATCACGGTTAACAAGGAAACGGCTGACTTGGCTACCGCGACCGTCGTCGATTGACCACGTAATTGTTGAATCTCCTGTGCGGCTTGTTGCATCCATTGTAAATTGGCCTCTTGTGCAATTATTTTAGTGTCGAGAGTGGTACGAGAGTTAACCAGAGGAATCCAGAGGAACGCATATACGAATAAGCTGGCTCCGATAACTATACCTAAAAAGAGTATATGACGTTCTCGCGGGGACAATTGACCAAATATCAAAGTATTTTCTCCCGGTGGCACCAACTAAAATTGGTCACTCCCATGGCGCAGAATGACCAACTTTAATGGTTCAAGGGTTCTATTTTTCTCCTGCCGCTACTTTAGGCGGACTGGGTAACCGAGAAGGTTGCCATAACGGTTTCTTCTGGCGCTGAAACAGCTTAATGAAACGCCGTAACCATGAGGGGTATAAAACTGTTTGAACTTCCTTGCTCAACCAGCCATCGGCATCGAGTTCGCGCAGTATCTCATAATAGTCCCTGGCTATTTTAGTCTGCCCAAGCGCCCGATGATACAACGCCATCACTCTCATAAAACTGATAACCTCAGCAATATGAAACACGTTTCGATACGGATACAACAATTTTAAATCATATTGATGATCAAAAATACCTGGTATCAGATCAAGTTGATTATATTTTAGACATAAAAAAGCGTAATTGGTCTTCGCAAACAAATAATCCGGGTGTTTTCTATAAATCTCCTCCACGGTCGCATAAGATTTTTCTAACTGCCCGCTACGCTCATAAGCCACGCTTAGAAAATTGTAAAACATTGGCACATGCGAATATTTTTTAGTTAGTTTTAACAACGGTAAAATAGCTTGGGCTGGCTCTAATTCTGCTAATTTGCCTAATTCTTCCACTTCTTCTCGCACCCGCCGCGGCAATTTTTTCAAACTTTTATGTGGTAATGGTTGCTCGGTGATTTGGTAAGACAATGAGTTGAGCACCTTGAGCGCAGGCAATACCAGCGGTTCAAATTTTTGCTGATTCATAGCACTTTCCTATAGCGTTAACATTTAGTCTGGTTTTTTTAGTAGGTAGAAATTCGTTGCGGTTAAGCTAACGTACCTCTGACGCACTGTTTGGATTACCGCACAATATTTAAGTGGTGGCAGGAGGTCCCCAACTCAACACCGCTTAACTTAATAGTAGTGTGGTAGGAGTTTCCTATAAAATCATAACACACTTGACTCTTAACTACTGAATCTTAAAATAGAGGTATCTTAAAATGAATGGCAAATCGAGGCGATCACGCACTTTATTTTTCACCATTTAGGTTAGGAAATCTATGATATAGATTATCTTTATTATTTTTATAAATTTATGCTGGCCTGTCAACTCTTAAAACCCCTTGATACTGGCCTTCATTAATTAATCACAATAATTAATCACAATATACCACAATAACGTATAGTAGCAAAAATTTAAATGCGTTTTTCCCGTTTATTTATAGACCTACCACTGGTCAGTGGGCAATCGATAGAATTACCTAAAGAGACTAGCCATTATCTTTTGAATGTGCTAAGATTGCGCCTGGGCGCTAATGTGGTAGTATTTAACGGGCTAGGAGGAGAATATATGGCACAATTAGTCAAATGCTCTTCCAAAATGGCCCAATTATATTTAGCCGAACCTCATTCCATTGAACGTGAATCCATGTTGCCACTCCGATTAGTGCAAGCCATGGCCCGACCGGAACACATGGACTATACGGTCCAAAAATCGGTAGAGTTAGGTGTCCAACAGATTATTCCTGTTATCACCGAGCGTAGTCCACCCTTAGCGGTTAAGCAATTTGAAAAACGTGAGCAACATTGGCGTAAAATTATTATCAGTGCTTGTGAGCAATGTGGCAGAAATCGATTACCTACCCTGCACCAGATAATACCCTTATCCGTGTGGTTAGGTCAGCCGCTCCAAGGTCTCGCTCTACTACTGTCTCCTCAAGCTAAATTGCGATTACCGACTTGGTTAGCGGCCACGGTCGAAATTCCACCGCCAGTCTTGACCATTCTCATAGGTCCAGAAGGTGGTTTGAGTCCCTCGGAAATGAGCCAAAGTGAGCAAGCTGGTTATCTGGGCGTAAGTTTAGGTCCCCGAATTTTACGTACCGAAACCGCTGCCGTGGCAACTTTGGCGGTGTGTCAAGCCTGGCTGGGCGATTGGTGATAAAACCGAGTTGACCACGGTTCGAAAGTTGTCAACTCTAAACTTTGGGTGTTTAAAAACGAGATGGATAATGAAAACGGTTCGAGAACAAATTATTGAACGAATGGTGGCTCAACTAGAAACCATTACTATAAACAATGGCTATCATCACACTATTGGTCCTGGCAATGTACAACGTCAGACACCGATTATTGAACAAGGGAAAACGCCGGCGGCGACCGTTTGGGAATTGTCAGAAACTCGCGAACGTAATCGTTATGGCGGGACTGAAAAATTATTGGTGATTCGTGTGGAATGTTTGGTTCAACCAGCGAATAACAAGCATCCCGCGGTGGCCAGTAATGAATTGCTAGGTGATATTGAAAAATCTTTGATTATTGGAAACGTGAGTTTAGATGAGTTGATTGATGATATTCAAGATGTCGCCGCTGAAGTGTTATTACCTTCTCCTTTGATGAATCGGCGGTTAGGGGGAGCTGATATTTTACAATTGCCTATAGATAGAACATTAGCGGGAGCCGCTATTGAATTTGAAATAAAATATACTACTGAGTGGGGAGACCCCTATAGCGCTCAGTAAGTTATACCGCATAGCTTGACCAGTTGCCGATTTTCTGGCCATCGGTTAATCTCTTCTTGGTCGTGAGGAAACGTTCGTCCAGACCGACTTCACGAACACTTTATCTCTTACTACTCAAGGCACTATTACCGAATTTTCAATGACTTACCAAAAACTTGAATCTCGAGTATAAGGAGGTTACCCGCAATCGAAAACGCAAAAATCCAACCAATAGCCGTCCCATATTGAGCGGCCAATGGTACCCCTTCGAGGGGGTGTTATTCCTTAGAATTTGGTAGTCCCTACCAACCAATGGAGGTATTAAGTACTGAAGCAGAAATTCGGCGGTATTTTCCCTCACCCCCGGCCCCTCTCC
>DZAL01000175.1 GCA_022729575.1 Thiomargarita sp.
CCCACGCTGGCGCGTGGGAACGAGAAGAAACCTACTGGTGTGCATAGAGTAGCCTGGTTAAGGAGGGGCTGGGGTGGTCATGCGTAAGTCTGGAATGATTAATTTAAATCTGCGCCCAGGTCCGTGGTAGGCTGACGACACCTTGTTCCAGGCCCTGTTGGCGAACTTTTAACATGCCGACCATTCGAGCCTGATCATAAACATGAATCGCATTTTCGCATAGCAAATAAATATCGATCCAATATTCTCCTTTTAGTAACGCTAACCGGGTAAATTTAACCCGGATCTTGGCGTAACCTTGAGGATTTCGTTGTATGCTTAAACTGTCATGTTGAGTGCCCGCGCTGGTAATAATTTGACCATCGACCCTGGTTATCAGTAGCCCTACCGTGGGTGTAGGCAATTGCGGGTCGGAGGAGAAGGCAATGGTGATACATAATTCACTTTGGCGGCTAAACACGTCTAAGGTGTTAGCGGTGATGCCATCTACACTTACTCGAATATCGGTGAGGTGGGCGGTGCCGGCTGACTGGGCTGGAAGAATATTAGGGGTTGAAGCTATCTCTTCATGTCGGGCCGCGGTTTTAGTGGCATTGGCACTAGCAATGGCTATCGCGTCCGTATAGGCATTGACTACGTTACTGGGTACACCATCCATTTTCACATAGCCTTGCTCTAGCCAAATGACGCGGTCACAAATCGCTTCTACTTGATATAAGGCATGGGAACAAAATAAAATCGTTTTGCCGGCTTGTTTAAACTGCATGATTCGATTAAATGATTTTCGCGCAAAGGCACCATCTCCTACTGATAAGGCTTCATCGACAATTAAAATATCTGGCTCCACACAGGTGGCGACAGCAAAGGCTAGTCGCATAAACATGCCCGAGGAATAAGTTTTTACGGGTTGTTCCATAAAATTATCAATTCCCGCAAAGGCGACGATCTGTTCATAAATGGCATCAATTTCGTTTAAGGTCAGTCCCATCATGGTGGCGTTCAAAAATACATTTTCACGACCGGTCATATCTGGATGGAAGCCACCGCCTAATTCTAGGAGTGCCGCTACTCGGCCGGTGACTTGACAGTGTCCTTGAGTTGGTTGTAAAGTACCGGCGATCAATTTTAACAAGGTACTTTTGCCGGCACCGTTATTCCCAATGATTCCAACGACTTGGCCGGCAGAAATGGTTAAAGTTAAGGGTTGCAACGCGATAAAGGCTTGATGGCGCGGATGGTGAGTCAAGATTTCCAGTAAACGGTCCACGCCATGGGCATAATATTTATAAATTTTACTTACATTATCCAGTTGAATCAGTTGCATATATTGATTTGATTAATAAATTTATTTAAACTTTCTAGCAGTAGCCATCGTGTGTTTCGAAAATTCGCTTTGCGAGGTAGTCTCCCACCAGCTAATGGAAATATTAAAATCCAGGTGCTAGGTTTCCTAAATTTTACAAGTGCTAGGTTTCCTAAGCCTCGACGGCTTAGGAAACCTTGAATCTTGATAACCCATTGAGTGTTAAGACCGCCATTAGTTTGGAGGGACTACTCTTTGCTCATTCTCGAAACCGTTAAATTAAAACCTTAACTCAATAATTCAATAGGTATTGGGGTTGGAGGTGAGTCAGGTCATTGGTTATATTTTTCATTCTTATCGAGTAAAAATACCATGTCAGATTTAGTTAGAGCCAGTTTTTCCATTGAGTCTGCTTTATTGGAACAATTAGAGCAGTTGGTAAGTAGTAGCCATTATGAAAATCGTTCGGAATTTATCCGAGATTTGATTCGAGCCAAGTTAGTGTCTCAACAATGGGAAAACAATGAAGAGGCGTTGGGGACAATTACGCTGTTGTACAATCACCATTCTCGCTTGTTAAGTGAAAAACTAATTGAGTTGCAACATCATCATCATGCGATGATTTTGGCCACCACTCATGTTCATTTGGATGAGCATCTGTGTGCCGAAATGATTATGATTAGAGGGCCCGCCGGTGAAATTCAAGAATTGTTAAAGTTGTTGCAACAACCTAAAGGGGTGTTGCATGCGACTTTATCAATGACGACGACCGGCAAACTTCAGAATTCAAAATAAGTTTGGCCAAAACGTGTTTTGGACTCCTGATAGTTTAGCTTTCCTCAGCCTCGACGGCTTAGGAAAGCTAGTTTCACTCAGATTTCAGGACTACCCCTAAATTTTCTTCCAGGTATTCAAAAAATTCCCCCGTTAATTGTTGTTGCTCTGCCATGGTGCCAACTCGATTAATTTTATCACGGAAAGCGGAGGCATGAGGTTGTCCATGACTATACCATGACAAGTGTTTTCGTGCAACTAATACTCCAATATGTTCACCATAAAATTGATAGAGATTTTGTAAATGTCCTAACAAAATATTATGAATTTCTTGCAATGTCGGTGCGGGTAATGTTTTACCGGTTTGCAGAAAATGCGCAATTTCGCGAAAGATCCAGGGACGGCCTTGGGCGGCCCGACCTATCATAATGCCGTCGGCTTTGGTATATTCTAAGACCCATTTGGCTTTTTCTGGGGTACGAATGTCACCGTTGGCGATGACCGGAATTTTTACGGCGGCTTTAATCTGAGCAATCGTCTCGTATTCTGCTTCACCACTAAATCCACAAGCACGGGTCCGACCATGCACCGCAATGGCTTGTATCCCCATTTGTTCAGCAATTTGAGCAATGTTTACGCCATTACGATGTTGTTGGTCCCACCCGGTGCGAATTTTTAAAGTTACTGGTACAGTTACTGCGTTAACTACGGTTTCTAAAATCTTACTGACTAACAGTTCATTTTTTAACAGTGCGGAACCCGCCATCACGTTACAAATTTTTTTAGCAGGGCATCCCATATTAATGTCAATCAGTTGGGCCCCTTGGTCAACGTTGTATTTTGCGGCTTTGGCCAATAATTGTGGGTCGGCGCCGACAATTTGAATGCTACGTGGTGCCTCTTCGCCGTCGTGGTTAGCTCGTCGTTTAGTTTTTTCACTGCCCCATAATAAGGAATTAGAAGCAATCATTTCTGAGACGGCCAGGCCAGCACCCATTTGTTTGCAGAGTTGTCGAAAAGGACGATCAGTGACTCCTGCCATTGGGGCAAGTACGAGATTGTTTTTGAATAAGTAAGGGCCGATTTGCATTTGGTGTTTTGATATGTGGTTTATTCTGTGAGTAAAACAGTTAAAGTGAAAGTTTGGCTTAACCCATTTATAGTAAAATCCATATAAAATTGTACGTACCCTCTGGAGTGCAATAAGAATTATTGCGCCTGGCGGCGCGTAGCGGCGCAATAATTCTTATTGCACTCCAGAGGGAATAGTACAGGTTCAAAGGGATTTTACTATAATATGGTATTGCTTAATTAATATTTTTGGTAGAGATGGTAATAAATTTAGCACCTTCTTTTCAAAACCGGCTAAATCTGTGGTGAGAAAGTCGGCAAGAAATCACACCTAAGTTATGACTTAGTGTTATCAGATTTCACTTGCCCCTGAGACCACAATAACAATAACGCTTCAGTGCGTTTTCGCCAAAATTCTAACTGTTCTTGCGGCGTTTTATTAGCCAGTAATTGCGAAACGTATTTGGCCCCTTGGCGTTTGAGGGCGACACCTTCAAGTTCAGGAATCTTCATATTAAATCATCTCCATTCGTCTTTCTCTTTCTCCTTAATAACTACCCGATTAATTTCTTCCAGGGAAGTAAATCCATCCCTAACCTTTTTTAAGCCCGATTTGCGCAAGTCAGCGATGCCTTCCAATGCCGCTTGGTTCGCAAAGGCAGCGGTGTTTCCGCCACCCATAATCAGGCGTTTCATGGCTGTTGAGATAGGCATAACTTGATAGACGCCAACGCGGCCTTCGAAGCCTAGTTTATGGCGGCAACGTTCGCAGCCGTCGGGATTGTTAGTATATAACTTCCATTCGCCTTTGGCACGTCTTTCTAGGTCTTCGGTTTTGAATCCTTCGCGAAGCAGAATTTCGTCAGGTATATCCTTGTGTTCTATCTTACAGGTGCAGAGTCGGCGACAGAGGCGTTGGGCCGTAATCAGATTGACCGCGTCAGCGATGGAAAATGGGGGGATTCCCAGGTCAAGCAGACGAGTGAGTGTGGCAGGTGCGTCGTTGGTACACAAGGTGGATAGGACCAGGTGCGTCAAGGCCGCTTTCATGGCGAGCCTGCCTATTTCTAAGTCTCTAATTTCGCCTACTAGAATAATATCGGGGTCTTGACAAAGGAACTCTTTGATTGCTCAAAGGCTGCTTCTGCTGCTTCTGGACTTAAGAGTCCGTGTTCGACCAGTTTTCGGGCTAGGCCAGTAAGTGTAGTGATTTCAGATTGTGGGACTGACATAAAATTAGGGTGTTACCTTTACTATGAAAAGGGGGATAAAAATAAGCCAACTGTACCTCTTTGGCCAGAAATAAACGCCGGGCGACACCAGTCAATTCCGCCGCCGTGTCCATAAAGATTGGTTTAAGCAACTCCGTCAATTTCATGTTGCCGCGACCACTATGGTTGTTTAAGATAGTTATGATTTTAACAGAATTTATTTCTATGTCAACCCCCTATTATTCTAACACCATTGGACAATTTACCTATTGGAAACCCCTAAAGCGGCCCTGGCGGTGGTCGAAAGTCAACTCGAACGTTTAGCGGTCATGAGGAAATGGTTTATCAAAATTGCGCAAAAACCGCGCTAACATATCCGTATCAATTAAAGTCGGTGTCAGCGAAATTCTCGGCTACTGAATGCTTGTTGGTAGCGTGTTTGCCATTCGGTTTCGGGTAGTGAGGCAATGTGGGTGATAGGTTAGGATTGGCAGTCCTCGAAGGACTGCCCACCGTTAAAAAACCACCAAGAAAACCAGTAACGAGAGAATTTACCATCAGGTGCGTTACGGCGCAACAAGACGCGCCTAGCGCACCCTACGCTTGCTTTTTATCACCCACATTGCATCACTTGACTGGTTTAAGCAATTCCAAAAAAGTTTGTTGGGCATTTAGTGCGGTTATCGTATTCGTGGTCTTTGTCGCTAATGGGTGAAAAGAGTTAACTTGATTGGAGTTGAGTAACTCGATAAACTCTCTGAAATCCTTGTTTAGAATCATATTTCCAAGTATTGTATTCGGTTCTGATAGCCTCCAAGGCGGCTAATCGGGCGACATAAGGTTGTGATTGCCAATAGGCAAAATCGCTTTGTTCATCGGTCAAGTTGACAATTTTAAGTGCAGTTTTATCCATTTTGGAAGTTTCCATAGTTGTTTCTCGTGTTTGACCGTAAACTATCTGAATCAGAATTTGCCGAATTATAGAATTAACCGAATAAAATCACCATCCATTCTGTATAGTGATAGAGAAATATATCCTCTCTAGTGAGATTGACTTCAATCATATTAGTTTCCTAAAGATTAGATACTCCCCCCACTCCAAACTGTGCGGGATACTTTCGCATCACACCGCTTTCAAAAGTTTAGGACTAGCCTGTTAGCCTTCGTCCACAATATCTTTTTGAGATTGATATTGCTCAAAATAATGGTTTCGGTAAACTGGTTAACCTGTTATAAGACTTGGTGACACGAAAATAAGTCATTACTAAAGGCTACTGTCCCTCGGTCGGGCGATTTTTCCTTTAGCATAGTTTAAAAGTCCAGATCTGCAATACATTATCCTGATAACTCCCTAGCTTACTTTGGCCCATGTCCTTATGGTCTCAGCGTTTCTATCAGCCTGAGTCTAATTAGAAGTCCTCATTTTCTTACATACTATTAAGCCTCTGTAAGATTTAAGCTAACTCTCTGAAAAGTTGAAGGTTCCTTATCCTAGCTTGAACCTCATCCCTAATTTTGATTATTCAGTATTTAATGTCTGATTTAGATTGAGACTATACCCCTTGCACCTTTAGATGATTATGCAGGTGAATTGACGACTGCATATAAGTGCTTTAACCCGGTGAATCTTTAGAGGCTTCAAATATCTCTTGGCTTGCGCTAATCATGTCAAACTCTACTCAGGCGGTGGCATTAAACAGAGTTTCCTTATTCCACTTGTCCCTTTGGTTCCCATGCTATACAACTCAATGCTTTTTCAGTAGCTTGAACGTCTATGGGTAAGTACACCACGTCTCATCAGTGGCGGGGGAATCGCACCCCATTACTGAATATCTTTCGTAACCTATTAAATGCTAATAAGTTACTTCTTTAGGCACACCAATTCTGATTCAGACCACGCGGCAGGTCAAGAATCCCTTCCCGACCTGTCGAGGATAATTTACTCTCAAAAGTCAACAAGGGGTTGCTGCGCCAACTCCTCATGAGTTAAACGATTAGGGGGTTGCTTCTAGCCAGTTGACTGATAATTGACGACGTTGAAGCGCACAGTCGCGTAAGTATAATGCGATTAAACTTTGATAAGGAATACCATTTTGTTCCGATAATTGCTGAAAATACGATAACGTACTGTCATCTACCTTGACCGTGACCTGTTGGTGAAGTTTTTGGGGATAAGGATTTTTCACGGACTTAGAAAAATCATATTCGGTTCTCATAGTCGAAACCTCTGATACTGTTGTTGTTCAAAACGAGCGGCCCGTCTAGCAGAGATGAGACGAATCACTTGGTCATCTTCTTGATAGCAATGAGAGACAACTAATAGCCGCATTTGTATACTCATTCCTAACAGTAGATAACGTTCTTCGGTTTCAGAATGGTCAGGGTCAGCTAGAAGGCGGGCTTGTTCATCAAAGAAGACTGATTGGGCTTCTTCAAAAGAGACTCCATGCTGGTTTCGGTTGATTTGATGTTTATGTTCATCCCAAACAAATTGCATAATGAATGGTTAAATTCAAGGTTATTTTAAAGGTTTTCATTTCTAATTTTAGCAGAGAGGGATATTAATGACAACAACGTGCGGTTAATTGTCTGAATCAGAATTCTCAGAATTAAAGAATTTCCAGAATCCAATTCCACCCCCATTCTGAAAATTCTAAAATTCGGTAAATTCTGATTCAGACCACCAGAGGGAATTTACCATAAGGTGCGTTACGGCGCAAATAGACGCGCTTAACGCACCCTACGCTTGCTTGCTACGCTTGCGCAAAAGACCAGTAATGGGTAAAACCAAACCGCCAAGTTGCGTTAGTGTTAGCAACCAGCAATTAATATAGGGTGCGTTAGCGATAGCGTAACGCACCATTTTTCAAGGCGAACCACCGTAAAAAAACCACCAAGAAAACCAGTAACGAGGGAATTTACCAGGAGGTGCGTTACGGCGCAAACTGACGCGCCTAACGCACCCTACGCTTGCTAAACCTGACAGGTCGGAAAGCACCTGTCAGGTTTGATGAGGAGTGATGGCCTCAATTCATGATGGTTATGAAATGTGGGTGACAATCCCATTATGGGCAGCAGTGGCACGGTAACCTCGAAACAAATCAATCATGCCACCGCCCATTCGGTCAATGGCCGCAACTCTGGTGGTGTACATCCCGCCACCAGGTCAATCGATGGTACTTGCTGACGAATTAACCAAGCCGCAATGCCATCTTCGGTCCAATCCTCTTCAATCCAAATTTGGTCATCACGCAGGCGTACATGTAAAGTGACATGATGCAAACGCTGGTGTTCTTGCCAACCTAATTTCAGCAAGAGATAGTGTTGATGTATATCGTCAAAAATGGTGACCATTTCCGAATCGGGCTTGGGTTTCCGATTGGCCAGTGCGGCAAATTCCGTCATAAACTGCTTAATTAGGTGTTGATAGTGGCTTAATTTATCCATGCGACAATCTCCTCTGCGACAATCTTAATTATTAGTAACCTCATCTGTGCATTGTTTACTAATCGTTGGATAGCTCCTGTTTAAAGAAGGTTTTATACACATTATCTCGAATGGCCAGATACAGTTCTCGTTCTGGGTCAGTGAGGGCTAACAAGTCCCGATAAATGCAGTATTGACCATAAGCTTCTTTAAATTCCTGAAAATACGGTGGTGCATTAAAACTCTTAATTTCGACGACAATTTTTCGTCCTTGAGATTCTGCACCAATGGGTTGTTCTGCACCCAAATCGGCAAATAAAGTCAGTTCTTTGTAATCAATAATATAAGGGTCGTCGGTGATATTCCACCCGTCTTTGATCAGCGCGTTTTTCACTTCGTTATGGATGACATCTTTGGCTGGCATAAATATTATTTCGTACTTCTGGTCTAGTTTCTAGGTGAAAAACCAAATTTCTTTTGACAATGAGTTCATTTGACAGTCCTTACCCATCACCTACATTATATCACTACTATTGTCAGAATCAGAATTTTCAGAATTATAGAATGAACCGAATAAAATTTCAAGCTCATTCTGAAAATTCTAAAATTCTGCAAATTCTGATTCAGACATTTAGTAGCATAAAGGGTTTGTAAATTTACGTGACTATTCATCAAAAGGATTTAACCAATTCACTTCCAAATGTTGAATATCTTCCACATTACGAGTGACCAAAGTTAATCCCTTTACCTTTGCAGTGGCCGCCAATAAACCATCTATCACCGATAATGGTCTGGCGGCACTCATTCGGCCCCATTCGGCTGCGATGAGGTCATCAATCATCAAAATCCGTTCGCTAAACTGTTCGGTGACGGTTTCCAGCCAAACTTCCAGGTGAGAAGCGGCAGTGGCATCACGTCGACGAATGAGTTCAACTCCTTTACGCAGTTCACCTATCACTAACACACTGATGAACAATTGTTCCGAAGAGATTGAGGAGAACCACTGTCTCACGTTCGCGTCACACCGGGCTTGCTTGCGTAACTCGGAAATCACGTTGGTATCAAGCAGATAGTTTAAGTTCACGTCCATAGTCGATAACTCGTGCAAAATCAATATCATCCCCGACGTTGGGCATGGCCAATAAAACCGTTTTAAAATCAGTCTGCGGAGAGGAATGGGTGTTAACCGCCGGCGGGAAGGATTTGGCTAGACTGGTTGCCAACGTTTGTATCAATGAAATCCGTAGTTCTACCGAGAGTTGTAAAATTTCCTGTTCTAGTTGTGGTAGGGAACGCATGGGGAAAACCTCTTTTAGTGAGCTAACTGGAAAACCGAAAATTTAAGGTTAGCTGATTAGAAAATGTAAAGCCAGCTAGTCTGAATCAGAATCCCCAAAATTATAGAATAAACCGAATAAAATTCCACCCCCATTCTGAAAATTCTAAAATTCTGATTCAGACATTGAGTAGCGTTACGGCGCAAACAGACGCACCTAACGCCCCCTACGCTTGCTACTATCTAGGTTTCTCATCAATCCAATTGGCCAGTTGAGATTTGGGAAGTAATGGTTCAAAATGCTTGAGATTACGAGTTACCACAATATGATTTCCAGCTTTGGCCGTCGCCGCTATCATCATATCTGCGTAACATTTATGCTTTTTATGTTGCTGTTGCAGAATTGCTAAGGTTTCGGCACAGGTTTTATCAAACATAATCACATTGAATTGTGAAAGAAACTGTTGCGTTTGCCATAGTCTTTGATGGGCCAAGGGGATTTGGAAAGGGGTAGCTTTCAGGGCAAATTCGCAACGGCCATGTAGAATCTCGGCCACCACTACTGAAGGCAATGCGATTTCGGACCAAGGTATTTGCTGTAGATGGGCAACCAGATTGGGATGTTGGTCACCAAAGTGTCTTACCATATTAGAATCCCATAGCCACATAATAAACTAGCCTCGTTGCTGTTCAATTTGGTCAAAGAGAGGACCCCAAGTGGGGTCCTCTCGGAACGCCCCAAACCATTGCCAAGGAGTTTCTTCTAAGCGTGGTGAATTGGGTGAGAAGTGAGTAGGTATGTCTAGTTGTACCATTTCGGTTTGATTAAGGAGGTGATTGAGTCGGTCCCGAATCTCGTTAAGTGCTTCGTCTCGAGTGTTAGCTTGAACTTGGCAGTGGGGAAAATTCGCGACCACTGCCAAAAATTGGCCTGGATTTTCTTTGGTCACAAGTACAGTGTATTTCATAATGAATGGTATCCTGTTGAATCGAAAAATTGAGGGTAGCAAAGTGAATGAACAAATGATAGTTTAATTCGTGGTACTCGTGTACTGTTGGTAGTCTGAATCAGAATCCCCAAAATTATAGAATGAACCGAATAAAATTCCACCCCCATTCTGAAAATTCTAAAATTCTGCTTCAGACATTTAGTAGTGTTACGGCACAAACAGACGCGCCTAACGACCCCTACCTGACTGGGTACTATCAGAATCTTTCCGCCCTTGAGACTGCAATAACAACAACGCCTCAGTACGTTTCTGCCAAAATTCTAGTTGTTCTTGCTTCGTTTTATTCGCAAGCAGTTGTGAAACATATTTAGCACCTTGGTGCTGAAGCGCAACACATGTTGGTTCACGCATCTTCATAGTATTGAATGACCTCTAAAGGTGAATAAATGCCGATTTGACCATAGCCGTTGAGAATGTTAACGGCATGGTATTTTGGGATTTTGTCAAAAGGTGAAGTGACCAGCTTCGATTTCTTCGAAAAACTGTTGGCTGGGTGCCGCAAATTCTGGGTCAAAGACTCCACCAAAAACGGAAGTATCGGCATAGATTTTCATGGTAACAATCACTGTTAATAATGGGTTGTCAGGTTAATTGTCAGAATCAGAATTCTCAGAATTATAGAATGAACTGAATGAAATTCCACCCATTCTGCAAATTCTGATACAGACCGCGCCAGCCACCCTTCTGCCTCTTCCCCTTCTCGTTGCTTGAACTGGTCAAAGGGGCAAGGAGGGATGGGAGTGGTTTAAATGGCAACCAAGGGTTGCCCATTTTAAGTTACTCAGTCAGTGGATTCTTACTCTCGTTTCCTCAACTACCATCAGCATTCCTGGCTGAAATTCTATTTCCATGATGAACAGTCGATCAAGCACCTTTATCACATTTGAAACCTTGAGATTTCTCAGGCGGAGATAAATAATGCCGTAATACTCTTGACCTTGATTAATTGCCAACGTGCCAAAATTCGCATCATGAGTCAAAACCACTCGATGAGTTAAATAGGCTTGTTTGAGTAGATAAGTATCCTCTTTGCCATGCCAACCATGTTCTTTGACATCAAGAACCTCCAAACCTCGTTGTCGCAAAAAAGTGACCACTCGTGGCGAGATATTCTCGTCCGTTAACCAGTTAAGCGTATTGAGTTTCACGGGTCGCGGTTTCCCCCAATTCTAGGTAAATTTCATTTTTCAAAGACTTAGCGGCATAGCGCAGACACGCATGAATATCTTCTCGATGCAGATGTGGGTAATCGAGTAAGAGGTCTTCTTCACTCACCCCTGAAGCAAGTAGTTCAAGGATAAATTCAACTGAAATTCTGGTGCCCGCAATAATCAGTTTCCCTCCCAGAATTTGAGGGTTGGCGGTGATTCTAACCATATTTCAACTCCTTAAGGATGTTATTCAAGAATTAATCTCATCTCTCTCAGTTACTTCCTCTAACAGGTTGTGCGCGTAAATTGTCTGAATCAGAATCCCCAGAATGATAGAATGAACCGAATGAAATTCCACCTCCATGTCTTCCAATTCTAAAATCCTGCAAATTCTGATTCAGCCTCCGGCTATGAGTTTCTCATTAACCCACTGCAACCTAGCTATTCATCAAGAGGACGGAAGAGGTTGGTGGACCAAACCAGAAGAGGACTGGTCCGTTCTATCCACCTCCTCACGCTGATTTGGTGTGACGTTTTCTTCTGGAGACAAAAAACGGCCTTGATAGGGGGCTTGCAAAGAAGCATAGTATTCGCCCAATTTATACGGATTGTAATCACAGCGCTGGGCTAATTTGGCGCGAATGTCTCGCAACCAGTCTAATCCGTCATCTATCTGATTCATCATCTTCTCCTTCTAATAATTGTAGGGGTGTCACCAACGTAGGTGCAAATAATCCCAAGAGACTATTGATACGTCGAATATGGTCGAATTTGTTGGGATTAGCCAAATTTCGACAATTCCAGGTAGCCAGAAAATCACACTTATAAAATGAGGCTACCGCTAAGTGTGCAGCATCTCCCATAGCCTGACGAGGCATGAGTTGATGAGACAGATAAACGTCAACAATTTCACCGATTTCTGACGTGTATTCAAGGAGAGGTAACGTACTTATCAGTTCTAAAGTTTGTTGACATTTTGCTGGATTGGGTAATTCCAGTAATTCCACGATGACCGGGAAACCCGTGACTAGAGTCATATAAGGTTTAGGTTTATCCCACCATTGACGAGTCCAGTTTTTCTTAGCTTCCATTCCAACTTGAGGTCTGGTGTTAAAATAAAAACTGGGAATGCTGGTTTCCACGTAAATTTTCTTCATGATAAGTTTACCGCTAAAGTCAAAGATGTTTAAGAAAGTCTATGACGATTGGAATTGACAGTCAATCAAGTAGTCTAATCCATTGTCAGAATCAGAATCCCCAGAATTATAGAATGAACCGAATAAAATTCCACCCCCATTCTGAAAATTTTATAATATCTTTCAATTCTGATTCAGACCAAAACATCGATTCTTCATCAAAACATTATCAAAACATTTTGCTACCCTATCTCGCTAATAAGAGTGATTGTCGCCCCACTTGAAAACCCGCGATTAACACTTCTAACCAATTAGTAATCATCGTCTTGGTGTATAGGAAAATCATTCTTTTTAACAATTGACGGCGCAGACTTTCAAAATCGTAAATGAAAATTTGAACTAATTCACCAGTCACGGAGTCAATTTTAAACAGGATATTACCGTCAAATAACGGAGTGACCTCGGTTTCAAGGGGATGAGTAATTTCTTGCAAATGCGCAATAAACACGTCTAATTGTTTATCATGTTCAATGCGAATGGGGGTTAAGTGAGTCATGGCTGGTTGAGACATACTTCTTCTCCATCAATGGGTGAATCGGCACCATAAAAGGTGACAATATAATTTCTCGCACCGAGTAATCGGTGCCATACGGTATTATATCGGATAACCACTCTTAGATACGGATGTTTACGATTGATAAGTTTGAGATTAGCAATCTTGGTACGTTTATCCGTTTTGCTGAGTTTGACGGAGTCTGGATGGGCTAAGTTGGCTTTCAGCGTTTCATAGTATTCATACGCCTCATCATGGGCGGCTTCTGCCAGATGACGTGA
Organism: Thiomargarita sp.; assembly: GCA_022729575.1. GTDB lineage: Bacteria > Pseudomonadota > Gammaproteobacteria > Beggiatoales > Beggiatoaceae > JAABRD01. Next base: position 13,193 of record DZAL01000175.1, read on the forward strand.
ATAAACGTTGTGAGACAACAAAACCTCTTTCCCCTCCCCATCGTAGAGGAGGCCGCATATCGTTTTGTCTGGTTTTTTAGGTTGTTTCTTTAGCAAAGGAGAACCTCTTGGTCATTGAAATTGATTAAGCAACCTCTTTTTTGAAAAGTCTGAATCAACATTCCCCAAATGATAGAATGAACCGAACTACCAATAAACTTCCTCATGGGTACCGACTTCAAGCAAGAAAATACTCTCCTCGGCAGAGTTCTCAGTGTTCACAAATTCGAACACAATTCTTAAATCATACCCGGCACGACAGGCCCATAAACCCGCTAAATTACCTTTAAGTTTGTGAGTAGCCAACGACGGCGCAAATGGGTCGTTTTCTAACCTTCGTAAAGTCTCTTCCAGTTGCCGGCGCACTAAGAGAGATTTTTTGACGGTCCGTTTAAATGCTTTGACAAAAGTTTTACCCCAAATTAACGTTCTCATTCTGACAACTCAGTTAACAACTCAGCCACGGTTCCAGTTCTCACTTCACCTCTGGCAAATTCGCCACGGGCTTCACTAATACGTTGTTCCAGGGATTGCCGTCGGCGAGTCAGGAGTCGTTTTTGAATGAGGCTGACTAAATCTTCTTGCTGTGATTCAGGTAAAGTTTCAACGAGTTCTAAAACGCTTTGAAAGGTGACCATATAGTTTTGTTCCATTGTGGGTGGTTTAAAGGGGGTGAGTAACATTAAAGACGGTCCTAATCAAAATTCCCAGAATTATAGAATGAACCGAATAAACTTCCACTCCCATGTCTTCCAATTCTAATGGTGATAGAGAAATACATCTTCTCTAGTGGAACTAACTTTAGTTCA
>DZAL01000327.1 GCA_022729575.1 Thiomargarita sp.
ACTTGGCAGACTCTCATAGACACCAAGCCCGTTTGGGCTTAAGTTGATAGATATGGGGCAACTCAACCCTTGCCCACCCTACACGGACTGTCTAGCTGACCGTGGCTGGTATTTACCAATTGGCAAGAGATGGTGGCTCCTGCGCAACGACTGTTACCCCGCACCCAGTTGACTGGTGAGGAACGGCAGCGGTTCTTTGGTTGGGGGAGTGAAGACAGCGGATTTTGGGGATACGCGGATAAACCTGACAGGTCTGGAAGACCTGTCAGGTTTGACTTGGCACTCATTCGCATCTCCTAAAATCTGTGGTACTCAGTGTCTAGCCCGCCTAGAGGGGTTTAAATATCGGTGGGCAAATAAACACGGGCCCACCCTACCATAAAACTAAAACTGAGTGCTTAAAAAATATGCCTTCACGCGACCGCTGTCATCAATGTATGATTTGTGCTTTACAAAAAGATGGCTGGACCATCACCGACGACCCACTTTATCTGGCTTTTGCGGGCATTGATTTTTATGTTGACTTAGGTGCCGAACGCTTACTGGCAGCGAATCGCGGCGAAGAAAAGATTGCCGTGGAAATTAAAACGTTCCAACGGGCCTCTGTCATTGCGGAATTTCACACCGCCTTAGGTCAATTTATGAATTATCGTCTGGCATTGGCAAATAACGAACCAGACCGTATACTTTATCTGGCAGTACCGGAGGAGACATATCTTAATTTCTTCCTAAAACCGTTTGGACAAATTGCCATCCAACACTATGAGTTAAAACTAATCATTTACAGTATCTCAACACAGGAGATTGTGACATGGATAAACTCACACAATACCGTCAAGCCATCAAAACCTTGATTGAACGTCATGCCCGCTTCAAACCACGTGGCAAGGAGGTAGAACGACAACGAATATTTGATACGGAACATGACCATTATCAACTGGTTAATGTGGGTTGGCATCACGTCGAACGTATTCACCACTGCGTGATGCACTTTGATATTAAAAATCATCAAGTCTGGATTCAACATAACAGCACTGAAGCAGAGATCGATAAGGAACTGATAGCCTTGGGTATCGCGCCAGAAGATATTATCATTGCCTTCCACCGCCAGTCACTACGCCCAACGTGATGGGCACGGTTTCTTGGTGGGGTCTGGCGGTCTCAGAAAATCTATGAGGAGTGGCCATTGGCGGAGGAGTAAGGAATAATCTATCTATCACCACCACGTCCATACCGTTGACCAAGGACTGGCAGTCCTTGAAGGACTGCCTTTAACTTCAGGTGCCGGGGCCAGGTAACGAGTGACTAAGCCCACCTGGTCGTAGCCCCACTGATAGGCGGGTTGCACCGGTGGCATGAGAGTCGTCAGGTTCCCGTTCGGGTCATAGCCAAAGTGAATAGCTTGTTAGTCGGGCTGAATCTGAGTCGTGACTCTCCCCACGGCATCACGTTGAAACTGTTCGGTCTGTTGTAGTGCATCGGTGACGGACCAGTTTAATTCTCAACGGGTCGGCGATAATTGTCCAGTCATCCTTAATCAAGGCATTCTTCACCGCTTCATGGGTGGCATCTTTTCTAGGCATTTTGTTCTCATTTCTCGTTAACGTTCACGCGCCTGCCTCCATTATTCCTCTATCCCACAATTTCGATGTGTTGCTCACTTCATTACTTAACTTACTTGGCAAACTGGAACAGAATGGTCTATAACTCTAAAATATTTAATAGGCTAATTTCAAATCAACTCAGAGGTGATTCATTATATGGCTGTCGTTCTCAATCACAATTTGTTAAGTGGAGTTACTGAACTGAATAAAACTGCTTTGATGATTCAAACTCCAGAAGCAACCAGTGATAGCCGTCTCTTTGCGGCGGCTGACCATCTTACCATGACTAAAGAAAAATTAGATTATGCGGTAGTAGCTTCCAAGTGCATTTTGCAAAAGGCAGCCTGTGGAAAATTGCCGAGTTATATCTGAGGAGGTGTTAAAGTTTCCCAGCATGGTCCACCACCCTGTATTCGCCTTCCTCTCAATAATGCGAAGTCTGTAAAGCATTCAACGCTTGTTGAGGCATAGTCTTAAAAATTGTCAACAACGCTCGTGCGGGTCCAGCTAACCGTTTTTGCCCTTGTTCCCAATCCGCCAAGGTCCGTTTACTCACTCTCAATAAACTGGCAAATTCCTGTTGAGAGAGTCCTAACTGTGTACGAATCGCAGTCACTTCGGTGCCGGGTTGAACCACAAATTCACTAGCGGGTGGCAGTTCACCACGGAGAATTTTAGCACCTTCGGCGACGCTTTGCATTAATTCTGTAAAGGTTTCTTCACTCATCATTTGCTTGTTACCCATCTGGATACTCCTTTTGGAGGAACTTTTTCAATGTTGTTTTTTGTTGACCAGTCAAGTTTTCTTGTTCACTTTTCAGAAAAACGAATAACAAATAAATTTCATCTTCTTCAGATTTTGCCTGATGCCAATAATAAATGATTCTTGCCCCACCACTGTTGCCTTTGTCACCTACTGCCCAATGCATTTTTCTAAGACTTCCTGTTCCTTTTAGCACCACACCTAGTCGAGGATTCATCGCCAAGACTCGACGGAGTTGTAAGTATTCATGATCGTTCAGCAGTTTGCTAATTCTTTTAGCAAAGGTAGTTGTGGTTTTAAACTGCATCTTTGAATTTTTTGTTGCCACGATTGGCTTCAGTAGAGTGGTGCTTTAGTTCTAAACTATAGTAAAATTCATCTAAAATTGTACATATTCTCTGGAGCGCAATAAGAATTATTGCGCTGCTACGCGCCGCCAGGCGCAATAATTCTTATTGCGCTCCAGAGGAAATAGTACAGGTTCAGATGAATTCGACTATATTTGCCAACACTTCCTAACATTATTTCAAATTTTATTGTACGAAAAATAAGTGATTTACCTTTTTCAAAATTCCCAACATTTCCCAACATAAATCCCAACAGTTGTGGGTTGTGAGAATTAAAGTGGCACCTTATTATAGTGGGCGTGGGACGGTTGTCAAGTTTTTTGGGGTTACTTTATAAAGTATGTGTATTAATCCTTGCCCGCAGATTATACGGGCGTAGTGTGTTATACCCAAACTGGTTTATCCGTTTATTTCACTAATCCGTTGTACTCATCTCCGTTGTACTCACCTTCTTTCTCAACTTAATAATCTCCTTCAAATAATCAATCTCTTTATCTTTTTGTTCAATCACTAAACGGGCTTTTTCTAGTTCATGTTCAAGATTTGGGAAAGCTACGTTTGTGAATTTACATGATGTTATCTACAACGACATTTAATACCAGATATTTAGCGAAAGACATGGATAACCCGATAAAGTCTTTTAGTTAGGGGATTACAATAAATAAATTATTCAATTATGTTGGAATGTATGTTAGAATG
>DZAL01000176.1 GCA_022729575.1 Thiomargarita sp.
AGCGTGGGAATGCCGTGAGCAACGCGCCAGCGTTGCGGGAAAGGGACGCTGGCGCAAGGGGCGCAAGGGATAACCACCCCTTCGAGGGGTGTTATCCCTGCCGGTTAAATTACTCTCAATGAGGTTTTTCTCGTTCCCACGCGCCAGCGTGGGAATGCCGTGAGCAACGCGCCAGCGTTGCGGGAAAGGGACGCTGGCGCAAGGGGCGCAAGGGATAACACCCCTCGAAGGGGTGTTATCCCTGCCGGTTAAATTACTCCCAATGAGGTTTAATAGCAGATAACATGTCAACTCAAGAAAATACCGTATTTATTCGCGGTGATGATCTTACCATAGATGAGGTAGTGCAAGTCGCGCGTTTTGGTGCGAAAGTCCGCCTGACCACCAACCAACAAATATTAAATAAAGTTCAAGCCGCGGTTGACTATATTCAAAACGCGGTAGCCGTTGGTGAGCCAATTTATGGTGTCACTACTGGCTTTGGAGGAATGGCTCAGAAAGTCATTCCTTCCGAAGAGGCTTCATTACTCCAAAATAATATGCCATGGTTCCTCAAAGTCGGTACCGGCAAACTCTTACCCGAAGCGGAAGTACGTGCCAGTATGTTGTTACGTGCTAACTCGCTCATCCAAGGTGTTTCTGGCATCAGACTTGAGCTCATCCGCCGCCTCGAAATTTTTCTCAATGCTGGTGTCACACCCCAGGTTTATGAGTTAGGCTCCATCGGTGCCAGTGGTGATTTAGTACCCTTAGCATATATTACTGGTAGTCTGATCGGACTTGATAAATGCTTTAAAGTCAATTGGAATGGAGCCGAGTTAGATGCCATCACCGCCCTTGAACGCTTGGGATTACCGCGAATCTCGCTTGAACCAAAGGAGGGTTTGGCCTTGGTGAATGGCACCTCGGTCATGACCGGTATTGCCGCTTTATGTGTAGCTAAAAGCTATACTCTGTTCGCCCTAACCCTGGGCGCCCATGCCTTATTCATTCAAGGCTTAAATGCGACCAATCAATCATGTCATCCATTTATTCATCAGCATAAACCTCATCCAGGGCAACGCTGGACCGCGGCCCATTTATTAGATTTATTAGTGGCTTCTCGTTTAAGTCGTGATGAACTGCCAGGGCGCAACAATCACCGCGGCACCGAAATTATCCAAGATCGTTATTCCCTACGTTGTCTGCCCCAGTATCTGGGACCCTTTGTTGACGAGTTACACCAAATTTCTCGCCAAATTGAGACCGAATGCAACTCGGCTACCGATAATCCGCTGATTGATGTGAAAAATCATGCCACCTACCATGGCGGCAATTTTTTGGGACAATATGTCGGAGTATCAATGGATCGTTTACGCTATGACCTCGGAATGCTAGCTAAACATCTGGATGTTCAAATTGCGCTCTTGGTCGCCCCAGAATTTAACCATGGTTTAAGCGCCTCTCTGGTTGGCAATTCAGCACGAGCAGTTAATATGGGACTGAAGGGGCTACAAATTGCTGGCAACTCGATCATGCCCTTATTGAGTTTTTTGGGCAATTCACTCGCGGATCGTTTTCCCACCCATGCCGAACAATTTAACCAAAACATCAATAGCCAAGGTTTTGGCAGTGCCAATTTGGCACGTCAATCAATTGACCTATTCCAACAGTATCTGGCCCTCGCCTTGATATTTGGGATACAAGCCGTAGATTTAAGAAATTATAAAATCCTGGGGCATTATGACGCGCGCGCCGGTTTGTCGCCGCCGACCGCACGACTATACGAAGCCGTACGAGAAGTCATTGGCAACCCCCCCACTAAAGACCGGCCCTATCTTTGGAACGATGATGAACAAGCCTTAGATGAGCATCTCCAACGCCTAGTGGCTGATATTGAAAGTGACGGGCGGATTGTTCAAGCGATGACCGAAACCGTGAGCAGTTTGAAACATCACGCTATCTTCTCTTGGCGTGACCACTCAACCTTACCCGCGACTGAAATGGATTGGGAATACTTCTCCAAAATGAATATTGCCCAAAGTATCGAACGGGGTAGTCAACAATTTCCGCAACGCCTCGCCCTGCGGTTTGAAGGTAACTCGTTTACTTATCAAGCCCTTGACCAAGCAGTTAATCGCGTGGCCAATGGACTTACCGAAGCGGGTTTCCAACGCGGGGAGCGAATTGCCTTATATTTACCCAATATTCCGGCTTTTCTCTTCGCCTACTACGGCATTCAAAAAATTGGGGCGATAGCCGTATCCCTTAATTTTTCGCTGAAAAGCCAGGAAGTGACATTTATCTTGAACGACAGCAGTGCCGTAGCGCTGATAACTACCGCCGCCGGCCGGGGCAACGTGTACCAAGCGGAATTACCGAATTTAAAACAGATTTATCTCGCTACCGACGAGAGTATTGACCTGATGGCTAATACCGCCAGCGAAGCCCAAGCGGTGGTGATGGAACATGATTCGCCGGCGGCTATTCTTTATTCTTCCGGCACCACGGGGTTTCCCAAAGGAGCGACTTTATCACAGGGTAATGTAATCTCCAACCTGCAAGCCAGACACGCTATGGGTATGCAAGCGGAGGACCGAATACTATTATTTGTACCACTATTTCATTGTTTTGGACAAAATGCGGTACTTAATTGTGGCCTGAGTGCAGGCGCCACCATAGTGTTGGAACGTCAATTTGACCCCGAGCAGATACAACGTTCCCTCATCGACCACGAGATTACCATGTTCTTTGGCGTACCCACTACCTTCACGGTCATGTATGAACGACTGACGGTGGCCGAAACCCAAAAAGTCCGCTACTACTTTTCCGCGGCGGCACCCTTACCGGTGGAGATAGCTAAAAACTGGCAGGATAAATTTGGCTTGGTAATCCATCAAGGCTATGGATTGACCGAAACCTCACCCTTTGCCAGTTACAATCATGTCACTCGACCTAAATTAGGTTCGGTTGGCACCCCGATTAAATACGTTGACATGAAAGTGCTAGACCTTGACGATGGGCATTCCCTCGAACCAGATGAAGTCGGCGAAATAGTGATTCGTGGTCCGAATGTCATGTTAGGTTATTGGAATCGCACCACCGAAACCACCGAAGTCATCAAAGACGGTTGGTTTCATACCGGCGATATTGGCAAAATGGATTATGAGGGTTATTTTTATATAGTAGAACGCCTTAAAGATATGATTATCATCGGCGGGCTAAAGGTTTATCCGGCGGAAGTTGAAAACATCATACTACAACATCCAGGCGTAGCCGATGTCGCAGTTTATGGCATCCCCGACCCACTCCTGGGAGAGCAAGTAAAAGCCCGTGTGGTATTAAAATCAGGCGCCACCGTCACCGTAGAAGAACTCATTATTTTTTGTCTCAAGCAGATAGCCACCTTCAAGGTACCCCGTATGATTGAATTAGTAGAAACGATACCCAGAAATCCCACCGGCAAAATATTACGGCGACTGTTACGAGAAGAATCATAACCCACGGAGTCAGCTTCAACGATTGCCTGGCGCACTCCGGCAGGGGTGGAGTCCAAAACAAGTTTTGGACTGATGACTTTCCCACGCTCCCTCACGAATCCACCGCGAAACTTAGCCAAGCTCCGCTGTGGACACCTGGGACTCACACATTAAATTATGCAAGACCTTGAAACTTTAGAGACCACTACAACCACTTGGCGGCAACAACTCGCAGCTGCTACCGTGGAAGAACGGTACACCATGCTGAAACAGTACCTCCGCGCTAAACTTCAGACCGTATTGGGGATAGCACCGACCGACGAACAAAACCTGTTTGAATTAGGACTGGATTCGTTGACTGCAATACGACTGATCACCCAACTTAATAGTGAACTACAACTGAATCTGTCTATTATAGCCTTTTTCGAATTAACCACATTAGTTGAACTGACCGAACGACTCAATATCTTATTGACCAATCAACTAACCCCAATGGAAACTAACCCGGCAGACTCTCAAGTAGAGAGAGGAGAAATATGAAAAAAGTCCATGAATTTGTCGCCGAATTAAATCAACTAGGCCTCAAACTATGGTATAATAACGGGAGTTTAGGTTACGAGGCCCCAACTGGGGTCTTGACTCCTATGTTGCGAACGGAACTGGTCGCCCGGAAAGACGAGGTATTGGCTTGGTTGCGTCAGGCCAACCAAACCATGGAGGCACCAGTGGTCAAGGGTGATGCTACCAGCCGTTTCCCCCTGTCTTATGGGCAACAAGCGTTATGGTTTGTCTATCAACAGGAGCCCTTGAGTAGTGCTTACAACGTGGTGTTGCCCTTAGAAATTCATGGCAAACTAGAAGTGTCGCAATTACAGCAAGCGGCGCAGATGTTAGTAGAGCGTCAGCCGGCCTTACGTACCATTATAGTCATGGTGGATGGCGTGCCCATGCAGGAAATTCAACCCGTTGGGGAGATAGCTTGGACTGAGCATTTTGCCAGTCACTGGACCGAGGAAAAGCTATTGACCGAAGTCTATTTGGCCTCACAGCGGCCGCATGATTTAACTCGATTACCCTCTTTACGAATTGACCTGTTTCATAGTGTCTCATCACGATACCTACTGGTCTTGACTCAACACCATATCTTTACTGATGCCCGTTCCTTTGATATTTTATTTAAAGAATGGTTAACCTTATATACCAGTTTGGGCGCAGGAATATCTCCACCACTGCCACCATTATCGGTCAGCTATGCGGATTATGTGGCACAGGAAGCGGCACTGTTAGCCAGTCCTGGGGGCTCAAAACTAGCCACCTATTGGCAAACCCAATTAGCCGGGGAAATTCCCCTGCTTAACCTACCCATCGACCATCCACGTCCCCCGGTCCGTAGCTACCATGGTACCGCTCATTCCTTTTATCTCTCGCCCACTTTAAGTCAGCAGTTAAGAGACTTAGCGCAACAGGAGAAGACTACCCTATTTACCATTGGGTTAGCGGTGTTTCAACTGCTGTTACATCGCTACACCGGTCAACCCGACCTGTGGATAGGCACGCCCACCGCCGCCGGTCGTCTCTCCACGGAATTTGCCAACTTGGTAGGCTATCTAATCAATCCGGTAGTCATCCGCGCCACCTTTGACCCCAGCGCTAACCTCACCGGTCGTCAATTCTTAACTCAAACCAAGCAGACCATCTGGGCCGCCTTAGACCACCAAAGCTATCCGTTTCCGGTGCTCGTGCAAGACTTAAAACCCCAACGAGACACCGCTCACACCCCGTTGTTTCAAGCCATGTTCAGTTTTGAAAGTAGCCAGCTATTGTCTTTTTCCTGGCACCGCGACGAGCTATCGATAGCGGAACTGGTGATACCACAGCAAGAAGGCCAATTCGATTTAACCTTCACTTTAAAGGAAGGGCCTACTTTCCGCGCCGTGTTAAGCTACCACCGAGACCTCTTTGAGCCCGCCACCATAACTCGCCTGGCTGGACATCTCGAAACCTTATTGCAGAGCCTGGTCGCTAATCTCGACCAATCAATTTATCAATTACCCCTGCTCCCCAAGGCCGAAACCCAACAGATATTGGCCTGGAATCAGACCCAAGCCGATTACCCCCAAGACCAAACTTTGGTAGAATTATTCCAAACCCAGGCCGAACAAACCCCAGACCAGACTGCCATTATCTTTGCTGATCAGCAATTAACCTATCGGCAATTGAATACCAAAGCCAATCAGTTAGCACACTACTTAATAACTTTAGGGGTTGGCGTAGAAACCTTAGTCGGCATTAGTGTGGAGCGTTCCTTGGAGATGGTCATTGGCTTATTAGGCATCCTCAAAGCGGGAGGAGCTTATGTGCCACTCGACCCTAGCTACCCGCCCGAACGCTTGCAGTTCATGTTGGCAGATAGTCAGGTCCCGGTGTTATTAAGCCAACGTCATCTCTTGGCACCATTACCGCCAACGACCGCCAACGTGGTTGATTTGACCAGTCAATGGGAACTTATTGCCACCCATTCGGTAGCTAATCCAATAAATCGCACGAAAGCCACGAATTTAGCCTATGTAATTTATACCTCGGGTTCCACCGGTAGACCCAAAGGAGTGTTAGGGACCCACCAAGGGATGGTCAATCGGTTGACCTGGATGTGGCAAACTTATCCGTTTGAAGCACGAGAAATGTGTTGTCACCGCACTTCTATTAATTTTGTCGACCACGTTGCCGAACTGTTTTCGCCCTTACTGAAAGGGGTTTCAGTCGTATTGTTGAGCCAGGTACAACTGCAAGATACCATTGGCCTTATTAACCTCTTGCAACAGCACCGGATAACCCGCCTGGTCCTCGTACCCTCGCTGTTGCGGACCATTTTGGAACAAGACGACTCGCAATTACAGAAACTCACGTCGATGAAATATTGGTTTTGCAGTGGCGAAGCCTTACCAGGTCGCTTAGTTCAGTTATTTTACGAACGACTCTCCACCGGCGGTTTAGTCAATATTTATGGCTCTTCTGAAGTCAGTGCCGATGTCATTGCTCACCAAGTAGAGCGCCAAGACCTCTTTAGCATTTTAAATTATTTTTTACCAGAACCTAATGCCAATGCGCTTATCACCCTAGAAGGGTCCTTATCGCCAGACCGCATTACCACCCCGGACATGGAACTGGATGAGCTAAAGCAAGCCTTTCACAGTCAGGGTATTCCTCACCTGCCCCAAAAACCAGAGGAGTATTATGCGTATTTGAAAAAATATGTACTACCTTATCTAGTAAATACTTCGTCACCTCGTTTTATTGGGCACATGACCTCGGCCTTACCGTCTTTCAATTATGAACTAATCGACTTGGTTTCGCGACTGAATCAAAACATGGTGAAAGTGGAGACCTCCAAATCTCTGGTATTTTTAGAGAGACAAGCCATGGCTATGCTCCATCGAGCCTTTTATGAGTGTTCTGATGCGTTCTATCAAGAATATACTCAACAGTCCGGCAATGGTTTAGGCATCACGGTTTCGGGCGGGACCACCGCCAACATCTCAGCGCTCTGGGTGGCACGCAATCTGGCTTTACCGCCCGACGATACCTTTCCGGGGGTAGCTCAAGCCGGGTTAAACGTCGCACTGGCACACTATGGCTATAATAATATCGTCTTGTTAGGTTCGCGCCTCATGCACTACTCCATGAGAAAAGCGGCCTCGTTATTAGGCTTAGGGGAGAAAAATATCATCTACGTAGCACAAGCTGACAACGGCAAGATGGATCTGGTTGCCCTTCGGCAGTGCATCGAAGAATGTTACCAACAACGGTGGTGCATCTTAGCTTTAGTCGGCATTGCCGGCGCCACGGAGACTGGCAATATCGACCCCTTAGCCGAAATGGCCGAAATCGCCAACACCTTCAAGATTTATTTTCATGTGGATGGTGCTTGGGGAGGACCAGTGATATTCTCCCCACAGCATCGGCATAAATTGAAAGGGATAGAACGCGCCGACTCCATAACCATCTGTGGGCACAAACAGCTTTATCTACCTATGGGGATTAGTTTTTGTTTGTTCCAACGACCGGACATGGTCCAGGCCATTTCTACCCCAGCCGCTTATCAGGCCCGCGTCGGCGGTTACGATTTTGGTCAATATTCACCAGAAGGCTCCCGTTCTTCTTTAGCCGTATGTTTACACGCCGCGTTCCATCTCATTGGCAAACAAGGCTATGCCAAGCTCATCGATGCAGGAATCAATAAAGCGCAATACTTAACCGAACAAATCAAACAGCATGAGGCTTTTGAACTGATGGGAGAACCAGAACTCAATATCGTCAACTTTAGATATCTCCCGGCTCAGTTTAGAACCAAACATCGTCAGGGGCAGCTAACCCCAGTGGACAATTTACAGATTAATGAGGCTAATGTTCGGTTACAAGAGAAACAATTTCAAACCGGCCGAGCCTTTTTCTCCAAAACTCAATTGGTCAACACCCGCTATGGGAAAGGATTACCGATAGAAGTAGAGAGAGCCGTTTTAGCTAATCCCTTAACTACTTATGAGGATATTGATTTTGTCTTGGCCGACCAGTTGATGATAGCCGACCAGTTGATTGAGCAGGGGCCGCCGCAGGAACGGAATCAATTTCGGTCTCCAAAAGCTAAGGCTAATGAATCTCGTACTTCAAAGGCCAATACTAACACCGTGGCTCTACTTGAAAAATATACCGTCCCTATTGGCAAGCCCATCAGTAATACCCAAATTTATCTGTTAGATGCTTATCGTCAGTTCGTTCCCATCGGGGTATCTGGGGAACTCTATGTCGGCGGAGTTGGTTTGGCGCGTGGCTACCTTAACCAGCCGGCATTGACTCAGGAAAAATTTGTTAACAATCCTTTTAGCGAGGCACCTGATTCACGCCTTTACCAGACCGGTGATTTAGCCCGCTATTTACCAGATGGCAATCTTGAATATTTAGGACGCATTGATAATCAAGTAAAATTACGCGGGTTTCGGATTGAACTAGGAGAAATAGAAGCCACTTTGGCACAACATCCTGCCGTGGCCGAAACTGCCGTTGTCGTCTATGAAGCCTCTCCCAGCGATAAACGGTTAGTAGCTTATCTGGTGCCTCAACCAGGGCCCGTGATAGTTCAGCATGAATTACGTGACTTTTTGACCCAGCGGTTACCGAGCCAGATGATACCGGCGATATTCATGATTTTAGCAGCCATGCCATTGACACCCAACGGCAAGATAGACCGTCGCGCCTTACCTAAACCCGAAGGGGAACGCCCGGACTTGAAATCGGTATATGTCATTCCGCAAACTGAAATAGAACAAAAGATTGCTGACGTGTGGAAGCCAATTCTACAAGTAGAGAAAGTCGGAATTGATGATAACTTCTTTGAAGTCGGTGGCAATTCTTTGCTCATGATGCAAGTACAAAATCGGTTACAGCACCACCTTGAGCAACCGCTGTCTATTGTGGAATTGTTGCAATATCCAACTATCCGTTTGTTAGCGACTCATTTAACACCACACACCACTGCTCAGACTCCACGCTTGCCGGCTATCGACACCCTGGCAAATCCGGCCTTGGAACAGGAAGTAAAAGGGCGGTCAAAAGATATTGCCATCATTGGCCTAGCCGGCCGTTTCCCAGGCGCGAAGGACATTAACCGCTTTTGGCAAAACTTACGGGATGGCGTGGAGTCCGTTCAATTTTTCACTGATGACGTGTTATTGAAAGCCGGCGTGTCGGCCAAACTACTAGCCAACCCTAATTACGTCAAAGCCAGTGCGATTTTGGAAGATGTTGACCTATTTGACGCGACCTTCTTTAATTATAATCCCAACGAAGCCAAACTAATAGACCCCCAACAACGCCTCCTGTTAGAATGCGCCTGGGAAGCCATGGAACATGCCGGCTACGACGCTGACCATCTGCCAGGTGCGGTAGGAGTATTTGCCGGCGTCGGGACGAACAACTACTGGTTAAATAACCTAGCCGACTATCAGAAAAACTGTGAAACCGTCAGTGACTACCAACTCCTCCTGATCAGCAACGATAAGGATTTTCTACCCACCCGCATCTCCTACAAACTGAATCTTAAAGGGCCCAGTGTCAATGTCCAAACCGCTTGTTCGACCTCATTAGTGGCGGTACATTTAGCTGGTCAAAGTTTATTGAATGGCGAATGTCAGATGGCCCTAGCCGGCGGAGTCTCAATCCCAGTCCCCCGCCCACAGGGCTATCTGTATCAGGAGGGTATGATAATGTCACCAGACGGTCATTGTCGTGCCTTTGATGCCCAAGCCCAGGGCACGGTGTGGGGTAATGGTTTAGGCTTAGTCGTCTTGAAAACACTAGACCAAGCCCGGCGCGATGGTGACTATATTTATGCCATTATCAAAGGCTCGGCAATTAATAATGATGGCGCGATAAAAGTGGGCTACACCGCCCCCAGTGTCGACGGGCAAGCCGCCGTCATAGCCAAAGCGATGCAAGGTATCGATTACGGTAGCATTAGTTATATAGAAACGCATGGCACCGGCACCACTTTGGGAGACCCCATTGAAATCGCCGCGTTAACCCAAGCCTATCGTACCCATACGCAACGAATAGGATATTGCGCCTTGGGGTCGGTTAAAACCAATGTTGGTCATTTGGACGCCGCGGCGGGCATTACCAGTTTAATCAAGACGGTGCTGGCCCTCCAGCATCAGCAACTACCGCCCAGCTTACATCTGATACAGCCCAATCCCAAACTGGACTTGGCGAACAGCCCATTCTTTGTCAATACCCGCTTAACTGAATGGCCTACCACCGCCGGTCAACCGCGACGAGCCGGTGTCAGTTCTTTTGGTATAGGCGGAACCAATGCTCATCTAGTGTTAGAAGAAGCACCCCGGCCACCCCGGCCACCCCTGCCACCAGTCACCACCAGCTCACCACCCAAGGTTAAACCTGACAGGTCTTCGAGACCTGTCAGGTTTGAGTTTGGGGGACCACCCAAGGTTAAACCTGACAGGTCTTCGAGACCTGTCAGGTTTGAGTTTGGGGGACCACCCAAGGTTAAACCTGACAGGTCTTCGAGACCTGTCAGGTTTGAGTTTGGGGGACCACGGCCTTGGCAATTATTATTATTATCCGCCAAAACTGAAACGGCGTTAGAAGTTGCTACCATTCGATTGGCGCAACATCTCCAACAACATCCAGCACTAAACCTGGCTAATGTGGCATATACGCTGAGTGTAGGACGCAAACGTTTTCCACACCGCCGACTGTTAGTTAGTCAAACCCTTGACGAGGCCACCGAAATATTGAGTACCCGCGCCCCCACCCGTCTGCTCACCCAGAGGTCGGGAATTACCCACCGACCAGTAGTCTGGATGTTTTCGGGACAAGGTTCGCAATATGCGAATATGACACTAGGACTCTATCAGCAGGAACCCCTCTTTCGTGAATATGTGAATCGTGGTGCGGAAATACTTAAAACGCCTCTCAATTTAGATATTCGTGAACTACTCTATCCATCACCCGAGAAAATCGAGGACGCGACCCGTCGATTAGAACAAACGGCCCTCGCACAACCGGCCCTATTTGTGGTTGAATACGCCATGGCGCAATTATGGAAGGCCTGGGGAGTGCAACCAACCGCCATGATTGGGCACAGTATTGGGGAATATGTCGCCGCTTGTATAGCCGGAGTCTTCACCCTGGAAGACGCTTTAAACTTGGTGGCCACCCGCGGTCGACTAATGCAATCCCTGCCAATCGGAGCCATGCTCAGTGTGGCACTATCTGAAGAGGCGCTACAACCGTTCTTAACCGCAGAATTATCACTGGCAGCGCACAACGCCCCCAATCTAGGAGTCGTAGCCGGTCCCACCACCACCATCGAAACCTTAGCTCAACAATTGGCAGCGCAAGCCATTGAATGCCGCCGGCTACATACCTCACATGCCTTTCACACGGCCATGATGACACCAATGTTGGCCTCTTTCCGAGAACAAATCAATCAGGTTAAGCTCAATCCACCCCAACAACCTTATCTCTCCAATGTGACTGGCACTTGGATTACCACTGCACAAGCCACCGACCCCGACTACTGGGCCCAACATCTGCGGCAACCCGTTCGTTTCAGTGAAGGCGTGCAAACCCTATTGCAATCAGCAACCGAGTATCTCTTCTTAGAAGTGGGACCTGGACGCAGTTTAGCCACTTTCGTGCAACAGCAACCAATAAAAATGCCAGCACTCACTTCAATCCGCCATCCCCAAACCCATCAAGCAGACCTATTCTTTTTACTCACGACCTTGGGACAGTTGTGGTTAGCCGGGGTTACTATCGACTGGACTGGCTTTTATGCTCAAGCGCCACGTCAACGGTTGCCCCTGCCAACCTATCCGTTTGAACGGCAAAGTTACTGGGTAGAACCAACCCCGCAGGGCGCACCAGCACACCGAGAAATAACGGAAAAAACCGATATTAACCACTGGTTCTATCTCCCCTCCTGGAAACGGTCGATGCTTCAACCCCCCCCGACCACCCCAAAAGACCACAGCGAAGCTCGGTCAGGCACCCCCTGGCTAGTATTTATGGACGAAACTGGCCTAGCCACCCAAATCGTTCAACAACTGAAACCACAAAACCACCAAGTAACCACCATCACCACAGGACCAACCTGGACCCAACTAACCGACCACGACTACTCACTCAACCCCAAACAACCCGACGACTACAACCAGCTAATCAAAACCCTCGTCATCACCAACCAAATCCCGCAAAAAATCATCCACCTATGGACCATCACAGGAGTCCAAAACACGTTTTGGGAAGACCTCCAACACCTAGGATTTTATAGCCTACTATTCTTAATGCAAGCGCTCGGCCACCAAAATATTGACACCGAGATACAATTAATAGTGGTCTCCAATAACCTACAAGAAGTTACCGGCGAAGAACCACTATCCCCAGCCAAAGCGACACTCCTTGGCCCAATCAAAGTCATCGGGTCCGAATACCCAAATCTGCAATGTCGTAGCATCGACGTTATTTGGCCGGCCTTAGACCCCGCCAAAGGACAACTCGGCCTCACTCAATTAATGACCGAATTGATGAGCGACACCCAAGACCAAATCATTGCATACCGTGGGGCCCATCGCTGGCTACCAACTTTTGAACCCATACAACTAGAGACACCCCCAGCCGGGGCTCCCCCATTAAGAACCCAAGGAGTTTATCTTATCACCGGCGGACTGGGAGGTATCGGACTCGTCCTCGCCACGCATCTAGCGAAAACGGTACAAGCTAAATTGATTCTAACCCGCCGTTCAGCGTTTCCGCGCCGCGCGGAATGGGCCCAGTGGCTGGCCAGTCACGCTCCAGAACACGAAATCAGTGATAAAATTCGGCAATTACAAGCCCTCGAAGCACAAGGGGCCGAAGTTTTGGTAATCAGTGCCGATGTCACTCATCAGCAATCAATGCAAGAAGTGATAACCATCGCCAAAGCACAGTTTGGGGTAATTCATGGAGTGATTCATACCGCAGGAATCGCCGGCGGAGGAGTGATTCAACGCAAAACTGCGGACCTGGCAGCACGGGTGCTGGACCCCAAAGTAAGAGGTACCATGGTACTTTATACGGTCATCAAGAATGAAACTTTGGACTTTTTCATACTTTGCTCCTCAATCAGTTCAATCTTGGCCACCTTTGGTCAAGTCGACTATTGTGCCGCCAATGCTTTTCTTGATGCCTACGCGCATTATCTACGGGCTCAAGGAATGCCCGCCATCAGTATTAATTGGGACACTTGGCAAGAAGTGGGCATGGCCGTTAATACCGCCATCCCATTGCCACTCCAAGCCGAGCGCACCAAACTCCTTCAAGCCGAAGGTATCTTACCGCGCGAAGGGATAGACATCTTTAATCGTGTCGTGGGACTTCAGTACCCCCAACTACTGGTCTCCACGGTCAATTTACCGCAACGACTTGACCAGTGGCGCCCCAATCGCCTCACCCCAACCGAGCCCCGGGCGGAAGTCGTTGGGCCACCCACCGGTCATGCTAGACCTTCTACTCTGGCTAATGCCTATGTGGCACCCCGCACTCAGGCCGAACAGGCTATGGTCGCAATTTGGCAAATTTTGCTTGACATTGAGCAAATAGGTATCTATGATAACTTCTTTGAACTGGGTGGCCATTCCTTACTGGCTACTCGTCTGATTTTACGAATACAAGAGACTTTTTCAGTGAAATTGCCAATGCCGATGATGTTTGAGTTGCCAACCGTGGCGGTTTTAGCGGTGCGCATTGAACAGATTCAACAATTGCAGAGCTTCGCCGGTGACTCACCCATCGTTGAGACTGAGGAGATAGAGTTATAGCAGTATTTTCTCGTTCCCACGCTCGGCGTCAATGCCATTAAGTTAAGCTAAGGTTACGGCGTTGGAGTCCAAAGCTTCAG
>DZAL01000328.1 GCA_022729575.1 Thiomargarita sp.
CATTCTAACATACATTCCAACATAATTGGATAATTTATTTATTGTAATCCCCTAAGGAAGACCATTGTGGGATTCGTTCTCCTCCTCAAGCCGCTACACTTGGAGTCTTCCGCAATTTCGCCTTCAACCTACTCGTGTTAGAAGGATTCCATTCCCTCACCGAAGGGATACCAACGGTCACCGGCCAAATTGGTCGACTTTGGAAGATGATAACTGCCTCCCAGGAACCATCCTCTATTCAGGCCATCAGTTAATCATTTCTATTATCTATCTACATGAATTACAAATATATTTTTTACTTTGAAACAGCCCTCCCCACCCCGCCTGTTTCAAGAAGGGGTTAGGGGTGGTTTTTCTTCAGCCAGGTAGCCAGGTAGGGTGCGTTACGCTATCGCTAACGCACCCTACGCTCGCTTAACGCCCCCTACACTCGCTTGCTACGGTCCAACGTATTCCCTTGCATATAATCTCGCAATACGCTATTTAACAACGTTTGGTAATCTGTATGTTTTTCAATTGCCCGTTTCTTTATGAATAACAAAGTATCATTATCATGTTCGATTGTCGTGGTCACTTTTTTTGACTGGTAAAAGCGTCCACGAATGCCATCGCTGAAATCATAATTATCAGCAAGTTCAAACTCATCAAGTTCTGCTCTCTGTTCAATAGTTCTCATAAGACTTTTTCTCTTTTGAATTTGCTGGTCTGGCGGAAATGATTCTGATAATTTCTTCGCCCTCATCTGAAAACAACCAGTTGGCTACAACCAAAATATGTCCTTTTGTGTTGAACCAATGGTAATCCATCTTTCTTCAAAGTAGCTGAAGCGATGGTCAAGTCTAGCGACGTGCCAGGCATCATCGAATACTTCTTTGGCTTCTTCAAAGGATACGCCGTGTTGGTTCTGGTTTAGCGTATTTTTATTGGCATCCCATTCAAATTTCACAGATTGTGACTTTGTAGTCCTTTCTGACCTTTTTCATGATAGCGCAAAAATCCGCGCCTAACACTTGCTAACAATTTAATTGTAGGGCGTGCAAAAGCGCAGCGTGGCACACCAAAAGTTAGAGAATTTGGTGGGCAATGATAAAGCCATTGCCCACCCTACGCTTGCTTCAGCCAGGTAGCCAGGTAGCCAGGTAGGGTGCGTTAGGCGCGTCTGTTGGCGCCGTAACGCACCTTTTGGTATCCCGAAATGGTGCGTTACGCTATCGCTAACGCACCCTACGCTTGGCTACGCTGGCTACGCTGGCTAAAATTCTATAAATCCTGATTCAGACCCTCTCGTGCCCGACTCCCAGCCCGCCCTTGAACCACCCCCACCCCTACCTCCGTAAGTCAGTGAGGCCGCGGGCTAATGACTCCCCCTCCTTACCCAGGAAGGCTTAGGGGTGGTTGACTACCAAGCAGTTTGCCAGCTTAACCTCAAACTGGTGAGCAAACAGAAGGACGTTTGTCCAACTTACTTGACTTACCAAATTCTAGTTACCGATTGCTCGGCTAAATAGAGGTCAAAAATCTGGTCGCCACTTATGAAGTCCAGAGTTTCGACGATAGCTTGCGATACCAAAATGCGGTCAAACGGGTCACGATGATGGAAAGGTAGTTTAGTTTGGCAGACGGTATGTGAAAAGTTCAAAGGTAACAGGCTAATCTCATTATCCGTGAGGTCGTCAATCACCGTTTCATAGGGGCCCCGGATTTGGAGCTTACCAATGGCTACTTTAATCGATATTTTCCACAAACTAGCGGTGCTGAGATAAATCTCGTGATGGTCGTTTTCAATTAAGTTTCGGGCCGTGTTGCTTAATTCTGAGGCACCAGAGACAAACCATAAAAAGGTATGTGTGTCAAGCAGAAATTTAGTCATGACAAATAATCCTGAAAATCCTCTAAAGGAGCATCAAAATCGGCCGCTAGTTGATATTTACCAGGCACACTCCCGAATTTACGCTTCTTTGGTTTGGGTGAAGCGTGCGCGAGATGATGAGTCTGTTGAGAGACTAGAAATTGAATGTAATGTAATACTTCCGCTTGGGAGTGTTCAGGAAGTTGGTAAAGTTGTGCGTAAATCTGTTTTTCGGTGAGCATCTTAATCTTATCTCTTGAAAGTGATTTGACCGGATGAGTTATTATATCAGTGGTTCAGTTATCAATCAACTCTAAAACTAGAGTGGCATGTAGCATCAACCAAAATCCCCTGCAATATTTCCATACTGCAAGGGATAACATAATTTCACCACCCCCACCTCAGTAAACCATAAAGACAGAGAAATAGTCCCTCCCCCTCATTTTCAAGGCGGCCAGAGACTAATTCCCCTCCTTTCCAAGGAGGGGTTAGGGGTGGTTTTTCTTCAGCCAGGTAGCCAGGTAGGGTGCGTTAGGCGCGTCTGTTTGCGCCGCAACGCACCTTTTGGTATCTCGAAATGGTGCGTTACGCTATCGCTAACGCACCCTACGCTCGCTGAATTGAAGAACGGTTGGTTCTGCTGCGAGAGTCCATCGTGACCAAATTCAGATGATGTCGTTGCATAAATGCTTGTGCTTTTTGATGAATGTAAGCCCCTTCTTCGGCGGGCGACATTCCCTCACAAGCCTGTTGTGACTGTTCGCGCCATTCCAAGACTTCAGCTAGCGATTTATCGATTGTCAAGGTCATAAGACTGTACCTCCATGGGTGTTATCAGTTGCAATGGTTTAGTATAACCGTTTAACAGGTTAATGGCATTGATTTTTTGTGTACGGTGTATATTGGCAAGATGTCGCAGATTCCAACTAATAAGATAGTCCAATTCATTGACTGTGGCAAATGCCACATGCTGTGCGTCACGACGTGCTTTGGGTGGCAACACTTGATGAGTTAAGTATTTCGTGGCCAATTCTTGCACGTCAGTTTCCCAGACCAACATGGTTAAGGGAAATTGCGCCATTAACTTTCTTAGTTGAGTGGCTTTAGCGGTGGAAGCATTATCAATTTCTTCTAAGACTACTTCAGAAATGTAGAGGTCATAAGGGCTGTTGGGCAAGGACTCAAAAAAGGCACGAGTCACGGCTTGTTTTTCGGGGGCATCGTCGGCGTAATAAAAATTCCAAGTCGAGGTTTCTAGGTAAAGTTTAAGGTGTTTCATTTAGGTGTGCTAAAAAAATTATTGTCTTAGGTTGGGTAAAGCGTTGTCAAGGGTACGCTAATAACTATTTTAGCAAATTTCTAAATAAAAGAAAGACCCCATAGCTTTCTACTCGCTACGAGGTCTCAAAGACTTCTGACTCGGGCACAGTAATAGTCTGACTCAGAATTTTCAGAATTAAAGAATTGACCGAATGAACCCCACTCCATTCTGAAAATTCTAATGGTGATAGAGAAATACATCTTCTCTAGTGGAACTAACTTTAGTTC
>DZAL01000177.1:0-12332 GCA_022729575.1 Thiomargarita sp.
GGTAAGGAGGGGAGTAAGCACCACCGGCCTCGCAGGGGAGATTCCCCGCCTTAGCAAGGAGGGGAGTAAGCACCACCGGCCTCGCAGGGGAGATTCCCCGCCTTAGCAAGGAGGGGAGTATACACCACCTAAGTCGCAGGGTTGACTCCCCTCCTTACCCAGGAGGGGTTGGGGGTGGTTGAGTTAACCGTGCGTACAGTGAGTTAAAGACTCTTCCACGGTTAACTTAACTTTTGGAAGATTTTCTCTAAAAATCATGTCTGAACATTCTCCGATTTATCGACGAGTCCTTCTTAAACTTAGTGGAGAAGCACTCATGGGCCACACTGAGTTTGGAATTGACCCCCAGGTCATGCAACGACTAGCCGACGAACTACGAAACATCGTACAACTAGAAATACAACTAGGACTGGTCATTGGTGGTGGTAACATCTTCCGGGGGGCCGGCCTAACTGCCAACGGAATTGACCGCGTTACCGGCGACTATATGGGTATGTTAGCAACCGTGATGAATGCACTGGCCTTGCAAGATGCACTACAGAAAAATCAAGTAGAAACTCGCGTCATGTCTGCCATTCGCATCGATGCGGTGTGTGAAGACTACACTCGTCGTCGTGCCATCAGTCATTTAGAAAAAGGGCGAATAGTCATTTTTGCCGCCGGTACGGGCAACCCGTTTTTTACCACGGACACCGCCGCCAGTTTACGCGCCATCGAAATCGGCGCTGAATTAATGATTAAAGCCACTAAAGTTGACGGAGTTTATGCGGCTGACCCCATACAAAATCCTGCGGCCAAACGTTTTAGTCGGCTCACTTATCAGGAAGTATTGGAACAACAATTAGGTGTGATGGACCAGACTGCCATAGTGCTCTGTCGGGACCACCGAATGCCCTTAAGAGTCTTAAACCTGGGCCACCCTGGTGTCTTAATTCGAACCATGACTGGACACGAAGAAGGCACCCTGATTTATTCATTATAAGTACTGAAGCAGAAATTTTCTTCTATTTTCTTTCGCCCCTCTCCCTCTGGGAGAGGGGCCGGGGGGTGAGGGGAACTGCCGCCGAATTTCTGCTTCAGTGCTTGGTAAAAACTAATTAATCATATTTTCGCGGCGACCAACTTCAATTTGAAGACTGGTCAAAACTAGGAATTAACACAATGAGCGAACTTATCGAAAAACTCAGAAAAAAATCTGAGGACCACATGCACAAAAGCCTGGAAGCGCTAAAAGCGGAATTTATCAAAATTCGCACGGGGAGAGCGCATACCAGTTTACTTGATCATATCATGGTACCTTATTACGGTTCCAACCTCCCGATTAATCAAGTAGCTAACATTACCGTCTTAGACCCTCGTACTTTGGGAGTAACACCGTGGGAAAAAAATATGTTAACCACGGTCGAAAAAGCCATTCGGGACTCCGATTTAGGACTCAATCCCACCAACGTTGGCAATCTGTTACGAATACCTCTACCACCCATGACCGAAGAGCGTCGCCGAGAATTAGTTAAGATCGTGCGCCATGAGGCGGAAGGTGCTCGGGTGGCCATCCGCAATATTCGTCGTGATGCTAACCATGAGCTTAAAACCTGGGTGAAAGACAAAAAAATCTCTGAAGATGAAGAGCGCGGAGCGGAGGAAAAAACTCAAAAATTAACCAATGACTACATTGCTAAAATCGACTTGGTACTGAAGGAAAAAGAGACGGAATTGATGGAAGTATAAACAAAGAGTTCAGGAGTTCAGGAGTACCAAGCGAAGCTTGGTACCAAGCTTCGCTTGGTACTCCGGAGTCTCTCCGGAGTCTCTCCATCATCAACCATTAACAACTGAAATTTAATGAAGAACGCCCGGATCCCCCGCCACATTGCCATCATCATGGATGGTAATGGCCGGTGGGCTAAACAAAGAATGTTACCACGCTATGCCGGCCATCGAGCGGGAGTAGAAACTGTACGCCAAGTTGTGAAATACTGTGCCGAACAAGGCGTAGAAGTTCTTACCCTGTTTGCCTTTAGCAGTGAAAACTGGCGACGGCCCGAGTCAGAAGTCAACTGGTTAATGGAACTTTTTATCACCGCGTTGCAACGCGAGATCAATAAACTGCATAAAAATAAGGTACGCTTACGTATCATTGGTGAGTGCAGTGCTTTTCCGGCAAAATTGCAAGAATTGATTCTCACCACTCAAGAGTTAACTCAGGCTAACACCGGCTTGACTTTGGTCATTGCGGCTAACTACGGTGGCCATTGGGATATAGTCAATGTTGCTAAACGATTAGCACAGCAAGTAACCCAAGGTTTGTTAAACAGCGAAGATATTAATGAGAAACTCTTTAGTTCACAAATTTGTTTGGCCGATTTACCGGCACCAGATTTATTTATTCGCACCGGTGGCGAGAAACGAGTGAGCAATTTTTTACTCTGGCAATTGGCCTACGCTGAATTATATTTTACCGATACCCTCTGGCCCGATTTTGACCAAGCTAACTTTATGCAGGCCATTGAATCTTTTGCTACACGCCAACGCCGATTTGGTCGGACTGGGGAGCAAGTAGATGAGGAATTAAAAGTTTAGATTTAACCCAACCACCCCCAACCCCTCCTTGGTAAGGAGGGGAGTCAACCCTGCGACTTAGGTGGTGTATACTCCCCTCCTTACCAAGGAGGGGTTGGGGGTGGTTGAGTTAAAGTTGACTCCCCTCCTTATCAAGGAGGGGTTGGGGGTGGTGCGTAAAGTGAGTTGTCCAATCTAAATCTTGGAGATTTCATGCTTAAACAAAGATTGCTAACCGCATTTATTCTGATTCCGTTGGTGATTTGGGGTATCTTACAATTACCTTCACCCATCTTAGCCGGGATGATGGGAATTTTCGTGATAGTAGGCGCTTGGGAATGGGCTGGGTTGGCAGGTTGGCAAAATAAATTTATACGCTATGTTTATGCAACAATAGTAGGTTTGACCCTATTGCTAGTTTACCGATTACTGTTAATCTATCCTCAGACGATTACTTTCCTCTTAGGATTGGCTGTTGGTTGGTGGTTAATCGCACTTTATTGGGTACTACGTTACCAACAAGGCATAAATCTCCTTCCGATTACGCCTTGGGTTAAATCGCTACTTGGTTTTTTTATACTGCTCCCAGGCTGGGGTGCATTAGTCACACTGCATATTCAGCAATCGGCAAATCAACCATGGCTCCTCTGGTTACTAATATTGATTTGGGCCGCTGATAGTGCCGCTTACTTTACTGGAAAACGTTGGGGCAAAACTAAATTAGCCGATAAAGTCAGTCCAGGTAAAACCGGGGAGGGCGTGGCGGGTGCATTATTGATAAGTCTGGTGATGGCAGTAAGTTATGCCATTTTCACCACCATGACACTTAGCACGTTAGTAATGTTTACTGTCCTCTGCATATTAACGGTAATCGCTTCCATTTTGGGAGATTTATTAGAAAGTTTATTTAAACGTCAAATGGGTCTTAAAGACAGTAGTCAAATTTTACCTGGCCATGGTGGCATCTTAGATCGAATTGACAGTATAACTTCAGCCGCTCCAATTTTTGTAATTGGATTGATGGGAATTGGATTAATCGGGATGTAGTTGGAGTCCGGAATTTATTCCGTTAAAACTTAAGACGGAATAAATTCCGGACTCCAACCCCGACGGAATAAATTCCGGACTCCAACCCCGACGGAATAAATTCCGGACCCCAACCCCTACAGTTTTAAAAACATAGGAACTATCTTTTGACTGGAATCACCATACTAGGCGCCACGGGTACCATTGGCATCAATACCCTCAACGTCCTCAAACAACATCGCGATGAATTTGAAGTAATCGCCTTGACTGCATATCACCAAGTACCACGTTTGCTGGAACAATGTTTAGAATGGCAACCACATTATGCAGTGATGGTTGACCCTAACGCCGCGACTCAACTGGCACAGGCGTTAACCGCGGCCCGTTGTCCGGTCCAAGTATTGAGTGGGAAAGAAGGGTTAACACAAGTGGCCACCTTACCAGAAGTCAAGATGGTTATGGCCGCTATTGTGGGCAGTGCCGGTTTATTACCTACACTGGCCGCCGCCACCGCCGGCAAGCGAGTGTTATTGGCCAACAAGGAAGCATTAGTGATGTCTGGGCAATTATTTATGGATGCGGTCCAACAACAAGGTGCCGAATTATTACCCATTGACAGTGAACATAATGCGATTTTTCAATGTTTACCCATGACCTTTCAGCAAACGCCAGGACTAGAGCA
This sequence comes from Thiomargarita sp., assembly GCA_022729575.1. Taxonomy (GTDB): domain Bacteria; phylum Pseudomonadota; class Gammaproteobacteria; order Beggiatoales; family Beggiatoaceae; genus JAABRD01. The sequence continues at coordinate 4,268 of DZAL01000177.1, forward strand.
GATCGGCGTTAATCAGATTTGGCTAACGGCTTCCGGTGGACCTTTTCGAACTTATTCACCGGAGCAATTACAACACGTTACACCGGAGCAAGCGTGTGCTCATCCCAAGTGGAAAATGGGGCGCAAAATTTCGGTCGATTCGGCTACCATGATGAATAAAGGCTTAGAAGTCATCGAAGCCTGTTGGCTGTTTGCCGCTCGCAGTAATCAAATTCAAGTGGTGTTGCATCCACAAAGTATCATTCATTCCTTGGTGGAATACATAGACGGCTCCATGTTAGCACAACTAGGAAACCCTGACATGCGCACCCCCATTGCATGCGCGTTAGCTTGGCCCAAACGCATGACTTCTGGAGTAGCCAGATTAAACCTCCTAGAAGTAGCGCGGTTAGAATTTGAACCCATTGAGTTGGCTAAATTTCCTTGTTTAAAATTGGCCTATGAAGCAATGGCCGCGGGTGGCACCACTACCGCTATTCTCAATGCCGCCAATGAAGTCGCCGTCCAATCTTTTTTGGAAAATCGATTGGCATTTACTGCCATTCCCAAAGTCATTGACCAGACTCTTTCCCACATCCCTGGTCGAATCGCCACTCACTTAGAAACCATTTTAGAAGATGATGCTCAAGCCAGGGAATTTGCACAACAGATAGTGGACCGTCTCAACCATCCTTCTTTCTCCTCGCCTTACCAAGGAGGGGTTGGGAATGGCGGACCATAATTTTAGACCCTAAAAAATTTCGCCATTTTTAGGGATTCATCATAAATAGTTTTTGGTTTATTTTGGTTTATTGACGAACTTTAAATAGAATATGTTATCATTTATTATTACCATTATTATTACCATTTTAGCCTTTATTGCACTCATTGGAATTTTAGTGGCAGTACATGAATTTGGTCACGCCTGGACTGCCCACCGTTTAGGAGTCAAAGTACAACGATTTTCGATTGGCTTTGGACAAACTTTGTGGATGCGTCATCTGGGTCCTGATGACACCGAATTTGTCATTGCCGCCATACCCCTGGGTGGTTATGTAAAAATGTTAGATGAACGGGAAGGAGAAGTACCGGTGGAAGAATTGCACCGGGCGTTCAATCGACAATCATTGAAAGTACGTACCGCCATCGTCGTCGCAGGTCCTCTCTTCAATTTTTTATTTGCAATTTTAGCTTATATGCTGGTCTCTCTATTCGGGGTGACGGGAATGAAAGCCCTCGTTGGTGAAGTCATCCCCCACAGTTTAGCCGACCGCGCCGGCTTTCAAACGGGGTATCAAATCATGGCCGTCAATGGGCAAACCACGGCCAGATGGGATAATGTGATTCAAATTACGTTAGAACGATTATTAAATGAAGAATATGAATTAAAATATTCGGTACAAACACCCACCGGCAATCAATACGAGTTATCTTTAGATTTGCAGAATTTCACCATAGACGATATTGCCGAAAAGGAATTTTTAGATAAATTAGGCATGTATCCATTTCGGCCGGCAGCACCTGCCCAAATCACTGAAATTGTGCCCGCCAGCGCAGCTCAACGTGCCAATTTGCAAGCGGGTGATAAAATTTTAGCGGTGGATGGTGAAACGATTAAAAATTGGGATGAATGGGCTGATTACATCTCGAAACGACCAAATACGGAAATAACCGCAAGCATCGAACGGAATCAGCAAACTCTCACCGTATTGATTAAACCTGACAATTATAATGGCCAAGGACGGATGGGAGTCTATGGACCACGTCAATTTGATATTCCTGAACAATATTTAATAACCGAGCGCTATGGTTTATGGCAAGCCTTAACTAGAGGAGTCTTCACGACTTGGGAAATGAGTGTATTAAGTTTGCGAGTCATGTTCAAAATGTTATTATTAGAAATCTCACCGAAAAATATCAGTGGGGCTATTAGCATTGCTGAATATGCAGGTAAAACAGTACAATTAGGTTTCGTGGCATTTTTGAATTTTTTAGGTCTAGTCAGTGTCAGTTTAGCGGTAATTAATTTATTACCAATTCCACTATTGGATGGTGGACACTTATTACTTTATGCCATTGAGGGGGTGAAAGGTAGTCCATTGACGGAAGCTACTGAATATTTACTACAACGCATTGGTTTGGTATTATTGTTAAGTTTGATGGGATTGGCAATATTTAATGACTTGACTAGATTGTTGAATAGTTGAAACAGGGTAAAATGATTATAACTATCTCCACTTTAAAACGACTGACTTCTTACCTATTATTTAACTTATTATTTAGTTTGCTACTACTGTGGAGCACTTTAGGACTCGCCTTTGACAGTTTTACCATTAAGGATATTCGGATAGAAGGATTAGAACGTATTTCCACAGGTACCGTGTTCAACTATTTACCCATCAAAGTAGGAGACTACTTTAATGAAGTAGTGTCGGGTAATGTAATTTCAGTGCTCTTTAAAACCAGTTTATTTAAAGACATTAGTTTAGCACGAGAAGGAGATATTTTAATCGTGCGCGTGGAAGAGCGACCGGCCATTTCCAAAATCACCTTTTCCGGCAATAAAAGTATTGACACCGAAGACTTGACTAAAGCACTGAAAGAAGCTGGTTTTGCCGAAGGACAAGTCTTCAATCGTTCCCTGTTGGAAAAAGTAGAAATGGAAATTCAACGACAATATTTTACTTTAAGTAAATATGCGGTCCAGCTAACATCGGTAGTCACTCCATTAGAGCGTAATCGAATCAGTATTCATATCGAAATTTCGGAAGGAGTAGAAGCACGAATAGACCAAATCACTCTGGTTGGCAATCAGACCATTAGTGACGACGATTTGTTAGACCAGATGCAATTAAGTACCGGTAGCTGGTTTTCCTGGTTCACTAAGGCTGATCAATATTCGAAACCAAAATTGGAAGCCGATTTGGAGACTTTGCGTTCTTATTATTTAGATCGTGGCTATATTAATTTCACCATCGATTCCGCCCAAGTGGCAGTGACACCAGATAAGAAAAAGGTATATATTACTATTAATCTAACCGAAGGAGATAAATACACCGTTTCGGACCTTAAATTAGTGGGAAATCTAGTGGTTAAAGATACTGAATTACGAGACCAACTGACAATTAAGCCCGGTGATCTATTTTCACGTAAAGCTCTCAGTGCCAGTACCGAAGCCATTTTGGAACGAGTTGGGGAAGAAGGTTATGCTTACGCGAATATTAATCCCGTACCTAACATTGATGAAACCAATAAAACTGTAGCCTTAACTATCTTTGTGGACCCAGGCAAACGTGTTTATGTGCGTCGCATTAACTTTAAGGGCAATACCAAAACCCGTGATGAAGTGTTACGGCGCGAATTACGACAAATGGAAGGCGGTTGGTTTTCTACCAAAAACACTAAACGTTCTTTAACTCGATTGGAACGTCTGAATTATTTTGATGAAGTTAAAATGGAAACGCCACGAGTTCCTAATACTGAAGACCAAGTAGATTTAAATATTAGCGTCATCGAAAAAGCGTCTGGTGAAATCATGGCCGGCCTAGGTTATACACAAACGGAAGGCATGTTATTTAACGCCAGCATTACCCAAGATAATGTTTTAGGCTCTGGTAATCGAATCAGTGCGGCCTTTAATAATAGCCAAGTCAATACGCTCTATGATTTTTCTTATTTTAACCCTTATACTACTATTAATGGGCTTAGTCGTAACTTTCGGGTTTTTTACCGGACTACCGATGCGGAAGAAGCCAATTTGAGTCGTTATAGCTCCGACGCTTATGGCACTTCGCTCAACTATGGCTTACCCATCACGGAATTTAATCATTTTCGCTTGGGACTAGGATACGATCACACTCAATTGGAAACGACAATTTATAGTGCCAACGAAGTGCATGATTTTATTGACCAAAATGGAAACGAATATGATACCTATAACTTCACTGCAAGCTGGATTCATGATACCCGTAACCGCTCCACCTTGTTAGCGGATAAAGGCGTATTACAAACGCTAAGTTTAGAAACGTCTTTCCCTGGTAGCGATTTAAATTACTATAAGGTAAACTATCGTCACCAATGGCTTTATCCGCTGGCCAAAGATTACACTTTATCGATGGAAGGCAATGTTGGCTACGGCGACGGCTATGGTGATACTAAAAATTTACCGTTCTTTGAAAACTACACCGCCGGCGGTGCGCGTACCGTGCGTGGTTTCAAAGACAATACGTTAGGTCCCCTGGACTCTAATCACCGACCGTTAGGAGGTAACTTAAAAGTCGTGGGTAATCTTGAAATTATTTTACCCATTCCGTTTACTGAAAAAGCCAGTTCAGTGCGATTATCAACCTTTTTAGATTTTGGTAACGTGTATGGCATTGAAGAAGATTTTGACACCTCTGAAATTCGTTACTCGGCAGGTTTATCAGCAATCTGGTTAGCCCCCATCGGTATTTTAAGTTTCAGTTTAGCGAAACCGTTAAATGCTAAAGACGGCGACCAAATACAAATGTTCCAATTTTCCATTGGTACCAATTTTTAACTCACCTTACGCACTAGATAATTGTCAGGCCTGTTTGAAAGTTGGAATCCGGAATTTATTCCGTGCCGTTGGAGTCCGGAATTTATTCCGTGCCGTTGGAGTCCGGAATTTATTCCGTGCCGTTGGAGTCCGGAATTTATTCCGTGCCGTTGGAGTCCGGAATTTATTCCGTGCCGTTGGAGTCCGGAATTTATTCCGTGCCGTTGGAGTCCGGAATTTATTCCGTGCCGTTGGAGTCCGGAATTTATTCCGTGCCGTTGGAGTCCGGAATTTATTCCGTGCCAAGGACGGAATAAATTCCGGACTCCAACTTAAGGAGAGGAGTTAGCCTCGCCACGGTCCTTACTGCCGCGGAAAGTTACCCACCATCAGCGCCGGAAAACTATGCGTTTGTTCAACCTGGTCAACTACTGTAATCATAAACTGGCCTGGTTGATCACCAAATAGTCCCCCTAACGTACCAATTTCCAAACTATCACGAGGATAAGTATACTCTATCGCATATAATTTGTCGCCATTCGGTAAGATCTCTTGCAAGCGCATAGGTAATCTCAACCCGCCCTGATTTTGCGCCAGTGTCACACTTTTAATGGGGAAGCCACCTTCACGCACCATCGCTTTGACCGAAAATTGTGAATCTCCTACGGTCACTAATGCTGGGTCAAACCCAGCCGCTAACACTTGTGGCAAACTGCGCCGCACTCCCACCTGGCGTAAGGGTTGAATATTTAACGAAGTCGGAGCACGGTCCAATAGCGGATTATTCCCAATTTCCAAATTCGGAAACGCCTGAAATTGTCCATCCTGGTCAATGGCTTGAATTCTAAACTGACCTGGTTTATCGCCAAACAAATTCGCCAACGTACTCACCGGCAAGACTCCCTTGCTCAAAGTTAAAACTGCTTCGTAACGTTGATCGCCATTTGCATAAGTAGCTACCTGTTGCAACACTAGGGTAAATTCACTGCCATTTTGCATTGCTCGCACCGTTTGAATTGGGACCGCGCCTGGTCTGACGAGAGCAAAGACATTAATATCCGTATCCAACAAATCCACCAATATCGGGTCAAAACCTGCCATTAACACTTGAGGACGTAACCGCACCACCCCAGTCACAGGTATCTTACTACTTTCTCGATTAATCACCGCAATCGGAATACTGTAAGAAGCACTTTGTTGATTCAATTTGGAATAGGCCTGTACTACTACTTGATAGGTGCCCTCTTGAGAAAACGTATGTGCAGGATTGGTGTCGGTAGAAATTTCACCATCGCCAAATTGCCAAATATAACTTAACTCATCTCCCGGTAAGTTCGAGGACGATTCATTGCTAAAAAATACCCGGAGCGGACTTTCTCCAAATAACGGGGTAGCACGAAATCGAACCGTGGGTACAAAGGCTTGATTAATCATAATAAATTCTTGTTTCCCCGTCATTTCCTGACCTAGTTTATCGATCGCGCTCACTTTTACGGTAAAACGGTCAGGGCGTGGATAAACATGAGAAACTATCGCTTCATTGCTACCAACAACGGGACTTTTATCACCAAAATCCCATAGCAAAAAATTACTGTTGAAACTTCTTGGTAGTCGCACTACAAATAAATTTTGCAATGGATTATTGAGAAAAGTAGAAGCCTCAATCGGCACCCCTTGGCCAGAATAATTGTTAGCCGTTTCTAAAGTTAAGTAATATTTCCCCAACGCATTATCTTTAAACGAGGTGGCCTCAATTAATAATTCACCGTTACGCACCGGCAGATAACGAATTCGTGCATTCTTGTCACCGCTACTATTATCATCTTGCGCAATTAAACGGTTAAACTCATCATACAAATAGAGATAACTATCAAACTCGGACGAGGTCATTTCAATGACTAATTCTTGTCCTGGTATCAATGATTTCACCAGATAACGGTCGGTAAACGCACTAGAACGAGTTTGCGAACGCACATCAGAAGAGGCTAATTCGCCGGTCACGGTATTAGAAATTGGCAAGACCACGCCCTCTTGGGTAGCACTCACGGAAACTTGAGCATTATGATAAGCATACGCGCCTGTATCATCTCGAATGGTTAACCCCACACTATACTGACCAGCGTGTTCAAAGGTGTGTTGCGCCTGATTACTGGCATCACAAAACAGCTCCGTACCATCGCCAAATTGCCAACACCGTTCGACAATTTCGCCATCGCCATCGACACTGAAATCGGTAAAGGTGACCTCGACCGGTGCCACCAAGGGGATGGTAGTAAATTCAAAGCCATAAGCCTGTGGTGGACGATTGCTGGCACCGCTAATCACTTCTAACGTGTAATTACCGCGATCACTACGATTATGCGCCGTGACTTCAATATAATAGGTCTTATCTTCCTGGGCGGTGAAGACTATTTCGGCATGAGTGGTATTTACTCCCGCATCATCGTTGGCCGCGACGATAGTTTTACCCTGGTCATCACCGAATAAGTATAAATACGTATTGAACGCGGCTGACAAGCGAATAGTCACCGTATCTTCGGCTTTTAAAGTCAGTGCATAAACCTGTGCTGGTGTATTGGCGCGGGCATGAGATGAGGGGTCTTGGTCGGACAACGTACCTATACGTTGTTCTCCTAAATTCAAAAATGGCGTTTCCGTAAAACCATCACGAGGGGTCGGTTGCGGCAAGGTAAAATTGATAATTTGACTGATGGCTCCGGCACCGAGTCCTTCATACAAGGCGGTGGGATTATTGAAAATTAACGTAGCTACTGCCGTCGCCGTGTCGACCTCAACACCTTGCGCCACAAAATAAATCAAACGTACCTGAGAGTTAGCCGGTACGGTAATTTTAGGATAACGCCAACTCAATTGATTACCATTTAAGGTGTGCGTGGCCGCTATTGGATGGCTCACTTGGGAGTGATAGTGCAACAACGCTGGCATACTGCCGGATTGACCGTCGACTACATCATCGGTAATTAAAAAATTGCCTTGGTCAATCACCGCAGTAGTTCGGTTACCTGAACCTAAATTGCCAAATACTTCCACCGTGGCCGCTATCTCCTGGTCAGTAGGATTCGCCAAAATTTCTGAAAATCTAGCGAAGTTAAGCGTTTTAGACACATAAACGGCTCGTTTTACCGTCAGCCCACTCCCCGGCTCCGTAAACTCACTGCTACGGGTTTCCCGACCATCGGGAGACAAGCCAATTATCTCTCCTACGTAGCTGGTATTATTCACTCGTAATTGATACATCCCCGCATAAGCATCCAAACTACCTCGTGTTAACGCGGCCTGTGGACCCACGTCATAGACAAAACTTTGTCCATCAATCAATGGAAAAGCCTGAGTAGAAAGTGGTAGAATTAACCAGAAGAGGCTTATTGTGAGCCATTGGCGCATAACTATCTCCAAAATCAAAAAAGTTTAGAATTTAGAAAGGTTTAGAATTTAGATTTGAATTTAGATTTGACAACTCTCGAAGAGTTGTCAAATCTTCTTTCAAAAAGTTTAGATTTGAATTTAGATTTGACAACTCTCGAAGAGTTGTCAAATCTTCTTTCA
>DZAL01000177.1:12432-13864 GCA_022729575.1 Thiomargarita sp.
AAAAGTTTAGATTTGACAATGTCAAATCTTTTTTCTAATCAATAGATACACCCTGTTACAATCTCATTGGCATGATAATCCACTTAAAATCTTCATTATCCTCATGAGTCAATAACACACTAGAACTGGGGTCCGTGAAAGCCAATCGCACTTGTGAAGTAGAAACGACATTAAGCGCATCTAACAAATAGACTCCATTGAAACCAACCTCCAGCTCATCTCCCTGATACTCCACGGCCAATTCCTCCGTAGCCTCCTCTTGCTGTGGATTTTTCGCGTTCACTATCAACAAGTTATCAGTTACCGTCAATCGTACCCCTTTATATTTCTCATTGGATAAAATCGAAACTCGCGATAACGCTTGTTTTAACGAAGCCGTCTCCGCGAGGACAATTTTATCGGCATGTAACGGCACCACTCCTTGCCAATCTGGAAAGTTACCATCAATCAACTTGCTATTCATTACCAAAGAATCGTTGATTTGAAATTTAATATGATGCTCATTACACGTAATCACCATTTCTTCGTCGCTAGCCGGCAGCAACTTCAATAACTCTAACACGGCTTTTCGTGGCACAATGACTTTAGCCACCTGCTCGGTCTCAAACTCATGTTGTGCTACCGCCATTCGATGACCGTCGGTGCCAACTAAAAACATTTTGCCCTCACGGATTTCCAGCAACAACCCCATTAAGTAATAGCGAACGTCATTGGCAGCAATACAAAATGCGGTTTTTTGCAACAATTCTCTAAACTTACCTTGCGGTACCCGAAACTCTACTGGATTTTCAATTTCAGTCAGTGCGGGAAAATCTTTCGCCGGTAAAGTGGAAAGACTAAAACGACTCTTCCCGGATTTAAGCACTATATGATTATCTTCCCCGTTCATTTGAATCTCACTCGCATCTGGTAAAGAGCGAACAATATCAAACAGTTTTCTAGGAATAGTCGTTTCCGCTTCTTCAGTTTGCAAACTCGACTCTAAGGGGATTGAGCAAATAATTTCTACTTCCGAATCCGTGGCGGTTAAATGTAAGGTATTATCCCTGACACTTACTAAAATGTTACCTAAAATGGGTAACGTTTGTCGTTGCTCAACCACACTAACAACCATTTTTAAAGGCGTTAATAATTCTTTGCGGGATATTTCAAAATACACAATATTGACCTCAATTTTACAATAAATGAGAATTTTTATAGCGAATCAACTAAGTAATTATACAGAATAATTGAAAATTTTTCAAAAATGGTATAAATTTATTTTCAAAATTATTGTCATTCACCCAATTTATATAAAAATTAAGTTTTATTTTCATGCTGTCAATGGTTGATACGGCTATCCAAAATAATCGTACCGTATTATTGTTGCTAGTTTTTATTTTATAGTAAAATCCCTTTGAACCTGTACTATTCCCTCTGGAGTGCAATAAGA
>DZAL01000178.1 GCA_022729575.1 Thiomargarita sp.
ATAATAAATAATTGTCAAGACTTATCGGGTTGGGATTGCAATTTTTAGGTACTATGAATAAATAATAGTTCAGGCCGTTACTTTCTCTAATCTTAAGACGTTGCCTACCCTACATGGCTAGTGGTCTGAATCAGAATTTCCAGAATTTTAGAATTAACCGAATGAAACCTCAACCATTCTGAAAATTCTTAAATTCTGAAAATCCTGATTCAGACCACCCCTTGCCAACCTACGCCCGCTATTTCTGCAACTTCTGCAACTCCTAAAGTTTCCCTATGTTCTCACCCGACCAAGCTCGTGTAGGGTGTAGAAGCGATTATGTTGATTAATTCTCTTGCTGCGTTCATTTAAGGTATATAACTTTGGGGTATTCCCATGTTCAGAAACGGCCCCGACGACTATTAATTCCTGTAATTGCTTCTCCCAAAAATCCTCACTTTCGGGCAACCCCAACGCCTCAAAATATTGAAGTAATCGCCACGTATCAAAATCTTCAGGGTGGTTAAGACCACGATGAACGTCGATAACCATCCTCTTCCCATGTCGTTGTTGAAAGCATACACCTCGTCCATGCCGCCTAAATTCCCATTCCTCTTCGTTACAATTCAAAGTTCCACGTTTGGGTAACTCTAGCAACAATTCCCAATCAGACACTTCAGGATATTGATTTTTCAAGACTCCAACGAGACTGATTTGCAACCGCACAAGGTTTTTTAACTGTTTTTTCATCTTCATTAGCATTATAATCTACTCTTCTAAGTTAGCCATCACGCCACTTAGCTTCGGCAGCTTGTTGCAACAATTGATGGCTCTGTTCGATAGTCACTTTTAGTCGGGTAATCGGAACGTGTTTAATTTTAGCTTTGATGGCAGCCGCAGTTCGATGATGACCATCAATAATGATGAATTTCCCGTCGATTTCTGCAACTTCAATAGGTTGGGTGGCATCAAAGCCAGTTTTTTGCATATTCTTCTGTAATCTTTTTATTGATGATGACGACATCTCATCAGGTCCTTGTCGGGGAATAAGAATTTCCGGATTAATCATCATGTTGGTAAATTCAAGTAACTTCTTTGACATGACTACTAGCAAAGTGATTGTAACCTTGTGTGCAACACCTGTTCTAATGTGTGAAATCGCTGAAACCGCCATTAAATACGTTGGAGTAGAGGCTTTAGCCGGTTGGAGTCCAAATCTTCAGATTTGGACGAGACTGGTCAAGATAAGACGGCGTTGCCAAATCTGAAGATTTGGACTCCAACGCGGTAATTTTAGTTTAACTTAATGGCATTGCGGCTAAAGCCTCTACTCCAATTCATACACTAAAACAGGTGTTGCACACTAGGTTGATTGTAGCATAACTATACCAGTCGTGTAAAGCGCAAACTGACCTCGCCGATTTCCAAGACCTACAAGTTCTAAGCACCGTGGGTACCGTCTGGTCTGAATCAGAATTTGCAGAATTTTAGAATTAACAGAATAAAACCCACCCCATTCTGAAAATTCTTAAATTCTGTCAATTCTGATTCAGACCACCACGGGGCGAATTATGGATAAGACAACAGTTTCAAGTTTTGAATAAACCTAAAATCGCGCTGGTTCTTGGATAAGAAGAAGTCATCAAGAGTTAATGCGGTGGCCGCGATTAGCGCATCAGGCATCAATAAGCCATGACTTAAACGATATGGTTTTAACAAGTTTACCGCGCTGTCACCAATAGCGGCACTTAGCGAAATAACTTCAAACCGTGCTAAAAATTGCTCTAATGAGCGCATTTCGGTTTTGTGGTGACAACCTACCAATAATTCTAGTTTGGTAATTACACTGATAACCAGTTTGTGACTTTGACTTTCGGCTTTGATACGCGCTATCGCTTCTGCTACACCATTGCCCAAATCAATCAAAATATCCGTATCGATGACCATACTCATTTAAACCTCGTCCATTCATTGCGACGCAGTTCTTTTACCCATGCCACACGATCTTTCATCTCGTCACGATTCTTCCACATGCCCAGGAAAGGTTCATTAATCCAGTCAATTGTAGAGGTCATGGCGGCTGATTCATCTGGTAAGGTAACTGCTTCACCGTCTTTATACGTTCCCCTCACGGTGGTATCAAGCAAGTCTATAGGTAAACGTTTTGGTAGTTGGTTTTCAGACCCAGGCTGAGTACCACTGGCAATGAATAAGCGCAAAGCGGCTTCTACCGTTTCGGTTTCCGTAGTTAAACCGCTTATTTGTAATGCTTGTCTCATTAAGTTGTCGTTCAGTTCCAGACAAATTGTCATACAGGTTTCTCCGAGTAGTGTGGCTTAGGAATAGGGAACACGCTGGACTAGAGGATTTAGAAGTGCCAACCATCAGTGGTCCGAATCAGAATTTCCAGAATTGTAGAATTATCAGAATGAAACCCCAACCATTCTGAAAATTCTTAAATTCTGAAAATCCTGATTCAGACCACCCCGTGCAGAAGATTACCAACCTACGCCCGCTATTTCTTCAAGACATAAAGTTGTTTCATCTCGTCATCTGACCAAGCCCGCGTCGGGTGTGTAAGCGATAGTGTCAGGCACCATACCAGTTGTTATTACTGAAGACGATTGAACCAGTAAAACGGTTGACGACGTAAGTGCATCACCGCTATGACGACAATTTCCTCGGGCAACGTTTCGTAAATCACGGCGTAAGGAAAGCGATTTAACTTTAATTACCTAGCAGTTCCTAGAATCACAGGCCATCTCGCCGGCGAGGCTACTATCCGCGAGAGGGTGGCACTAAATTCATTAAGGAAATCGTCACCTAAGCCAGGAGAGTTGTGGTCGTAATAAAGTGCAGCTTCTTTTAATTCCTGGTTAGCCTTGGGGTGAGTGACTACGCGCATGTCTGAGGATTCCTCGTAACTGAGTGATTACTTCGTCAACAGGAGTGCAGTTAACCAAACCGCTTTGGAGGTCTTGACGACGTTGGCTAATCTCCTGTTGCCACGCCAGTTGGACGGTTTCGTCGGCGTCATCTTCCAGGCTGTCAAGTAAGCGGTGGGCGAGAAAAGCTCGTTCCGCTTGGCCTAGTATCATCAGGTCTTGGGCCAGTTGTTCGATAAAGATACTCATGTGGTTTGTCTCTTTTGAATAATAAATGGGAACTCCTAAAAACTTCATATTCTCTAATGTCTGAATCAGAATTTCCAGAATTGTAGAATTACCAGCATGAACCCCCAAGCCATTCTGAAAATTCTTAAATTCTGCTCCTGATTCAGACCATCCAGTGGAGAAGATTGCTAACCTACGCCCGTTATTTCTTCAACTCCTAAAGTTTCTCTATGTCCTCATCCGACCAAGCCCGTGTAGGGTGCAGCAGCGATAGCCTCATGTACTGTTTCGGATTTAGGATGATGAACACCATACATTCGCTGAATCGTTTTATACTCATGCTTCTTGTGAGGGTCATGTAACGCTTTCCACAAGTCGGTTTTGATTTGCAAGTTTAGCCAAAAATCAACGCTCGTGCCAAAAACCTGGCTAAGACGAATAGCGGTATCGGGGGTAATAGCGCGTTTCTGGTTGAGAATGTCATAAACGCGGTCATTGGAAACTTTCATCTGTCGGGCTAATTGAGAGGCACTTAAGTTAAGGGGTTGCATAAATTCTTCTAACAGAATTTCGCCTGGGGTAAACGGTTTGCGAGGCGTGATAGTCATGAAGTCACCTGTTAATGGTATTGAATCAGTTGAAGGTCGAAAATATCACCTTGTTCAAACCTAAATATTAATCGCCACGGGCCGTTAACGGAGATAGCTAGATAACCTTTATATTCTCCTTTCAACTCGTGTAGATGATTACTGGGTGGATTTCTCAAGTCATCTAAAGTCGTGACCACATCCAATTGTTCTAGTTTCATCAAGACTCGTTTAGTTAATTCAGGTTTGAGTTTTTTACAATTGCCCGTGTACCAACATCTTTGTAGAGATTTGTCTTTAAAACTTTTAATCATGTGTTGGGTTTAAATGAGGCCATTTGATTGAGGGAGGCGATATGGATTGATTATAGCAGCGTGGTGAACCAAAGACAAGTACCATGAATAAATAATAGTTCAGGCCGTTACTTTCTCTAATCTTAAGACGTTGCCTACCCTACATGGCTAGTGGTCTGAATCAGAATTTCCAGCATTTTAGAATTAACAGAATGAAACCTCAACCATTCTGAAAATTCTTAAATTCTGCAAATCCTGATTCAGACCATCCAGTGGAGAAGATTGCCAACCTACGCCCGTTATTTCTTCAACTCAAAGAGTTTCGCCATCTCCTCATCCGACAAAGCGCGATTGTAGATGCGGATTTGGTCAATGGCACCATTGAAGGCAAAATTACCAGGGTCAGATACTCCCGGGTTTGTTGCATACACATACCGTTTTCCCACACGCCAGTCATTCCATCTCAAGAGTTCTGTTCCAACCTCTTTATCCTTCTGTTGGTTGACCCCATCATAATAGATTCGCAAGTAACCACCTTCGCGTACTAATGCAGTGTGGTGCCATTTATTCTCTTTTCTTGCATCCCCCACATTGATATTAAAGTTGTACCCTGGTTTGGGAAGATCACTACGGTGCGCCAGTTTCGATGAACCACCATCTCCTCTGTCTATAAACAAGGCATAACTCTTATTTTCTGAACCTCCTTCACCTCTCATGTCCAGAATTGCACTGCGTCCATCCGTATGATACTCCTTGATTTGAAACCAAGCGCTAATGGTAAAATCTAAGGCAGGTTCCACACCACTAATCGGAGGCATCCCAATATGGTCATTGACACCGTCGAATAGGTAGGCTTTCCCGGATGCACCAGTGGTTAGAGAGGGACCTTTAGTTAGATCGTTCCCTTCGACCGGTTTGACCCCATCGAACCGAGTGCCTTCTTGTCCACTAATTTGGTCTTTCATATCTCCATCAAACGGATAATAAGCCACCAACCCACACCCCAACAACTCCTCCGGCTGAATTTGCACCGTCGACAAATCGTAAGATTGCAAGGTTTGAAAAGCCTTGCACTTCTTTTCTACGCAAGTACCCAAGTCACTAAAACATCCTTCGATGGTCTGTTCGAGGGTATTCACATCGTTTGCAAGGCGTTCCGCCAACGGTTCTATCTCCGATTTGCGAGACGTGTAGCAAACGCTGTCTAACAAACTTTGGGCTTCGTCACGGGCCAATTTCCGCTTGACATACTCGGCTACCAATTGTTCACGGGCATTCTCAATCTCTGGCGTGAGGTCAGAAGGCAATGCAGGTACCTCCGGTATGAACGAATAAGGAGAATAGGTAGAGTTGAAGATAACTGGAGAGGCTTTGGCATCTCTGATAAACTCCTCACTTCCCACGTAGTCCATCACCTTCTGAAAAGCCGCCTTGCAAGTTTTCATATCTTGTAGGTTGCACGTTATCGCACCGGCAATCCCCGCGACGGTCTTCTGCGGTTCACCACCCTCTTGGTAGAAAGTTATTGACAACTTGCCATTCTTTGTGGTCTGCGTCGACATCTTGGTCAGTTGGGCCTCCAAATCTGCCGAAAAGGGAATAGGAAGTTTTTTAAGGCAACCTTGGTCACAATAATTCTTCAGAAAGGTGCCATCAACTCCCAGTTTCGCTTTTGCCGTAAATTCCTGGTAGGCTTGGGTGCTGTCAAACGAAAACGCCATAGCCACATAGAGTTTTACGCCCTGGTTTTGTTGCCAGACGAATTGGTCCCCGCAATATTGCTTGAACTGGCAGGCATCGGCAGTATAAGATTGACCATACTGGTTGAGAGGGGCCGTGGGGTTCGGGGTAAATTGTTGAGTCATATTCAGTTCATATTTCAACAAATAAGAACGAGACTTACTTTGGGCATCGTAGAACTTGATGAAGTCGGCACCCGCACTCGCCTCGACGTTGATGGCCTTAATGCTGAATTTGAGGTTGCCATTTACACTTTTCTGTTCATAATCCAGCACCTCTTTATAAGAAGTGAACGCCTTGACTCGCATTGACACGCTACTACCCCCAACCATCTTGGCCGTCCCATTCAAGCAAGAGAAAGGTCGCGGCTGGTCTCTGTCACTGTCAATCCCTGTGCCCAGTGTCAGTACAGCTTGGTCAGAGGGTATGGCAGAAATCGCATCCAGGTTAGAACAAGTCGATGCCGTATTCGAAACAGGACACTGTCCGTCTGCAAAAATAGCAGAACAAGTCGTGTTTTCATCCATGATGACGTTAACCACGGGGTAGGTACCAGTACAACCTTCACTTCCAGACCATCCCTTAAAGGAAGAGCCAATGGCAGTTAAAGTCAAGGATTCACCGGCCACGTAGTTGTTGTTGCAATAACTGCCAGTGCAAGGCGTTGTAGTGGCCCGTGTGCTTGGCATAATCTCTCCTTGCACGTCCACTTGACCCGCGCCATCTACTGTGATAGCGAGTGGATAACTGATGGGAATCTCCTTAAATGTTGCAGTACATTCCTTAGTGGAGTCTATGTCAACCGTAATAGAAGGTTCCATCCCTGCACAAGCACCACTCCAACTATCAAAGAAGTGGTCTGGACTAGGCGTAGCAGTCAGGGTAATGGAACTACCATAAGGATAAGCCTCCGTGCAATCGACACCACAATCAATGCCGGTAGCAGAGGTACTGGCGACTTGACCGTTACCTTCTACGATAATCGTAAGAGGATAAGGGATAGTGGGTCCATCTACAAACGTAGCAGTACAAATTTTGGCTTTATCCATCGTGATATTGGTAGAGGGATTCGTGCCCGTGCAAGCCCCACTCCATTCTTGAAAAGCAACACCGGTATCGGAAGTAGCCGTTAAAGTGACCTGATTATTCACAGGATAGTTTTGGACACAATTCGTCCCACTCATATCACAATCGATGCCAGGAGAGTCACTGGTGACTTTGCCAGTGCCTTGGACGGTGACGGTTAGAGGACGTATTTCACCAGATTCACCAGATTTAATAAACGTAGCCGTACAAGCCTTTGCCGCCTCCATGGTAACACTGACAGAGGAAGTCGTCCCAGCACAATCGCCACTCCATTCTTTGAAAGTGGCATTGGCATTCGCCGTGGCGGTCAAAGTCACCTGAGTGCCAGAAGCATAGTCTTCTGTGCAATCGGTACCGCAATCAATTCCTGCGGGTGTGCTGGTCACTTTGCCATCACCTTGCAATGTGATGGTGAGTGGGTACGGTGAGGTTGGTTTGCCAACTTCAAACGTAGCTGTACAAGTTTTAGCCGCCTCCATAGTCACGTTGGTGGTCGCGGACGTTCCACTGCAAGCACCACTCCATTCTTTAAAAGGAATGTTGGCAGTAGTTGCCGTGGCAGTCAAAGTCACTTGAGTACCAGAAATATAGTCTTCTGTGCAATCAGTGCCGCAATCAATTCCTGCGGGGGTGCTGGTCACTTTGCCATCACCTTGCACCATGACAGTGAGTGCTGGTGGTGGTGTAACAGGTTCAAACGTAGCAGTACAAGTCTTATTCGCTTCCATGATGACACTGACAGAGGGAGTCGTTCCTGTACAAGCACCACTCCATTCTTTGAAAGTGAAATTAGCATTTGCAGTGGCGGTCAAAGTCACTGGAGTACCAGAAGCATAGTCTTCTGTACAATCGGTACCGCAATCAATTCCTGTCGGAGTACTGGTCACTTTGCCTTCCTCTGACGAGGTGACGGTAAGTTTGTAAGGCGTTGGGGCGATTCCGTCACAATCCAAGGAATAACTCACGGTAGGCAAGTTGGGGTCATTGGTGCCAAACTGCAATTGAGCCGTGCGTAACCCTTCGCCTTGCGGTGTACATTGCACCTTAACTACGGTAGCCACACCACCGTCGAGAATGGTCAATGGAAAAGTAGGAGATACCACCGCAAAATCACTGGCTTGAGTGCCATCGATTCCAATCAGGTTGACGACTAAATCGGCATTACCAGTTTCGGCAATAATCATCTCTTGACTAAGAGACTGGCTTCCAAACTTAATGGTGCTATTTGGGAGAAGGTTAGAACTATAGCGTGCTTGTTTGACTGCCGTTCCCACACAATTCAAGGAATAACTCACGACCGACAAGTTAGGGTCATTCGTACTAAACTGCAATTTGGCCGTGCGTATTCCTTCCCCTTTGGGAGTGCATTGCATGGTGACTTTCGTGGTCGCACCACCGTCGGCAATGGTCAATGGAAAAGTGGGAGATACCAAAGTAAACTCATTATCCTGATTATCCGTGATTCCAATCAAGTTAACGACCAAATCCGCATTACCGGTTTCCTCAATAGTTATTTCTTTACTGAGAGACTCGCCAATAATGCTACTTCCAAAGTCAATGGAGCTACCGGAGGAAGGATTAGAACCATAGGCTGGTTGTTTGGTTTCCGTAGCAATACAAGCCAAGGAATAACTCACGGTAGGCAATTTGGGATCATTGGTGCCAAACTGCAATTGGGCCGTGCGTGCGCCTTCCGCTTGCGGTGTACATTGCACAGTGACTTTCGTGGCTACACCACCGTCGGCAATAGTCAATGGGAAAGTGGGAGATACCACCGCAAAATCACTGGCTTCACTACCCACGATTCCAATTAGGTTGACGACCAAATCCGCATTACCGGTTTCCTCAATAGTTATTTCTTTACTGAGAGACTGGCCAATAATGCTACTTCCAAAGTCAATGGTGCTATTGGGGAGAGGGTTAGAGGCATAGACAGCTATGCTACCTTGACAACTCAAGGAATAAGAAATAATCTGTTGTTTTGGGTCATTACTACTGAGTTTCAACTCTGCCGTCAGTAACTCTGCACCTTGTGGTGAACATTGGATGGTCACTGTTTGTGGTGCCCCACCATCGGCTATTTCAAGGGGAAATTCTGGTGCCAAGATTTTGAAGGCCGAGGCATTTGGACCCGTAAATACCGGTGATTTTACTTCCAAAGTGGCATTGCCATTTTCGGCAACGGTAATTTGTTGAGTGAAAGAGGTACTCTCAGCAAAAGTTAAGGTTTCACCTGATGCTGGATCAGAAAAATACCCAGCTATCTCACCCCCCACGCCATGACATTGCAAGGTATAACCCACCACGGGTTGGCCTGGATCATTGGTCTCAACGGTTAATCGAGCTGTATGCTCACCCACAAAAGTAGGGGTACACTGGATTTCCACTACTCCTGGCGAAACCGCACCATCTGCGATAGTGAAAGCAAAATTTGCAGGAGCTACCTTAAAGACATCCGCATTAGTGCCATCGATAGAATCAAATTTTACTTGTAAATCCGCATCCCCAACTTCTGTAATGATGAGATTTTGAAACACGGGTTTGCCCACTTCGTTACTACCTAGAACAAAAGTCGTTTCCGGCGGCGGAGTAGAGTTATATTTAGGCGTACCAGGATTTATCGTTATATCAATGGGTTGTTCGTTATAGGCTATCGTGCCATTCTCCAAACGATACCCAAAATGCACTTTCAAAGTACCAGGGTAAATAAATTTACCACTATACATAGGCACAAGTTGATGAGAACCTAAAATCACTGAAGGAATGAATGCCTCCAAACTTGAAGGATGTTTATCCCACAACGGAATAATCAGATTTCCCTCCTTATCCCGACCCAACATGAAATACATGATTTCTTCAGAAACAGGAAGAGTGGCATCTGCATATACAAAAATATCCGCCGTTTTGCCCACATCGGCTGGGTCAACGATAATATCACCCATCACATCCACGGGGTCTGCCAAAGTTTGGACCATGGTGGTTTGATAAGATGCGCTATTGACGGCAATACCACCGCTAAATTTGGCCATGGTCCCAATCTTTCCTCCCCCAGC
The DNA here is from genome assembly GCA_022729575.1 of Thiomargarita sp. Taxonomy (GTDB): domain Bacteria; phylum Pseudomonadota; class Gammaproteobacteria; order Beggiatoales; family Beggiatoaceae; genus JAABRD01. Next base: position 9,852 of record DZAL01000178.1, read on the forward strand.
ATCCATTGCAGTGCCTTGGCCAAGGCTCAGTAGGTTTTGTGCATAGGTGTCTGGCCATAGAAAAAATAGCCAGGTAGATAACAACAAGAATTTACCGTACCGCCGCAACGGTACATAATGAGTGTTCATTTGCATTTCTCCTCAGTGATATGGATAGAGAAAAGATTTCTTTCTCCAGTGACTTAATCTTAAGTTCATTATTTCACTGGATACTCGTCCTCTCTCCCCCCCATCCAAACCGTGCGGGCCACTTTCATGGCACACGGCTTTCCAAACTTGAATTAGACCTTAACTAACTAAGGTTACTTCCAAATATTTGCATACGGAGGTTAGTTTCATTTCTTTTCATACGACCCTCCTTTTTTAGGTTAGTTTGTTGTTTGAAATAGGTTTCTAGTTCTTTAATTTTTTGGCTTGACAAGGTTGGGTTACCTTGCAGATTGATTGGTTTGATTCCAAGTGTTACTAGCATGGGTATCATTTCTTCATCACTGAATTTTAAGTAGTCTAAGAGTATTGTTGTAATACCCATTTTATTCAGTTTCCATGCTAAACCTTGATTCTTTTTGACCATAAGCCATTTTCTGAATTCCGTTTCTCTTACTCCTTTGTTAATTGTTCCTTGTTTTTCCTTGATTTCCTTGGCTATCAATCTTTTTACTTCCATTTGGTATTTTTCTTTTGCTGTTTTCTCCACTTTTCTGATTTCTAAGAGTGGTTTTATCAGTTCAAAAGATTTTTGTTTTTGAATCTGTTGATAATGTAATTGATTGTGACATTCCGTGTGAATCAATAGTAAGTTTCCTAATGAGTTATCCCCACCATCTTTTATTGCTTTAATGTGGTGAATTGCAACTGGGTCATCAAGTTTTGCCTTGCAGAGAGTGCATATTCCTTTTTGTTGCTGGAATAGCTTTTGTTCTATTTTATTCCATTTTCTTTCATCCGTTCTATTTTCCCATTCTTTAGGGTCAAGATAGTAGGACTTAGCTTTTGGACTAAAATATATTCTGCTTTTAGTTCTCTTTCTAACAGGTAATTCTGGAAGTTTAATTTCTCTTCTCTGATATAGGTATTGATTGACTTCCCATATCATTTTTCCCAGTTGTTTTCTCATTGGAGTTTTGATAAAGTCTCTTCCATATTCTATTACACCTCTGATTTTTGGCAAGATTTTATCTAGTATTGGAAACACCGTTTTAAACTTATGGTTTGGTGTTCCATCTAAATATTCTCTTGAACCTTTTTCAATGGTCTTTTTGGTTGGAATTGATTTATCAAGGATTAGTTTCACACACTCTTTCTTGCATTTACTAATCGTGTCTTTCTTGAGTTTTATACCTTTTCCTCTGGTAATTTCAAAGCCACAAAAATTGAACTTTTCACCATTAATTATTTTGGTTTTTGCATCCTTAAGTTTCAATCCAGCTTTATTTACCACTTGTTTTAGTATGAACCAAGTGTTTTCTGGTTTTTCATCTTTGTGGACTACAATTATTCCATTGTCTGCGTACATTATTAACTTGCTTTTGCTACGATTTTTAAATTCAATCATAATTTCATTCAAGGCATATATGTTTGCTAGATTTGGTGAAATGACCCCTCCTTGTGGAGTTCCTTTTTCTGCTTTGTATACCGTTCCTTTGAGGTCAAGACTTTCTGTCTTTAACATTTTCTCAATGTTATTCTTGGTGTTGCTGTCTACTTCTCCAATCGTGGCTAACAGTTTGTCATGTGGGATTGTGTCATAAAACTTTTCAATGTCAAATTCTATGATTGATTGATGTTTTCCTATTGTTGAGTACGACTGTAGTTTCCCAACTGCATCAGATGTCTTAAAACCTTTTCTGAAGCCGTATGCTAGTAAATCGTTTTTGTTTATTATACTTTCTACTTTGCATTCAATCATTCCACTTATTAAGCCTTGAATCACTTTGTCAAACCACGTTGGGATACTCAGGGGTCTTTCTGTACCGTCAGGTTTTGGGATATAGATTCTTTTCAGCTTTTTAGGTTTGTATGGAATTTTTCCATTTACAATTCCTAGGGCTTTAATTCTCCATTCCTTTAGTTCCTTGATATTTAGAACCCGTCCTTTATTGTATAACTTCAGTGGTTTTCCATAACCTACTGATTTATCTTTCCCTTCTTGTACAGTTTTATATATCTGCACTACCCAATTATAGAAGGAATTGATTAACCGTTTCTCAAGTTTCTTAACCTTTTGTATGTCTGATATTTTGGATACTTTGATTATGGTACTTTTGATTCTGATTACCCACTTTTCCGCCTTCTTTCTGAAGGTTGGTGAGAAGTGGATGTCCTTTATCTCTACAACAGGTACATAACTCGTACCAGCGATTGGACTTAGGGCATTATTCATTATCAATTTTCTCAGTATAATCTAGTTTTCAAGTTCTGGGTCACTTCATGGGGGATTTTCACCCTTCACCTTGATTAGAGGCTTTTCCACTACTATTGTTAGCTCATTTGATTGAACGTTATATGACTCCAATAGGGAATCAAACCCTCTGTAACCCCTCATTAATCATGAGCAGGTTATCCGTAGTTTCATTAAAATGACTGTTATTAACTGGTTTGGGTGGGTAGTATCTTGCCTTTTCACTCACTGGATATGATACACAACTATCTCTTGTATCATAGAGTGCCTTCTTGTGATTATTTTAGTTTTAGGCTGTTTGACTACCTTTCTGTTCGTCACCATGTCAGTTATTACCCTGCATTAACTTTTGTATGCCTGCGTAACTCACTTTTAGACGCAGCTAGTAACACATTTTTCTCATCTGCTTAAAGTCAATCTGCATTTTTCAGATTAATCCTGATGATAGGGTCATCCTATTCCAGTAAGGATGGAGGAATCTCACCTCATTCATTCTAAATCTTAATAGCTTTTTTGATGTCCACTTTTTATTATCCAGTCTTTGACATTATAGGGGAGGAGCATATTTCTATCTTGACTCGTTCACTGCCTTGGACTCTCTAATAATCAGTTTCTTTCTTATTTTCATTTAAGAATGCTATTTAATTGCTACGCGCACATAATTACCAGTTAAAAAATGTGTTTTAATGAAAAATAAATATTATACCCTATCAAGGGTAGTACAAAATATTAATGGGGTCAAGAAGAGTTCGGTTAAAAATTTTAACTCATAGAAGTTACGCATTGACAAAAATTTGAGAATGTGAATTAACAAACTCGAACTTTTCAGAGTTCTTACGGATAAATTTTGCAATGACCTCTAAAAAGAGCTTTCTTGATATTTCGTAACAATTCATAATCTCTCCTCTAGCCTTAGCTAACGAGAGCTGAACGTACCCACATAATGCACTAAAAATGTGATTTCTGATCGCTTGCTCCGTTCTGACTTGAAAACCTTCTAAATTACAAACTGGTTTCAGCACTCGATGGTATTGTTCTATTCCCCAATGGGTGTCGTGAACCCGTTCAAATTCTTCTCTGTTCAGAAGACTTAATTGCTCAGTCTTTGGCAAGTAGATGATATAATAACGATTTTCTTCTTTGAACTTCTGTTGATATACCTTTATCTCACCAAACTTTGGCAGGTAACAGTTTAATCCTTCTTTCGGTATTTCTACCCTCTGCACTTGTTGTTCGCTTCCTTTTTTCAACGATATCTTGCGATTCCGTTCGATTCCAAACAGAAATCCTAATCCTTCTTCTCTGATGAATTTTAGATTCTCTGTACTCGCGTACCAACTGTCTCCCGTTACATATTCTGCCTTTATCCCACCCGCTTTTACTTCTTTTAACATTTCTCTGAAGTAGTCGTGTTTGCTTTTTCCCTCCTCTTTTTTGTATATTCTGAAACTCACCGGTACACTTGTTCCAAATGGGTCTGTATAGTACCTAAAAATTGCAATCCCAACCCGATAAGTCTTGACAATTATTTATTAT
>DZAL01000179.1 GCA_022729575.1 Thiomargarita sp.
GAGAGGGGCCGGGGGTGAGGGAAAATACCGCCGAATTTATGCTTCAGTACTTAATGCTCGGCGAGAACCGATCTTAATATATCGCCCCGCATGTCTTTATACAGCGAAATCGTTTTTATATTGTTTATAACAGCCGCGGTCGCCATAGGACTCGGTCCGAAAGGATTTTCATTCATATCGAGTCTTATATTTACGTTGCTGTCCATATCTTTCACCCTATCTTTCCCAATCTTTTTTTTACATAGTTTACCAATCCGCCGTTTTCGATAATCTCTTCAACGATTCGGTCACCGGGATGGAAATTATATGTTTTGCCGAGCGTTATATTATCAACAAGCCCTTCTCTGATTTTCACCTCAACCTCGTCGCGGTCTGAAAGGTCATCAATAAACGCTCGGCATTCCACGATGGGCAGACCGATATTGATAGCGTTTCTGTAAAATATCCGTGCATACGATTTTGCAATAACACAGGATATTCCTGAATACTTAATCGCCAGAGGAGCCATCTCTCTTGATGAACCGCAGCCGAAATTCTCTCCCGCAGCCAGTATGTCCCCCGGTTCAATTTTTTTTACGAATTCTGTATCCAAGTCCTCCATGCAATGTTTTGCAAGTTCATTAAAATCAAGCGTATTGCAATGTCTGGCCGGAATAATTACGTCCGTATCTATATTGTCTCCGTATTTATGAACTTTGCCTTTCATCGTCCTGCTCCTTGTTTTTTAATATCCCGGAACCGCTATTTTTCCCACAATAGCAGAATAAGCCGCCACCGCAGGATTGCATAAATATACCTTTGAAGTGACCGCGCCGTTTCTTCCTTTAAAATTTCGATTTGTGGTATATAAACCGACTTCATTATCGCCAAGTACGCCCATATGACCGCCTATGCACGGACCGCATGTAGAAGGCCCAATAATACATATCGTTCTCCTCTAAAACGTTAAGCTGAAGGAGTGCAAAAGAGCGTTGCGCTTATCTTTTGCCCTCCTTTTTCGGTTTTATCGTAAATCATGAATCTACAAACACCTTCTACTGATTGTCTTTGATAACTTCCATGATTTCTTCATCTTTTAAAACCCTGTCTGATTCTTTAGCCCTTATCAGGATTTTTTCTATCATGTCATCGTTTACGGGAAAATTATTTTTCTTTAGCCAATAGACCGCATTAGACTTTCCGCTCATCGGACCGACTGCTATGGATAATTCTCTTCCGACCAATTGCGGCGGATATGGAGAGTAAACTCTGTTTGCAAGCCACTCGTCATCTTATTATTAAAACAATTAGGAGACCATCCAGAGGAGAGTATTCCGGCGGCCTGTAATATAGTAATACTCACCTACTGTTGTACTTCCGAGGGATAACACCCCTCGAAGGGGTGTTATCCCTGCTGGCTGGCCAAACTCATTATGGGACAACTGGATAAGGATATTACTATAGTTGGGCTGATACTCTAGCGGCTTATCGTTTTTTTGATAATGAAAAGGTGACCTTCGACACGGTCCTGGCCAGTCATAGAGGAGCTACGGTGGAGCGGTGCCGAGAACACCCGGTGGTACTGTTGATTCAAGATACTACCTCTCTCAAATATACTCACACCCCGGTTGCCAAAGGACTGGGTACCCTGAGTGAGCAAGAGTCGGAGGAAGTTTTCTTGCATCCGACCTTGGTCGTGACTCCTCAACGAGTTAGTTTAGGAGTGTTAGGTGGTGAAGTTTGGCAACGGTTAGAAACTAGTCCCCGTGAGAAACGACGGCTGAAAGGGATTGACGAAAAGGAGAGTCGCCGGTGGGTGGCCGGTTATCAATTGGCCTGTGAGGTGAGTAGTTTAGTAGAAGAGACTTTGATAGTCAACCTGGCTGATGCGGAAGGAGATATTTATGAATGGTTTGCCGAAACTTTGGAACATTCACCCCAGACTCGTGCGGAATGGATTATCCGGGCCGCTCAAGACCGGCGTTTAGCCTCCTCCGAAAGTTCCCGCAAACTGCGTGAAAAACTGAATCGTACACCTCTCCTAGGTAAGGTTGCCGTGACTTTACCGACCAAAGGCGAACAGGAGGCTCGAACCGCAATTCTACAGGTACGAACGACTCGTGCGACACTGAAAGCGCCGGCGCGAACGGGTGTTCGTTGGGACGACCTCGCCGGGTACGCGGTTCTCGCTCGGGAGGAGAATCCACCGGCGGGTCAACGTCCCATCGATTGGCTGTTATTAACCTCTCTGCCAGTAACTGACTTGGCCACTGCCGTGCAAATTTTGGAATGGTATAGTGGTCGCTGGGAAATCGAAGTCTTCTTCAAGGTCCTCAAAAGTGGGTGCCAGGTGGAACAATTACAACTGGAAACTGCTGACCGCCGCGACCCCTGTGTGGCACTTTATCTCATCATTGCCTGGCGAATTTTGTTTGCTACTCATTTAGGTCGCGAAGAGCCTCATCAAAGTTGCGAAATCGTGTTTACTCGTGAAGAATGGCAAGCCGTTCATCTCCTTCATGACCTCCCAGTTCCCGTGTCGCCACCCTCCTTGGGAGAGATGCTCAACCTGGTAGCACGACTCGGCGGTTATTTAAACCGTTCCCTTGATGGTCCACCTGGTCCCCAAACCGTATGGAAAGGACTCCGACGAGTACGAGAGGCCGTCGGGCTACTTCAAGTGCTGAAAAGGTTACAATACCTTAATGAATTCGGTACTGAAACCACTTGTGTATAAGGCTGACCGCGGAGCGTGGGAACGAGGTGAATTATAGGCCAGAAAGGCGCATGGTCAAATGGCGACACCATGACTTTAGAGTTTCGTTATATTTCGGTCATGCTGTATGCGAGGCAACATGGCATTGCCTGCGCCCAACATCAAACCTATCTGGTTAAATATGACCGAATAGACCAGCCCAACATCAAAAAATAGCGCGCTACCCAATCCAATCGCGTGCGGAACGAGAACCGCCCTAAAGGTTCTTTTCATATTGACATCATATTCTTTCGCCAGGTCAAAAAGAATACAAAGCCGTTTCAGACTTTCATCCATCAAAACAATCTGCGCTGTATCTGTAGCCACACTGGATGCGCCACTGAGAGAAATAGACACATCAGCCAGCTTCAGGGCAATCGAATCATTAATCCCATCTCCCACAAAGCATAAGGTTCTACCTTCTCGCTGGAGTTGTTTGATGATATCGGCTTTACCATTCGGGAGAATTTCAGCAAAATATCGGTCAGTCCCTAAAGAAGCGGACAATCGTTTGGTGGGTATTTCATGGTCGCCAGAAATAATATAGACCGAGTTTATATTACGTTGACGCAACCCCTTAATAATTTCTGCGGCTTCCCAACGCACCACCGCATTCAGTTCGATGCCGCCGATAACGGTTTCATTAACCGCCACTAGCACCAGGGAATGTCCATGATGATGACATCGCGTCTGAATTTCCATTATTTCCGCAGGAACAATAAGACCTTCTGCTTCGATAAAGCGGAAACTCCCCACGCGAATCATTTCGCTATTTTTCTTAACAACAAGCCCATAGCCAACTTTGTATTCTGTTTCATCAGATTCGGGTAGGTTTAGTTGTCTTACGCCTGCTTCATGCAGAATCGCCATGGCGATGGGGTGCGTTTGTCTTTTCTCGGCAATGGCGGCTAAGGTCAAAATGTCATTTTCCTCATATCCCTCACAGGCATATATCTGAGTAAGACACATTTTATTTTCGGTCAGTGTGCCAGTTTTATCAAACACCACTGTATCCACTTTATTGAGCATTTCAAACACACGTCCATCTTTGATTAAAATGCCTTGTTGAGAAGCAATGCTAAGAAAATTAAGCACGCCAATGTAGGTGGTGATGGTAGTCTTGTATTTAGGATGAGAATTAAGGATAGCTAACGATGCACTGTCACCCAATATCGGCAAGCAAGCCGCGCTCAAAAGCATCATTGGCACAATGGCTTTATCACCCATTTTTTCAGCCCACAACTGCATCTCCGTTTTAAGATTGGTGGTCTGATTCAAAATCTGGCCTATCTGCGCCGCGGTGGTGTGCAAACCTGTGTTTTCAACCTGAACGCCAATTCTGCCAAACAACACCAGCGTTAAAGCAAACACTTTTTCATCAGGGCCTTTTTCGGCGGGCTGTGCTTCGCCCGTCAAAAGGTGTTGGTCAACCAAAGCTGTGCCAAAACAAACATACCCATCTGCAGGAATAGTTTCACCCGCATTAACGACCACAATATCGCCCTGTTTTAAGGTTTCAACAAGGACTTCGATTTCGACTCCGTCACACAACACATGGGTTTTTTTCGGCTGCTGTCGGAATAAATCAATGACATCGTTTTGGGAGTCAACTTTGACTTTTAACAAAATTTTTCGGCTAATCATCGCCAGAAGTGACTGGAAATTGCCAATAAACAGATAACCATCGCCAACACAAGCAACCATAATAATGAAAATCGGCACATCTACATTTATTTTCTGCTCTTTGGTAATTGAATGGTAAGCACTTTTGAAAATGTCCGCGCCGATATAAACCAGGCCAGGAATGCTGAACAAAGCCAACGGCGGGTAAAAGAGACTCCCCGCTGCGGCCAGAACCGTCGAAGCAACCGCCACCGTCAATTTTCGGTCAATTTCTTTTTCTGAGGTAACCAGTTTATGCTTTTGCTCGATAGCTACAGTATTGACCTGCGGGACAAGCAACGCCTTTTCTGATGTGGCCTCTATTTGATAAACTGCCTTGACCAAACTTTTACGCTTTTGATTTTTGGCAACATTTTTCACCACCACCCCACCTGTATAGGCCAAACCACACGCTACGAAAATTTCGAACACCATTATTATACCTGCCTTCTACTCAAAGAGTTACTTGCCATAATCTGCAAGAGAATTAATATGGCCCAGCACTTCATGAAATTTTTTGAGATATACCTCATTTTGACCTGACGTTAGCACCAACTTTCCTTCTCCAATATTACCTTTTCGGATAAATTGGGCTTGATTTTTTACTTTATATGGGGCATCTGTCGTCTCGCGAAACTGAGTTGGACTAGGGCTGAGTTTCAATTGATGCTCTTTCATAAAAGCAAAAGTTGTGCGCTCACGCGTGCGCCTCAGCACCTCATCGGTCACAGGAATATCGCAAAATTCTACAATTTTTTTAATAGTATTGTCAAAATCCTGCTTTAAAGACTCATACCGCACATAGAAAATAGGCAACTGGCTTTTATTTTCAACCCAATCTTTGACATGCTCAAACCAGTTGTAATAATGCCCGTTATACTCCATGCCATAAACAAATTCATTAAAATGGTCATCAAAGCTGCCAGAAAATCCTTTAACATTGACGCGGTGATGATAAAACGAAACTAGCACATCTCGCCCATCCCTGACCACATAAATAAATCGGCCTTTACTGTTTTTAGGGAAAAATTTATAGTCATCATGGGTTTTCAACAGACGAGGTTCTGGTGGATAGGTCGGTTCGGTACTCCGCAGCGCATTATAAAAAAGCCAGGGTGACACCTCAAAGATATGGTCAAAATCCATATTCCCATCTGTTGTCAGTTGATACAGAATCATCTGTGTCCAGGTTGTACCAGAACGAGTATAACTGCTGATATAGATGTCACTATCTCGTTCTCCATAAATAATTCTTAAATGTTCGTGACGCAGCGCAATAGCATCAGGTGCATACGAACTTTGGGGAGATGGGTTAGTCATAATGGTTTCCTCACTTCAATCGGTCAAATTTTATTAGGACTTACGCAAAAATAGCTAATTGGGGCTAAATCTAGCATAAATTCTGGACTTCACAGGGGGCTTATTCGTCGGACTCCAGAATTTATTCTGGCATTTTGTGTAAAGATTAAAACATCCCCAAATCACCCTCAGCGCATAAGGGACCACCAAGAAATAGATAGTCCATTTTGGTAGGGGCAATCCCTGGTGGTTGCCCTGACGTGAGGGATTAAATGGACAATTTATTTATTGGTGGTCCCCAATGTAAATATTATACACCTTGTTTTAGTTAGGATGCGTAAGGTGAGTTAGATAATCAACGTATAAATCGAGGAGTGAAGTATTCTTCATGGTTTCTCTGGATGAATCCAAACAAGTATTTTAAGAAATTTTATACCTCAAAAGCATTAAAAGCATTATTCCTTAATTTAATTGAAAAGTCAAGGAGTAAAATTAATAATACACAATAATTCGGACATTTTTTAACTAATTGATTATAAAGTATTTTTAACATCCATCAAAATAATATAAATTATATTTATTTTCAATTTAGTTATGTCTTTACAAGCTACTTTTTATAAAAACTGTAATATCCTTATCTAGTTGTCCCATAATGAGTTTGGCCAGCAGGGATAACACCCCTTCGAGGGGTGTTATCCCTCAGACTTCAAGTACAACAATAGGTGAATATTACTATAACTCTCTCATTATACTACTTTTTTATCCAGAGCGGGAATTGCTGAGTTATAGTTTAGTTTTGGCCTTGCATACCAATTCAATTGCTGGCATAATTTGGTTGTTATTACTAATAACCCTCATCATTTGCATTTTTCACATTTTCAGATTAGCCAAATTTTTTAGAGTTGGCAAATCTAAAATGATAGATGAAGAGAAAATTCAATTGATGGTAGTGGACCATAAACTTAAAAATTACTGGTTTTCAATAAGGAGGTCATACTTACCATGCACAAAAATCGTACTACGATAACACAGTTTATCATCGAAGAGCAACGACAAATTAAAGGTGCCTCGGGGGATTTTACTTCGTTGCTGAATGATATTGTCACGGCTTGTAAAGTTATCTCGAATCTGGTCAATCACGGTGCTTTAGTAGGAATTTTGGGCAGTGCGGAGACTGACAATATTCAAGGCGAAGTTCAGAAAAAACTGGATGTGATTTCTAACGACGTGTTTATTAAATCGAATGAATGGGCCGGTCACTTAGCGGCGATGGCTTCGGAAGAAATGGAGGAGATTTATCCTATTCCGGTGCAATATCCACGCGGCAAATATTTGCTCCTATTTGATCCCTTAGATGGCTCTTCTAACATCGATGTCAACGTTTCGGTGGGGACTATTTTTTCCATTTTACGTGCCCCCGAAAATGTGGACAAACCGACTGAGCAGGACTTTTTACAACCGGGGACCGAACAACTTTGTGCTGGTTATGCGCTGTATGGTCCTTCAACCATGATGGTGTTAACCACGGGTCGCGGAGTCCATGGTTTTACGCTGGACCAAAATATCGGTGAATTTATCCTCAGTCACTACAATCTGAAAATTGCCCCAGACAGCGTAGAGTTTGCTATCAATATGTCCAATCAACGCTTTTGGACACCGCCGATAACACGTTATATTGATGAGTGTTTGGCTGGTAAAGAGGGGCCGCGCGGGAACGATTTTAATATGCGTTGGATTGCTTCGATGGTAGCGGAGGTGCATCGCATCTTAACCCGTGGCGGGGTATTTATGTATCCGCTTGATAGCAAAAACCAAGATAAAGGTGGACGCTTACGTTTGATGTATGAAGCCAATCCGATGTCCTTTATTATTGAGCAAGCGGGGGGGATGAGTAGCACTGGTTTGGCACGGATTATGGAAATACAACCTACTCATTTACACCAACGAGTTCCGGTGATTCTTGGCTCCAAAACTGAAGTCAAAAGAATTTTGAGTTATCATCAGGAAGCCGCTCGTTAGACTCCATGCCATTTCAAGTCGGGTCGTCCCACACGCGAACTATTTGAAAGATCGTACCGTGCCGCAGGTGGTCAACTCTGGTACGATCAAGATTTGACAACTTTCAAAAAGTTGTCAAATCTGCTACTACTCTGGTACGGTCAAGATTTGACAACTTTCAAAAAGTTGTCAAATCTGCTACTACTCTGGTACGGTCAAGATTTGACAACTTTCAAAAAGTTGTCAAATCTACTACCACTCTGGTACGGTCAAGATTTGACAACTTTCAAAAAGTTGTCAAATCTGCTGCTAATAGTGGTGCGTAGGACACATCTACCCAATGAAATTTAGCCTCAAATTATTCCAACCATAATGAATTATTCCAACCATAATGAAATCAAAACGTCGAACTTCAGATTTTAATTTTTGGCCCAGCATTACTGACATGATTTTGGCCGTATTTATGACCTTCTTAATTTTATGGTTTGTGGAAAAATTTCTGTTTTTAAGCGATTTAGCTCTTACTAAACAAGGAATTGCTCAATTAGAGGACAAACTTAAGCAAAGTAATTTCGCGGTTGCTCAGGCCCAATCAGAGGTCACTCAGGCCACCTTGGATGCCGAAAAAGCCAAATCAGTAGCGGCCGAAAACCTGTCGGCAAGCACGATGGCATTGATCCGCAGTGAGGGCGAAAAAAACCGATATTTAACTTCTCTTCGAGAATGTCATCAAGAGCAAGATACTTCTTCCAAACAGTTAGGAAAATGCGAAAATCAGTTAAAAATTTGTCAAGCCGAATTTCAATGCGATAAACCTCCTATTATTACTTTAGATGAAGCCTCCGGTTATAATTTTGAAACTGGCAGTGCTAACTTGTCAGAAGATTTTAAAGCCCAATTGCAAAGTAAAATTCAAGTTATTAAGACCGAATTATTGCGCTATAAAGCCAATGTGATTGAAATTATTGGACATACTGATGGACAAATCGCGGGTGGTCAAGGCAATTTGGATCACGAATTAGAAGAGGTAGCCGCTGGCATTCGTTCCATCGATACTCTACGCTATGGCTCTAATGCGGATTTAGGTTTAATTCGGGCTTTAGCGGTGGCCTTATTTTTAGAAAAAGAGTTGAAATCGCAAACTGAATTGGCTAACGTAAAATTTAGAGTTTATTCCGCCGCCCAGTTAATTTTACCCACCGGCGAATTGGCACTCAATACTAGCCGTACTGCTAATGAACAACGCCGCCGAATTGAATTACGGTTTACGCGGTTGGAAAGGTAGCCGAGTTAGATTTGACAACTTTTCGAAAGTTGTCAAATCTCGGTACATAGAGCTATTTTTCGTCGTCACGGGTCATTCCATAAATAATTGCCGCAGTTTAGAATCCATCTGCTCCAATTTTAAATCTTGGAGGTTTTCTTTCTCAATATATAATAAGCAGGCTTTTAGCATATAGTGATCCAAAGCTGCTAAGTGAAATTGATAAGTTTGGTCGTTAATTTTTAACTTTTCGCTAAATAATATCAAATGAATCCGATTAATAGCCTGAATATCGTTGGAAGAACGTTCTTCATCAAAATATTTTAGGATACGACCCGATAAATATTTTTCCCCCGCATTGGATAATACTTCCAGCGCATTACCTTGATTAGCCCGGCTGGGCGAAAATAGGCCGCGACTAACTCGTTGGAAAAATTCCAAATTTTTGTCCGAAGCAAATGTAACCATGGTAAGTACATGTAACATGTGAATTTCGGCAATTTCTTGCAACACTTTAGTGACCAAGTCATAAACTTTACTGCGATTTTTGTTGGCCAGGTGAATCCGCAATAAGCCATGTATTTCTACAAACTTTTTCAACGAGTGGTCGGCTAATTCTCGTAATTGTTTCTTTTGCTCTTCCGTTAATCTAAGATAAATTAACGAGAGAATTTCGAAACGTTGTGGCGGTGGTACATCTTCGGCAAAGGCTTGAGCGATCAGCGCGGATTTACAAACGCTTAAACTCAGACGTAATAATTCTTTACTTTCATTCACTAAAGTTCGATCTTTAGCACCGAGGAGGCGAATAATGGGCATCCATTCGGTTAAACCTTCTTCCAATTGACATTCCTTCAGCGCTCGCAAGGCTATGATTTTCATGTCTTTATCTGAAGAATCCAGGGCCTCCATCAAACGAAATTTGTATTCTTGTAAACAACCTTCTTGCATTCGCACCAAGGCGGTAAAAGCGGCCAAGCGGACCTCGGCAGAAGAATTAATATCATCCAATAATGGTAAGACCAACTCCGTATAGTGGGGTTGGTGCAACTCACCCAAACCATACAAATAGAATGCCAGTTGCGTAGAAGATTCGGTGGCTTTCAAGCGTGCCAGTAATTTATGTTCAATCTTTGATTTTTCTAAGTAAAGTGGATGATTGTATAAATATAAACTAGCTTCGACAAATACTTTAGGCGCGGGGTGTTCTAAAAATTTAACCACTATCTCGTTGAGATTAATGGCTTTAAATTGCGCCAAATTTTTCAAAATCAGTGGTAATACTTCAGAATCTTGTTCAGTTTTTAAAGCTTCTACTAGATAGTGAATACTGGCTTGAGATTGTGGTAAAGCGGTTAATGTGTTAATTCCGCGCTCTTTAATTTGAAAAACCTGGGTGTTGAGAAGTAAATTACCGACATGGTTTACAAAATAACTGAGCCGTAACACTCGTATCATTTCAAGGGCCGCAATGACATGATATTGGTCGGTGCTACGCAATTTTTCATCGAGCACATTTTTTAAGGTATGACTTCGGCTGCCTGCTCCAATGTTAGTTTGGCGGCCAAACAACTCACGGTTAAGTAATCCAAAAACCCCTTGATTATAAGCAGCCCATTGGGGTAATGCCACGATCACTCCTAATAACGAGACGGTAAAGACTATGAGTGGTAATATATAGCTTTGTTGCTCTTTAGATAAGCCCAACTGTATTCCAAATATAGCATAATCGTATTCCGTAATTAAGATTAAAAAGGAGCCTGCAATGAGGGTGGATAATGGAAATACAATACCGTTGAGGAAGGCTTTATTGAGTCCCCATAAGTTAGGCGGAATGGCGTTAAATAATAAATTATTCGCCGGGGTCCGTAATGCGCCTCGCATTTCTTGATTGATAAACTGAGTTAAGACTCCTAAACTCAACATCACAACTTCACTACGTGAAATATAGCCGTGAGATTTGCTATAAAAGAAAATGAATAACCCCAAGACTACAATAGCAACGAGTGCTGGATAAAGAAGATTGCTAGCACCTACGCCTAGTTTGACCACAATTCGTGAAGTTAGAAAGAGTTGAATAAATAACCAGGCGAGGTTAGCAAAAATTTCATAAGTGGCAAAAAAGGTGGCCCGTTGAGTGGCGTTGGGAAATAGTTCAAAGTAAATTATCGTTTGATATTGATATTCCAATAGTTTGTTGCCAATAACAAAGAACATTAAACCTAATGACATAAAAATCATCAGTTTAGAACGAATAATATATTTAAAGGCGGTTACTAATTCTAACACTGGATTTTTATGACTTTTAGCTTCGGCTTTGCCCGCACGTACTGGACTTAAGCGAGTGTTAATCAGGTGCAAGAGGCCAAACGCACCTAGGCAGGCCCAGCCTAGTACAATAACCAGTTGTTGCGGTTGAAAGTGAAAGATATTAAGCAGTACAATCAAAGCACTGCCGCCTAAAATCCCGCCAATGGGCATTCCAGAATTGATAACGGCGGTGAGCCGTTTAACTTGGACCGCAGTGAAATAAGAGGCCACTACGCTACCCACATGAATTGAAATGAGAATGTAAAAAAAGAAAAAGCCAACAAAGAAAAAGCCATAGACCCGGTGCAATTCTTGATTGCCAAAGGTCATAAAAAAAAATAGAAACTGCGTGAAAATAGAAAAGAAGGTGGTTGATAGGAGAAAAAATCCTAAAATTTCTATTCCGGTTGCGGTCTTCGTGTAATGGGCATAAATGAGGGAACCTACCATCACTGATAAATCTATGAAAATAAACATAATAGGGAGATTATTTCCCCCTAAATTTTGGATGAGTAGAGTCATGCTGATACTGCGAGCAAAACTGGCACCAAAAGAAAATACCAACAATACTAGGAAAAAATAGAGAACGCCATCCCATTCATTAGGTTTGATGGATAATAAGTTGCCTAAGAGACGTGCAATCATTAGTAGTTTTTAGTAGTTATTGAATAAAGCAAAGCAGGAGTACAAAGCGAAGCTTTGCTTTGTGACAAAGCTTCGCTTTGTACTCCTGGACCTGGAGCTAAAAATTTTTACATTTTTTGATTAAGTACCATACTACGCATACGGCTAATCAATACTTTAATAAAACCAAAGGCAATAGCTGGATATTCATGAGCCAATTGTTCCATATCATTACGCTCAATGACTAAAAATATACAAGGACCACGGCACTTAGCTGTAGCAGTACGGGTTTCCGCATCAAATAAAGCTAATTCTCCAAGAAAATCATTTTCTTTCAAAGTTGCTAAATGTCGCTCTTGGCCATCTTTATTTTTAAGAATCATAACTTCACCAGAAACTACAATAAATAATCTATCACCAATATCACCCTCATTAAATAAGACATGTCCACCTTCATACGCTTCTTCACTAGCAATCGTAGAAATCATGTGAATATCCTCTGTTTTTAACATAGAAAACAAAGGGACTTTGTTGAGAACAATGATTTTTTCTAAAGGAATCATTAGTGCAATGAAATCTGTTGATTTATCAAAATAATTTTCTTAATTTATTAATTAACGGCGCGACCCGACTTTACTATTCTACGGATTTTACCACTTTAATTATATACTTTAAAAGTCATAAATCTATTTTTCTCGGAAATCTGCTAAACTAAATTCAAATATTAAGCTCAATGTACTCAATCCATTAAACCATGAATCGCTAATATGAGATACACTTATACTTTCCATCCATTTTTACTGTACTGGCTCATGTTATGGCCAACTTATTCTGCTATGGCGGTTACCATTAGTCCTAATGACGTGTATCTACAATTACTACAAGTCAAGGCCGACATTAACCTCCTCAAACAGCATTTTAACATTCAGGAAGAGATTACCACGGAAAACCTTGAAGTTCAGTTATTACCTCGCCATACTTGGCAAAAAAGTTATGAAGTATTATTTAAACTCAATTTATTACGACAAAAACTCAATCTACCAGTTATGGCTGTACCGTCGTGGGCA
The DNA here is from genome assembly GCA_022729575.1 of Thiomargarita sp. GTDB lineage: Bacteria > Pseudomonadota > Gammaproteobacteria > Beggiatoales > Beggiatoaceae > JAABRD01. The sequence continues at coordinate 12,959 of DZAL01000179.1, forward strand.
CCCACCGTCGAGGTCTCCTCTCTGCATGTCTATGAACAAATTTGTCGAATTCGATTAGAACTTGACCTCTTAAAAACTTACTTAAATATTCCCTCTCCCTCTCCCTCTCCTCCAGATTCGGCACCGGTCATGACTAATTCCGCCAAGCCGGACCAAACTATCACGGATAATTTCAATTTACTCAATTATCTGTCTTATCAACTTGATCCGCTCAATGGCACTAATTTTAATCCTACCACGGTCTTTGGACAGGCAATGCGAATATTTGCGGACGTAAATACGTTAATAACCGAGTTAGAAATTAAAGATGACACTATTCCGGCGGCTCAAAAAATCGATGCACAACCCGAAGATTCATTTGCCGCGGCACTACAATTATTACGCGAAATCAAACGAGTGCAAAACTTAGCACATATTGAGACAGTTGATATTTATGCGTTCAAATTGACTAAAACCAAAATTACTCCCACTGAAGTATTTGCTTTAACCGGAATAATTCTGGCGGAATTACAAACCTTAAAAGCCCATCTTGGCCTCAAACACTCTTTCACTCCTCTGGCCAATTTTTATGAAGATAAACAACCGGCAGAAATTCAACAAATGTTAGGTTGGTCGGTACGAAAATTGCGTTTAATTAATGCACTTGATTGATTCACCACCTTTAACCACCCCTAACCACCCCTAACCACCCCTAACCACCCCTAACCCCTCCTTGTTAAGGGAGCTACTCTATGCACACAAGTTTTTTATGCACACAAGTTTTTCTCGTTCCCACGC
>DZAL01000329.1 GCA_022729575.1 Thiomargarita sp.
TCTACTACAAATATTATTTTAATCATACATGTATAAGCGGATATTACTATATTTCTATTAGTTGGCAGAGATTACCAATGAATGGCATTGGGCGACAACTTCCCCACCTGGCCTTGATAAGGAGGGGAAGAATAGATTTGGCGGTAATTAAGAATGGAGCGGAAATAGTGGAGTGGTCAGGCCAATTGGTGAGTAATCAATTACAACTTTGGCACATTTTGCGAGTAAAAAATCTCCATCATTTCACGACGTAACCGTTTTTCAATGCGGTCTCGTTCATGCAACGGTAAATCAGAAGCGTGAATGTCAAATAAGTAATTATCCAAGTCAAAATTTTTCAACATCATTTTGGTATGAAAAATGTTTTCTTGATAGACATTGACATCAATCAGGTGATAAAGCGATCTGGTATCTTCCGAAATAAAATTCTGGATGGAATTAATTTTGTGATCAATGTAATGTTTCATGCCCTCCACATCACGAGTAAAACCACGTACTCGGTAGTCCATGATGACAATATCTGAATCAAAACTGTGAATTAGATAATTTAACGCTTTCAATGGCGAAATACGACCACAAGTTGATACATCAATGTCGGCACGAAAAGTACTAATACCATTATCTGGATGACTTTCAGGATAAGTGTGTACAGTCAGATGACTTTTATCCAAATGTGCCACAATGGCATCTGGTAAAGGAGGTGGTTTGAGAGCATCAGTCAGCATTTCAGGTAAAGGTCCTGGCTCCTCTCGGTCGACATGCAATCGTTCCGATTTCATATGTTCTTCAGCGATAAGCACGGTGACACTCGCACCTTGCGGGTCGTAGTCCTGGTGAGCGATGTTAAGAATATTAGCCCCAATGATGTTGGCCACGCTAGTCAAAATTTCAGTTAGACGCTCACTGTTATATACCTCGTCAATATATTCAATATAACGTTTGCGTTGCTTGGAATTGGTAGCATAGCAAATATCATATATATTGAAGCTCAAGGTTTTTGTGAGGTTGTTAAAACCTTGTAGTTTAAATTTCAATGCTTTGGGGGCTTTACTCATTATCATTCTCACCTCACAGTAGGAAGGGTAATATTCCTGTCTCGCCTGGGTTATCAACGAGTGTTTAATTAATTACATTGATATATTTATAAAATATTCCACCCGCTTTATCATTTTAGACTAGAGTAACGTGCTTTATGACGTTAGGAAGGGACCATATTTGCTGTAGTTAACCGTTAGGGCCGTGTACGACAAAGGTTTTTATTTTAATTGAGTGGATTAAACGCTATATGATGACACCCTGTGAGTTACACCTGATGTCATAAGTAGTCTCAGAGCACCACTTGCTGTAGTGAGATTGGGAAAACTCACACTTTGTGGTTACATTTGAAGATAAAAATAAAAGATGGTGGCTATGGGTAGAATTGAACTACCGACCTCAGCATTATGAGTGCCGCGCTCTGACCATCTGAGCTACATAGCCACGAATAACAGGAAGGATTACATCATTATGAAGAGTTAGTAGAAAGTTGTCAAGTGTCAAAATAAAAAATTTTCAAAAAGTTTTTGTGATTATTTTTCTTACTATTAGAACGGCCATCAATTTATGATGTAAACAATTAAATTTGTCAATAGTTCACCAAAAAAATTCAGCTTACTTGACCAAATGACCTGGGTCCAAAAAACGGTCAAAAAAATTATTACTTTTGAGACAACTTCCTCCAAAAACTTAAGGTCGTTATTGTAAAACAACTATTAATGATTGTCAAGGGGCGATTGAAAAAAATTTCACCCTTGCTTAAGTTTAAGGAATTTCTTCAATCATTTCATAGTCGTATGTTATTTTCGCCGTTTTATCTAACATGGCCGATACCGAGCAATATTTTTGAGTCGACAATTCAAGCGCACGTTTAACATGGTTTTCCTTTAATCCACGCCCCTTGATAATATAGTGTAAATGAATTTCTGTAAACACTTTTGGTTCTTCTTCACGTCGTTGTGCCTGCGCTTCTATCATAAAGTCAGTCACCGTTTGCCGTTGCTTTTTCAAAATGCTCAAAACATCCATCGCCGAGCATCCCCCCAAACCAATTAACACTAACTCCATAGGCCGAGTACCCAAGTTGCGCCCGCCAATTTCTGGCGCACCATCGATAACTATTCCATGACCGCTATCGGCTTCGCCTAAAAGGCATACATTTTCTATTAATTTTAAACGCGCTTTCATAAATCATTTCCTTAATTGTGGTTGTTAAGTGGTTATTTTAAACGATTAATTTTCGAGTGGCAAACTTTAGTTTATACTTTTAGTCAACTTAATCAACTAAAGTTTGTTACTCGGAGTCTATGTCTATTTATCGGTTTTCGGTTTATCTTCTACTAAAAAACTACCAAATGGCGTTTGCATCCGTCGGTACCCAGGTGGTATAGGCTCTTCAGTAGTGTCTTCAGTAGTGTCTTCGGAGGAATTATTAGCCGGTGAGGTAGTGGTCGATGGGGCCTTGGCGGAAGCAGAATGTGGAATCGTTTCAGAGTTTGGTAGCGACGGTGAAATAGTTTTATCCTCCGCAGAGGAGGTGGTGGCATTAATTTTATCAGCCTCCCCTGCTTTAACCACAAAGTCACCAAAAGGAGTATGCACTTTACGATACCCTGGTGGCACGGTTTCGGTTGACTCCGAGGGTGAAGTCGTCTTGGTTTTTTCAACCTGCTCTCGCTCTATCGACGAGGTTTGGTCATTGGTAGTGGCGGCAGTTTCATCCTCGTCAATCTTAACGTCTGGACTATTTTCAATCACGCCTGGCTCCGTAGCCCCCTCACCAGTGGCGGATTTTTTGCTCAACGGAAGACGATTATACAGACGCAATTCTGTGGTTTTTCCCTGCTCGGTGGTAAAAAAAATCGAATGTTGTTCAATTTTAGCTACTTTCCAGTCGCCGACGGTTTCTCCTTCATGCACTTGAAATTTTTCGCCGGTCAGGGATAAGTAGGCACTCTTTTCCTTTCCCACTACACTAATTCCTTCTAAATACATTTCCTCTTCGGCCCCTACTTGGGAACTTAGTCCCCAGCCGCCAAGCCAACATATTATCCATAGACTGCTGAATATAATTCTCAACATAGTGTTACCCTCATAGTATTATTCTATTTTTGATTTAAACCACCCCCGGCCCCTCCTTGGTAAGGCTACTCTATGCACACAAGTAGGTTTCTTCTCGTTCTTTTCGTTCCCACGCTGGCGCGTGGGAACGAGATAAACGCGACTTAACTTAATGGCTCACCTTACGCACTAGATAACTGTCGGGCCTGTTTGAAAGTTGGAGTCCGGAATTTATTCCGTGCCGTTGGAGTCCGGAAT